>CALKWW010000058.1 GCA_938003945.1 uncultured Bacillota bacterium | reverse complement strand
TTTGTAAAAATATAATGGTTTCCTAGACTTTGAATATGGTGGGAATGTATTTTCGGTTACATTATTTATGTATATTTATTTAATTAGGATCCGATTATGGCCGAAATAATCTATAGAAACGAAAAGTTGTATTTCATTACAAAAGTATATATCGTTCGCTGCAAAAGCCGGCACAAAAAAGGTTATATGTGGTAAAATAAAACTGTCGAATCTTTTAGTACTAAAATGTTAAAACAGTTGTACTATGTAATGTTTGTATAAAAATAAAGAGAAAAGCAGTTGAAACAGGGGATTTATCTATTTGGAATTGAACTATAAGGTCAATGGAAAATCATATGCTAGAAATAAAAGGCTTTATGTAGCTGGCAATTAATGTGATATATAATTCATTGCAAATGATTTCGAAGACCCAGTGGTAAATATGTAGAAGTGGGGGGATTTTAGGCCAAATCGAAGCTAATTGGGCAAAATATTGGACATATTAGAGGGTATAGTTGGGTTTAAAATGGACAAGGCAAACAGACCTACTAGAAAGGTAGATTTTTTGAGTGCGAATCTCGGGGATGAAACCAGATTGGTAGCCCTTGAGATAGTATTAACAGGATTCCGGAATTTCTGGAAGGACCCATTTAATAAAGGAGAGGGTGTATACTATGATTGAGTAATTTGTGAAAAGGGTGTGTGGCTTATAGGGATGTGATAAGCATCGGGTAACTCGATCAGTAGAAGGTTGGCACAATGTAATTGGAAAATATTGTATATCAAGGAGGAAGGTTTTATGAAGCGATTTAGATATTTTCTCGTATTACTTTTATCAATGGTGTGTTGTTCTCTTATGATGGTGGCTCCAGTGGCAAATGCGGCAACAAAAGTTTCATTAAATAAACATACTACAAAAGCAGGTTATACTACGACTTGGTATCCATCAAGTAGTCCCAATGGTCGCAAATTAACAGAGGGTGGAACTCAGAAAATGCAGTTCTATTTTTCAGAAAGGGGAAATAAAATTGCAATTGGGTTTCAAAAGACTTCTAATTCAGCTAAGTATTCTTGGTATTCAGGCACTTTAAGCGGTTCAAGTAAATATGCTTCTAAGACATTAGTTGGTTCTACAGCGTATTACAAACCATATTTAACAAATAAAAATGCGACTGTATCTATAACTACATTAGGTAGCAGTTACTATGTTTACGAATAAAATTGGATTTTGGCAATGACTGGGATACCCGGCACTCGGAGTTTTCGTTTTTTAATAAAATGGGAACTCTGAGTGCTATCTCTTTAGTAATTCATATACTAACACTTATATATGGATTGTTATAAAAACACTTGTTAATTATAGGATGTTGGGATATACTTCTACTTAAACTTAACAAGTATGGTATGGGAGAATTTACTTATGAATATTTTTCAATGTGCAAGAGCATATGTTTTACGTAAACCAATGAAAAGTATAGTTTTATGCATAATATTTATAATAATATTTCTTGGTGAGCTGGTTGGTATATCTGTATATTCTATCGCTGAAAAAGGCGAGAAAGATGCATTTTTATACCAAGGTGCAGCGCTTTCGATTGAGTCCGAAGATGGAGATTTGACAGCAGAAATGTATGAAAAGATTACTTCGATTGAACATGTAATTGGAGTGAATAATTGGAGGGAGAATCTGGTCGTGCCTGTGGGTATGAATAATGTGAAGCAACATACAGGAGTCGAACCAGGAGCTGATACTGAGGATGTTACATGGAATACGAATTCAGTTGTCCTATTATCTATGATGAATACTGAGCTTTATCCATGGTTTAGATATGAAAAATCTGTTTCACTTATAAATGGTACATATCCAAGCTATGAAAATCAGGGCATAATAATTGAAAACAAATTTGCAGAACAAAATAATCTTTCCCTCGGAGATGATGTGACATTTGCTATTGAAGAATCCGGTAATGAACATACTTATAAAGTTTGTGGTATTTTTCAAGTAGATTCTGAATTTGAAATCACTGAGCACAATAATCTGGGCGAAGGAGTGTATATATATAGTCCCTATAATGTGGTTTTCTTAGATTATGAATATGCGGCGGAAACTATGGGTTTTGAATCTTGCTTACCATATGGGTGTACTGTATTTGTTGATAAATTTGAGTCGATTGATCAGGTGGGATCTGAATTACGTGAATTATTGGGAAAAGATGTAGATATCTATAATACAGCAAGCGATTATTTGAGTAATGAAGCTGGTGTAGTAGTTCTAATGAAGAACTATTCCTTACTGATCTTTGGATATGTATCTGTTATTGGGGGCATCGTTATGTTGTTAATACTTACTTTTTATGCAGCTCAATATAGAAGTGAAGTTGGTATATTTTTAGCACTGGGATGTAAAAAAGGGAGAATTGTTTTACAGTATGGCATTTCCATGCTTTTAATAATTGCACTAGCATTTTTTATATCAGGAATCGTCTATCATTTTACAGCTAGTACTATAGTTAGAAGTTTAAACGATATTGCAAAAAATGTAATTAATTATGAAGATAGATCATATGGGCCATATATAACTCCAGATCTGGGGCAAGAGTTTTCGCTGAATTTAGATATCAAAGAGATAGTAAGTGTATCAAATTATTCGAAAATTTTCTTTTTTTCTTTGGGTTTTTTGCTTTTATCAATGACAATTCCCTTATATAGTATAATTACTACAAAACCCAAATTTTTACTAAATAAAAAGTAGGAGGACATACAATGCTGTCAATGATAAATGTAAGTTATAGCTATAAAACCAAAAGTAAGGTAGATGTAGAGGTTTTGAATAAAAAATCCATGGAATTTGAGCAAGGTAAATTTTATACAATATATGGGGCATCTGGCTGTGGAAAGACTACTTGTCTTTCTTTACTTGGTGGGTTGGATTCTCCAAGAGATGGAGTAATTTCTTTGGATGGAGTTGATATAAAAGAAATTGGATACAATAATCTCAGAAAAAATCATGTTTCATATGTATTCCAAGATTTTCATCTCTTTTCTTATATGACAGCTGTAGAGAATGTCATGTTGGCTATAAATATAAGCGGAAAAATAAAGAATAAAAAAGATGCTAAGAAAAAGGCAGTTGCTTTGCTTGAATCATTAGGACTTGTTGATGCAGAAATGAATAGAGTCATTACAAAGCTGTCAGGCGGACAACAACAAAGAGTAGCAATTGCAAGAGCACTTGCTACAGATGCCAATTATATTCTTGCAGACGAACCTACAGGTAATCTAGATAAAGAAAATACTCAGAACATCATTGATATTTTTAAACAATTGGTACTAGAACAAAATAAATGTGTTATCGCAGCTACACACTCAGAAAGTTTGAAAAAACAATGTGATGTTTGCTTTTCGCTGGAGGCTTAAAATGGGACTATTTAAACGAATAGTTACGGAAATTACAAGAAGACCCTTTCGTACTATTATTTTGGCAATCGCAATACTAGTATTGTCCGTTTTGTCAATGATAGGAGGTTTTTTGCAGAATGCCGTAAACATGGCATATCAGGAATATGTTAAACTGGAGGGATATAGTATTGTCGTTGAAAGCAGATCGGGGGAGACTATACCCTCGGAATTAATAGATCAAATATTGGCCCTAGATCATGTTGTGGGATATAATGATATCGGTGGGCATGAACTTGATTATAAGCCAGTTAACTTCATGAATATACCATATAAATCAAATTCATATACAAGCGTGAGTACGAGTGAATATATTACGTTATATGGTAATATATCTACAAGTCTGTATTCAACATTCAGAAATGGAAATATGATACTTAAGGACGGGGTATTCCCCAGTTCGCATGAAAAAGGAGTTATTATTGACAGTATACTGGCAGCAAAAAACGGATTGGATATTGGAAAGGAAATTGAATTATATAGTGATACAGAAGACAAAACAATAACTTTTGAAATTATAGGTATTTATGAAACTCTTCAAGCTCCAGAAATACGAATTGACAATAGTCAGGGGGCATATTATACTATATCTCCTAAAAGTTATATTTTTTGTGACTATGATTCCTTTTTTGAATTGCGAGATTCAGTTGATCCATTAAGATCTTTAATGGTCTATGTAGATGAATATGAAAATATTGAAATAGTATATAATGAAATCCGAGAAATTGCACCGGAGGAAGAATATGGCCTTATAAATTGCCTGGAAAGTACGTTAAGTGAATATGGGGCAGTGGTAGTTGCTTTGGAGGGTACTTCCAGTGGCCTTCTAAAGTTTACTTATATTACCTCACTTGTAATTTTGTTTTTAATGACACTATTATGGATGAGAGATCATTACTATGAAGCTGGCATATATATTGCATTGGGAACAGAGAAAATAAAGATTGTATTATATTTCATAACTGAGATATTAATAATTGCATTGACTACTTTAGCTATATCTCTTGTTATTGGACGTGGTGTTATATATACATATGGAGAAAAAATATTAGATATTGCAACGGGTTTTACCAACTCAAAATTTTCGGATGGGCTCATTCAAATAAAAGTTTTAGATAATGCTTTTTCGTACCAATCAATTTTATCTGCTTGTGGTATCTATTTACTTATAGTTGTGATTTCTACCTTATTATCGAGTGTTGCTATTGCAAATTATAATCCAAGACAATTATTTGATGCAGATTAAAATAGTAAAATGGAATCAAACATCAAGGTATATCCTAAAGGATGTAATGTATTGTCTATTATATCCTTAGGTCTTATGCTGGGGGATATCATGCAAGATGTTATTTGTTTTACATAATGATGATGGTAACAGTGTTCTCGGGGATAAAGCTAATACCATGGAATAGCTTTATTTGTCTTACCACTTTACTTTTTTCGAACATTATAGTTTCCCTATCTGCATTGGTAGAGGACAGCAATAAGCCATTAGAACAAAGAGAGCTAGTTGTTTACAGGAAACGAGCATATATATCGCTAAGTAATCTAATTGGACTAGCTTTTGTATTAACGGAAAGTCCATTTGTCGGACCAAATTGCATGGTAATATAGAATCGAAGCAAAGGTTATCTTATAGAATTATAAACGAAAACCAAGTGATAGCTATAGAAGATTTGAAGGTATCTAATATGCTAGAGACTCGGATTCTTGCAAAATCTATATATGAAGTATCTTGGGTACCTTGAAAACTGAATTTTTTGAGCACATTCAAATTCGTATTTGAGTCTGAGTTCCCAATTGCTACGATGACGATACCCATAGGCTTTACGTTTGGTATTTTTAGTCTTATAGTTATCGAGGTTGAATCAAAATTAAGTTGGGGGATTGTTTCCCGTATTTTTCCCACTTTGGTAACATCCCACTGATTATATTTTGCAATCAATGTGTGTGATTGTCCAAAGTGGGAAGGGGCTAAATAGTATAGAATGAGATTAATCATAATTGGGTTTGACTTTTTAAACTTTTTATAGCCAATAGAGCTTAAAACTAATAAAAGCATTAATACAAATATAATGTCTTTAATATTAATATTTTCATTTAAGGGTTGGTGATATAATTAAATGAAACAGTAAAAAAATATAAAACCATAGCGAGAAAATCATGTATAATGTTTTTAACCCAAAAATCATAATACAGTAGAGAAGACCTAAAGAGAATCGTTTATACATATTAGAGTTTAAGTTGGCTTGTTGAATATATAAGCTGTGTACTTTAAAAATTTAGCGCACGAAAAAGAACCTTTAATTTAGGTCTTTTTCGCATGCGCAAAATAATTCTAAAACAGCAGGTAAGAAGCTCTTAATAACACTTACCGGTAATATGTTGTTTTTTTTTAGTGATTTTTATGTATTTTGCGGAAACTCAAGGGATTGTTTTAATATTCGAATATAGGGCTCCAGTTAGGTTGTTTATATAGGGACAAATAGAAGCTATGATGATATAGTATTGATTAGCAAGAAATTTTGAGGCTCTCGTAGAATAGTAGCAAACGTTTTTTTAGTATAAACTTTTTTCATTTAGGTATTTATAGAATATAAAAAAGCTGATATAATAGGAGAGTAAAGTGTTACATATAATTAAGGAGGAAATAAATTGGAAGATACAATTAGGCGATTGTTCGTAGAAACCCGTAATGATATTAACGTAGAAGCTATAAACCTCTTAAGGGATCTAAGTGACAACTTAAAGGTGGAGGGTCTAAAGTCAGTGAGGGTCATAGATAGATATGACATAGAAGGTATTACAGATGAAGAGTATGGCCTTGCCCGTACCACCATATTTTCGCAGCCTAGTGTAGATCTTTTATACGATGAAGCTATAGAGCTACCAAATGATAGCAAGTCTTTTGCAGTTGAGCTCTTGCCAGGACAATATGACAGCAGGGCTGGTTTGGCAGAGGAAGCCCTCTATATATTGACACAGCGAAAGGATATAAAAGTGAATTCGGCAACCCTCATAGTTCTTCAAGGTGATATAAGTGATGAGGATTTTGCCAATATAAAAGATTATCTTATAAACCCTGTGGAGTGTAGAGAGGCCTCACTTAAAAAGCCATCTAGTCTTCAACAGGAGACTGAAGTTCCTGACGATGTGGAGATATTAAATGGCTTTATAGATCTAGATGATGGTGAGCTCAAAGCTTTCTTAGAAGATAGAGGTCTTGCCATGAGTATGGCAGATCTAAAGCTATGTCAAGAATACTTTAGGGATAGCGAAAATCGGAATCCCACTATTACTGAAATTAAGGTTTTAGATACCTACTGGTCGGATCATTGTAGACATACCACTTTTTCAACTCATATAGAAGATATAGAAATAGAGGATACTCAGCTCACAAAACCCATAGAATCAGCTTTTGCTAATTATTTAAAATCCAGAAAATATGTATATGGTAATGGTGAGAGGCCCATAACACTTATGGATGTTGCAACCATTGGGATGAAAGAGCTCAAGAAGAGGGGCATTTTAGACAATTTCGATGAGTCAGAGGAGATAAACGCAGCTAGTATAGTTGTGCCTGTGGATGTTGATGGGAAGGAAGAGGAATGGCTCATAATGTTCAAAAATGAGACACATAACCATCCCACAGAGATTGAACCATTTGGTGGGGCGGCTACTTGCCTAGGTGGTGCCATAAGAGATCCCTTGTCTGGGCGTTCCTACGTGTACCAGGCAATGAGGATAACAGGTAGCGCAGATCCCAGGGTGCCAATAGAGGATACCCTACCTGGAAAGCTACCTCAGAGGACTATAACTACTACTGCGGCAGAGGGCTATAGTTCATATGGCAATGGTATAGGACTTCCTGCTGGGCATGTAGCTGAGATATATCATGAGGGATTTATGGCTAAACGAATGGAACTTGGTGCGGTTGTAGCGGCAGCGCCTAAGGAAAATGTAGTTAGAGAAAGTCCAGCTCCAGGCGATTTAGTAATTCTTCTTGGAGGAAGAACTGGCAGAGATGGTTGTGGCGGTGCAACTGGTTCTTCGAAGGCACACACGGAGACATCTTTTGAGACATGCAGCGCAGAGGTACAAAAGGGTAATCCGGTGGAGGAGCGAAAGATACAGCGACTATTTAGAAAGAAACATATTGCTCAGATGATAAAAAAATGTAATGACTTTGGCGCAGGAGGCGTATCAGTGGCAATTGGTGAGCTTGCTCCAGGTCTTTGCATAGATTTAGATAGAGTACCCGTAAAATATGAGGGATTAGATGGTACAGAGCTTGCTATATCTGAGTCCCAAGAACGTATGGCTGTCGTTGTGGCTAGGGAAGATGCACAGAAATTCATAGGGGGAGCTGATGAGGAAAATCTAGAGGCAACCGTAGTGGCAGAAGTCACCGAAGAAGAGCGACTTGTCATAAAATGGAGAGATGAGAGCATTGTAGATATATCTAGGGCGTTTTTAGATACCAATGGTGCGACCCAGATAGCAGATGTGCATATACAGACTCCTAGCGAAGAGAGGATATATTTTGATGTGACAGCAAATATGGAAGAAGATAATTTGCGTAGTGCTTGGCTCAAAAAACTGGCAGATCTCAATGTATGTAGTCAAAAGGGGCTAGTAGAGAGGTTTGACAGCACCATAGGCGCCGGCACAGTTCTTGCTCCATTTGGTGGCAAGTACCAACTTACACCTGCCGAATCCATGGTGGCCAAGGTGCCCACATTGAAGGGTGATACTACCACAGCGACTGTCATGAGCCATGGCTATGATCCATATCTATGTGAATGGAGTCCGTTTCATGGTGGAATATATTCAACAGTTGAGGCATTGGCTAAGGTGGTAGCCGTGGGAGGAGACTATACAAAGACTCGCCTATCTATGCAGGAATATTTTGAACGGTTAGGAGATGATCCTGCAAGGTGGGGTAAGCCCTTTGCAGCACTACTTGGTGCCCACACAGTTCAAACTGCCCTTGGTATTCCATCGATAGGGGGCAAGGATAGTATGTCTGGAAGTTTCAATGGCATTGATGTCCCCCCCACTGTGGTTACATTTGCTGTAAATACAGTTGATGTGAGGAAGGTAGTATCCCCTGAGTTTAAGAAGGTGGGAAGTAAGGTAGTACTTCTTAGCCTTCCCATGGACTATGAATTCTTGCCAGATTTCGAACAGTTAGATAAAAATTATAGACTTGTACACAAGCTCATAGATAAGGGAGCAGTATTATCTGCCCATACCATAGGCAATGGAGGCTTATGTGAGGCAATATCTAAGATGTGTTTTGGAAATATGATAGGTTTTTCATTTGAGGGTATGATGAAAACCTGTGATCTATTTATGCCAGCATATGGCTCTCTTGTATTGGAGATAGAGGCAGATATGGACATAGATGCTCTATTTGATGGTACAAAATATGAGCTCATAGGTTATACACAAAAAGATAGATGGATTACAATAGGAGATGAAAATATAGCATTAGATGAGGCAATAGATACATGGCAGAGCCCTCTAGAGGATGTATTTCCAACTAAGACTCAAGTAAAAGGCAATCCTCCTAAAGAATACACCTATAGAGGTGGCAGTAAGAAGGGGCAGTACATGGCTACAAAGCCTAGGGTGCTCATACCTGTATTTCCCGGGACTAATGGGGAGTATGATGTTGCCGGCGCATTTGAAAGGGCAGGAGCTATTGTAGATGTGAAAGTTTTCAACAATATGTCTGAAGCTGCTCTGAAAGATTCACTATCTGGTCTGACCAAGGCCATAAAAAATTCTCAGATAATAGCATTGTCAGGCGGTGTCAGCACTTGCAGCGAGCCAGAGAATGGCGCTAGTCCCATGACCGCAGCATTTATGAACTCTGAAGTTGCCGATGCAATTATGGAATTTTTAAATAGACAAGATGGTTTAATACTAGGACTTGGAAGTGGCTTTTCCACCCTATTAAAATTAGGCCTCTTGCCCTATGGTGAGATAAGAGATGCTGGTCATATCAATATGGGACTTACTTGCAATAGTATCGGACGACATGTATCTAGTATCGCCTATACGAAAGTAGTATCTAATTGCTCACCGTGGTTTATGGATACAAATGTAGGAGATATTCATATAGTACCTATATCCCACGGACGTGGAAGATTTATAGCTTCCATGGAGGATATAGAGAAAATGGCTAAATGTGGCCAGATAGTCACCCAATACGTAAGTCTAGAAGGGGAACCTACACTGGATATGCCATTTAACCCAAATGGCTCTGTGCAGGCCATAGAGGGTATAACCAGTCCTGATGGCAAGATATTAGGTAGAATTGGACATCCCGAGAGGATAGATAAAAATACGCTCATAAATATTCCTGATAATAGGAATATATCCTTGTTTGAGAATGCTGTAAAGTATTTTAAGTAAAAAAAGTGGCGAGTATATACTCGCCACTTTTTTTATCCCCACTGTGCTCCCCATAATTTCATTTCTTTTATTATATTTCTTAGACTCCTGCCCTTTTCTGTTAGAGTGTATTCAACAGTAGGTGGAACGGTTGGATAGGCAGTGCGGGTTACAACACCATTTCTCTCCAATTCTTTAAGTCGCTCTGATAGAGTTTTAGGGCTGATACCCACAAGTGATTTGCGTAGTTCGCCAAAGCGCTTGGTACCTTCAAACAGATCGCGTATTATGAGGAATGTCCATTTGCCTCCAAGTACATTTAATGCCTTTTCAATAGCACATTCTATACCATCGGGACACTCCATCATGGTTTTTCGGTCCATTTATAAACACTCCTCTATAAAAGTTTGCTTACAGAAATACATAAGCTATACCTACTATTAATAATATAGTCATCCTGATTATACTATAAAAAAAAGGACTTATCAACTGATAAGTCCCATATTTAGTCAAATTTTACACTCTATATAGGTCTGTATATTTCTTAAGCTCTAACGCAAGCAAATTGAGACTTCTAGTGGAGTTTACCATCTCTTCTATGAAATCTTTTTGTGTATGGGTGCTAGCGGCAACCTCTTCGCTTGCAGCAGCAGCTTCCTCTGATACGGCAGATATATTCTGTATGGCTTCTATTACGTGGTTTTTATCTTTTTCCATCATCTCTGCTGCTTCAATGGCCTGATCTATCTTGATGAGTATTTCATCTATGCTTTCAGCAATCTGTGTAAATACCTGTGAGGTATCTCCTACTGCACTTGCTTGTTCATCAACCACTTTATCTAATGCCTTCATGACTCCAGTAGCTGTATCGGCATCTTCCATTATATCTTCTACTAGATGTTCTATCTCTTCTGTCGCCTTCTTACTATTGTCGGCAAGCTTTCGTATTTCTTCTGCTACAACGGCAAAACCTCTTCCTGCTTCGCCGGCCCTAGCAGCTTCAATGGCAGCATTTAGTGCCAATAGATTGGTCTGTTCTGCAATAGTATTTATTGCAGCTACGAATTCACCAATATTATTTGTCTTTTCAATAAAGTTGTCAATAAATCCAAGGACCTCATCGGCAGCTTTTTCGTTTTCTGTACTGGTATCTTTGAGACTATGGAGGGTTTTCAATCCTTTCTCATTCATTGTCTTCATATTTTCTGAAGCCTCACCAACTGATTCAGCATGTTTGGCTACATTGGTGATTTGATTAGAAAGATTAGTTATGAGTGTTACTCCCCTCTCTGCTTCGGATGCTTGTTCAGAGGCACCGTTGGCGATCTCATTTGTAGTTGAAGCTATATCGTCTATAGCTTCATTTAATTTACTAGAGTTGTTGTTTAGCATGTCAGACGAGTCCACAAGACGTACTGAAAGTTCCTTTAGGGAAGACATTATGGATTTTAAATCTGATACCATGTTGTTGAGACTATATGATACTGATTCTAGACCTTCAAATTGTGAAATATCGATTGTGTGATTTAGATCTTTGTTTTTTATCCTGTCCATCATGTAGACAATGGAGTTTATCTTATGGTCTGCATCTCTCAATACTAGGGCTACTAATCCTTCAGCTAATACTAGGTTAAATATGAGCACTATGAAAAATTGAAATCCAGAAAGACTTGCAATAAGCTTTAATAATATGGCTATTATAAGACTGAATATAGCTGCTGTGACGAATGGCTGTTTGAGTAGTAGAATTCTGATTCTTTGACCAATATTATCATTATTTCCCATTCTCCACTCTACCTCCTCATAAAAAGTATGTATATATGACATATTATAGCATTATACGACACAAATGGCAAAAGGAAAAGCATAAATAATACTTAAAACCCATATAAAAACTTGCCAGATTTGTGTTTGTAAATAGTAATAATCAAATTTGGGTTTCCGTATTTTTTCTAGCTCTCCCAATAATCAATGGTTTTAATCATTGACCGATAAATGGTTGATGCGATTCATAAGTTCATACAGTTTTATTTACGGAAACTCAAACAATGAAAGGATTGACACATAGTGTATAATTGTATACAATTATACTGAATAGATACTATATTTAGAGGAGGAACGATATTGGGGAAGAATATAGTGCAGAAGATACTAAAAAATCATATTATATCAGGTCAAATGAAAGTTGGAGAGGAAATAGCCATTAAAATTGATCAAACTTTGACCCAAGATTCTACAGGTACTATGGCCTATCTACAGTTTGAGGCCATGGATGTACCACAGGTTAAGACTAAGCGGTCTGTAGCTTATATCGATCATAATACATTACAGGCAGGGTTTGAAAATGCTGACGATCATAGATATATACAGACAGTTGCAGCAAAGCATGGTATATATTTTTCTCGTCCTGGCAATGGTATTTGCCACCAAGTCCATCTAGAGCGATTTGGACGTCCCGGTTTTACACTATTGGGATCCGATAGCCACACTCCCACAGGTGGGGGCATAGGTATGCTGGCAATAGGTGCGGGAGGCCTAGATGTAGCAGTTGCAATGGCGGGAGGTCCTTATCATCTAACTATGCCCAAGGTATGTAGAGTTGTGCTAGAGGGTAAGCTACAACCGTGGGTTACGGCAAAGGATATAATATTGGAGATATTAAGGCGTCTAACTGTCAAGGGTGGTGTAGGAACAATATTTGAGTATGCAGGTGAAGGACTTAAATATCTTACAGTGCCCGAGCGTGCGACAATTACAAATATGGGTGCAGAACTTGGAGCTACCACATCAATATTTCCAAGTGATGGTATGACATATAATTTCATGAAAGCCCAAGGAAGGGAAGATGAGTGGGTAGAGCTCAAGGCAGATGAAGATGCCTCCTATGATGAGGAGATCGTAATAGATCTTAGCGAGTTAAAGCCTCTAGTTGCAAAGCCTCATAGTCCAGATAATGTTGATACTGTGGAAAATGTTGGGCCCATTAAAGTGGATCAGGTATGCATAGGTAGCTGCACCAATTCGTCATATCTAGATCTTATGAAGGTAGCTAGTATATTAAGGGGTAAGACTGTACATCCAGATGTGAGCCTTGTAATATCGCCTGGTTCTAAACAGGTATATACTATGCTTGCACAAAATGGTGCCCTTGCACACCTCATAGATGCAGGTGCACGAATATTGGAATCAGCATGTGGTCCCTGTATAGGCATGGGCCAAGCGCCGGGCACCGATGCTGTATCGGTTCGAACATTTAACAGGAACTTCTATGGTAGAAGTGGCACAATGAGTGCTAAAGTATATCTTGCAAGTCCAGAGGTTGCAGCGGCAACTGCCATAAGGGGAGTTTTGACTGATCCTAGGGAGCTTGGTGAATATCCACAGGTCGATATGCCGACTACATTTGTTATAAATGACAATTCGATACTACCACCGGCTGAAGAACCTGAAAAAGTTGAGGTCGTAAGGGGACCAAATATAAAGCCGTTCCCCTTAAATAAGAAGCTGTCAGATACAATAGAGGGAGAAGTATTGCTCGTTATGGAGGACAATATAACTACTGACCACATAATGCCCTCTAATGCAAAATTACTTCCATATAGATCCAATATCCCTCATCTTTCTGACTATTGTTTAACTCCAGTTGATCCAACATTTCCTGAGAGGGCCAAGGAAGCGAAAGGTGGAATATTGGTAGCAGGGCATAACTATGGACAGGGTTCTAGTCGAGAGCATGCTGCACTAGTCCCATTATACTTAGGTATAAAGGCGGTAATTGCCAAGTCATTTGCCCGAATACATGAGGCCAATCTAATAAACTCTGGAATATTACCCTTGGTATTTAAAGATGAAGAGGATTATGAGCGCATAGATAGGGGAGATATACTTGTAATAGACAATGGAAGACGGCAAGTAGGCAGTGGTGATCTTATAACCGCTAAAAATACAACTAAGGGCTATGAGTTTGAGGTGGTGCTCAATGTATCACCAAGGCTTAGGGAAGTGTTGCTTGCAGGAGGACTTCTCAACTACACAAAAGAAAATGCCTAGAGAATAAGTTTTAGGAGGGAATATATTGGCAAAGAGCATTTGGGAGGACAATGCATATGGACAAGGCTCTTTACGTGGTCAGGTGTTTACAAAGATACAGGATGATATAATAAACGGACGATATGAGCCAGGTGATAGTTTAGTTGAGACAAAGTTAGCTGAGGAATTGGGAGTCAGTAGGACACCTGTCAGGGAAGCTATACGCCAATTAGAGCTTGAAGGTCTAGTGACATATATACCCAATAAGGGGGTATATGTCACTGGTATCACAAAGGATGATATACAGGATATATACACTATAAGATCTCTTATAGAAGGTCTAGCAGTCAGATGGGCTGTAGAACGAATAGAGGCAGAGGAGCTAAAAAAACTTGAAGAGACAGTGGAGCTTATGGCATACTACACAAAGAAAGGTGATATGGAGCAGGTTACAAAGCTCGATACTCGTTTTCATGAGGTAATATATGATGCGTGTAAGAGTAGGGTGCTACAGAACACCTTAAAAAACCTCCTTAGATATGTAAAAAAAGCTCGTTTGACTTCCTTGAAAGTCCCTAAACGAGCATATCAAGCGTTGGAGGAGCATAAACAGATACTCCATGCATTTAAAAGTCACGAGCCAGAGAAGGGTGAGAGGCTAATGATCCTCCATATATCTAAGGCGAGTCTCAATCTAGATAGTAATGAGGAGGACAGGTGATAATACGATATATATTAGTGAGGCAAGAGTGAAGAGGGTGGAATACTTTAGGCCTCATCTATGAGTAGTATCCAATCTTCGTATAGTTTATCAAGGCGTTCTCTGTTGTAGGCATATTCGAGTTGGATATCTTTTATCTTATCACTATCTTCATAGAGTTTTGGATCGGCAAGCTCAAGTTCTAATTGCCTTAGTGTATCTTCAAGCCCTTGTATGGAGTTTTCGAGGGCTTGAATTTGTCTTTTTTCCTGTGCACTTTGTCTCTGCGCTTTACGTCTGTTTTTCTTTTCTTCTTGGATTTCGGTCTTAGTCTTAGTAGGAGATGATGCCTCTTTTTCCATCTGCCTTAAGAGCTTTTTCTTTTTTTCCATATAATAATCGTAATTTCCCATATATTCTTCAATTCCATCGCTGTGAAGTATCAATATCCTATCTACTATTTTATTTAAAAAATACCTATCGTGGGAGACCACTAGTATAGTGCCAGGATAGTCATTTAGCGCCATTTCAAGTTGTTCTTTACAGTCCAAGTCTAGATGGTTTGTAGGCTCATCTAATATTAGAAAATTGTTATGAGCTAGGGCAAGTTTAGTAAGCAGCACCTTGCCTCTTTCCCCACCACTTAATGTGTCTATTGTCTTAAACACATCATCACCAGTAAAGAGAAAGGAAGCTAATGCATTTCGTATTTGGGTTTGAGTCAGATCTGGGAAATGTCTCCAGACCTCATCCATAACAGTGTTTTTGTCAAGGAGGCTTGATTGTTCCTGATCATAATATCCTATAGATAGATTTGTACCAAACTCTATATTGCCTGATGAAGGCTCTACAAGCCCCATTATTATCTTTAAAAGAGTGGATTTACCAACACCATTGGGACCGATTATGGCAACTCGCTCCCCCCTATTTAGGGAAAAGGATACATCTTTAAATATAATCTGGTCATCAAAGGCTTTGCTTAGATTATCAACTTCGAGTACCTTATATCCACTTTGCTTAGAGATGTCAAAGGATATCAATACCTCTTCATCTCTATGTGGCCTATCTAGTGGTTCGATTTTATCCAGCATTTTTTGTCTGCTCTCTGCTGCCCTTACACTTTTTTCCCTGTTAAAGGCACGATATCTTTCTATTATTGCCTTTTGCCGTCTTATCTCCTTTTGCTGATTGTCGTATGCCTTTTGTTGATTTGCCAGCCTTTCTGCCCGACGCCTCAGATAATTAGTGTAATTGCCGTTGTATACATGGCTCTTGCCATTCTCAATTTCTATAATGGTGTCACATATGCTGTCTAGGAAATATCGATCATGAGATATGATCATTAAAGTGCCAGGATAGGACAGAAGGTATTGTTCAAGCCATTCCATGGCACTGAGATCTAGATAGTTGGTGGGCTCATCTAAGAGTAAGAGTTCAGGGTTTTTAAGCAATAACTTTGCAAGAGCTATTCTAGTCTTTTGACCACCACTGAGCTGGGATATGGGTTGATCATATTGTGCTTCAGTGAACCCAAGGCCAGTTAGGACCCCCTTTATATGGCTTTCATAGCTATAGCCTCCACCTTCGTCAAACTTTTCAAGTAGCTTTGTATATTCATCTGCTAATGAGATATAATCAGGGTCATCTGTGCTATGGAAATTACCCATTTCCTGCTCGATTTCCCTAAGTCTTGCTTCAATGTTGAATAGAGGGGTAAATACATTTAATAACTCGTCCCATATAGTCTGTAGGGAATTGAATTCGTAGTTTTGGGGCAGGTAGCCTACTTTTATATTGCTTTGCCTATATATATATCCACCATTAGGTAGATATTCACCTACGAGTATCTTAAAGAGAGTGGATTTTCCTGCGCCATTGGGTCCCACTATTCCCACTCGGGATTTTTCCTCTATATTAAATGAGATCTCCTCAAGTATTGTATCGACGCCAAATGTTTTATTTAGCTTGCTGCAAGATAATATTGCCATTTTCATCACCTTATTATAATATTCTATATAGTATAATAGCAAAAGGTCAGTATATTGACAATACGGTGAGGGGAATGGTAAGATATATGTGAATTGTTAAAAAATTAACTAAGATTGTTAGAGGTAGGTGAGCTTTATGTCTAAAGGGAAGAATAAAATTTCAGAGGCTGTTATAAGGAGGATGCCAAAGTACTATCGCTATTTAAAGGAGATGGAGGAAACTGGCATAAAACGTATATCATCTCGGGAGCTTAGCAAGAAGATGGGGCTCACCGCATCACAGATTCGCCAGGATTTCAACTGTTTCGGTGGATTTGGTCAGCAGGGTTACGGTTACAATGTGGCTGAGCTCTGTGAAGAGATACAAAAGATATTAGGGCTTGATAAAGAATACAATATGATAGTTATAGGAGCAGGAAATTTGGGTCAAGCTCTTGCAAACTACAGTGGGTTTGAACAGGAGGGTTTTAAAATTAGAGCTCTCTTCGATATAAATCCACGTCTAGTAGGTATATCTATAAGGGATATACCGATCTTAGACATTGATCAAATTGAAGTCTTTCTCTCCAAATATGATGTTCATATTGCAGCTGTTTGCACACCAAAGAAGACGGCTCAAGAAATAGTTGATTATCTTGTAGAGTGTGGAGTAAAAGGTATTTGGAATTTTGCTCCTATCGATGTGGATGTACCAGATGATGTTGTGGTAGAAAATGTTCATTTAAGCGATGCCCTATATACCATATCTTTAAAAATGAATGAAGACTATGTATAAATAAAAATAAAAGCAAAGGCTGATATTTTTAGCATTACATTTGAATATTGTACATACTAAAGTCTATCTTATAGTCTTCATGACGTGTATATACAAAAGTTTATTTCAAGATTTATGGCCTTCATAATGTGTATATACAAACGTCTATTTTAAGATTTATGACCTTCATATCGTTATATACAAACGTCTATATAAATATTGGATCCAATATTTATATCGTTGTAGAGTACTATATTGAATAGTTGGCATTTTTTATTCTTTCATTATAGAATAATAGCGGATGGTTTAGTTTTCCGCTATTATTTTTTTAGATATATGGGGAGCTGAATACTCCAAAGTAAACTAGATTTTATAACTTAAAACTTTACGGTTTCACTGCAATAACTTCATTTTATCACTTAAAACCAAATTGAACACTTATTTAAGGCGAAACAATTTTGTAGTAAAATGAACATATAAGTTCGAGAAGAGGGAGGATGATATTATGAAAAAACAAAGCGATGTTTTGGATCTATCTGTGGTATGTGTAGATGAAGGGGTTGAATTTGGAAAGGTAAGGGAGATTATAATAGATCCTGAATCTGGTGAAGTTGCCTATTTAATTATAGATGACGGGGAGTGGTATTTAGGAGCTAAATATCTTGAATTCCAAGATATCCTTGGAATAGGTAGGGATGCAGTTACTACGCAGACAGTGGACAATATAAAGGAGATTAAAGAGGACGATAAAGTTTTAGAACTTGTGAAAAAGGGTATAAAGGTTGTAGGCACTAAGGTATACTCTCAAAGTGGTGAATATATAGGATTAATAGATGAGTACTATATAGATGAGGAGGACGGTACCATAGTAAAATGTCGGCTCGAGGGGACAAGTGAAGATGATATGATTGCATCTTCTAGCATAATCACATATGGAAAGGCTGTACTTGTGGTAGAAGATGATTTGAAGAAAAACATAATAGCCGGTGATGACAGTCGCGTAGAACTATTTAAGCCAACTGAATTCGGAAAAAATAAGGATGGTGGTGACTCTGTAATAGACGGTAGCGAATCTGCAACAGATGGTAGTGACTCTTTAACAGACGATAGCGATACTGTGGAATCTGGGAGCTTTTCTGCAAATATATTTCTAGAGCGTCAAAAACGATTTTTATTGGGCAAAAGGGTAATTGAACCTGTAAGGGGAAATGACGGAGAAGAGATAGTGGGAGAAGGACAGATTATAGATGAGGATATAATCGAGACGATAACAGAAGCAGGGAAACTTATAGAGCTCACAATGAAGTCAGAGTGACTATATTAGGCGACACGGATGTCAAAAAGGTTAACAAAATATTAAAAGCATTTAAATATGTATTACATTTCCACTTTTGTATTTACTTTTTTTAGTAGCTAAATTATCATAGAGACATACGGTAGTACATAGCTTTATAATAGCTATTATTTGGAGCTTATAACGGAGGGTCGTAGAGCTTTAAATGTACTAATAAAATATTTTAAATTTTCAGGAGGAGTTGTAATGCGGGCAAGTACGAAATCTAAGGAAGCTGTCGCTGAAAAAAAGGGACGACGAGTGGGTAAGGTAATTACAATAATACTCATTACCGTCTTGATTATTGCATTGGCGTGGCTAGGCTTTTACATCTATAAACTCTTGAATATAGAGACATTTTATTTCGGAGTGGTTGTAGATGACATATCTTTAGAGGGTATGTCAAAAAAAGAGGCTATCGATAAAGTAAGGGATAAATATCAGCCCACACTAGATGAGGTCAATATAGTTCTCCAAATAGACGACAAGAAATGGAGTTTTGACTATGAGGATATAGGGGCTTCCATAGACATAGAAGAGACAATAGAAGAGGCATATAAAATAGGTCGAGAGGGCTCTATAATAGACAGGTTACGCGAAATAAGGGAGACCGCGGAGAACGGTAAAACGTTTAAGACTACCCTCACATATGATGTGGAACTTCTAAAGGACAGTATAGAGGAAATTGCAAAGGAGGTACACATAGAACCTGAGGATGCAACTATAACTTTTAACCCCAATAATAAAACCAAGTTTTCCTTCACAGAAGAAAAATCAGGTAGGGCTATGTTAGTGGATGAAACTATGGCAGCGCTAAAGTCCAAGGTAAATGCATGGAAGTTCTCACCATATGATATTCCCACTGAGGAGCTCAAGCCCAAATATACCTTGAAAGAGCTAAAGACATGGACCAGCAAGATTGCTGAGTTCTCTACTAAACTTTCGGGCTCTGACGAAAGAAAGTACAATATAGCTTTCTCTGCAAAAAGTTTTAAAGGGGCACGCATAGATCCAGGTGAGGTTTTTTCATTTAACGAAATAACCGGACCGAGAGATTCAAGTCATGGCTACAAGAATGCACCCGTTATAAAGGACGGTAGGGTATTGGTGGAAGAACCTGGTGGAGGTAATTGCCAGACATCTAGCACTCTCTATGGTGCGCTTATCAGGGCAGATCTTGAGGTAGTTGAAAGGTATCCCCACTCATGGCCTTCTACTTATATAGAAATTGGGCAAGATGCTACTGTCAACTATCCCAATGTGGACTTAAAGGTGAAAAACAATAAGGATTCTGCTGTGTTTTTGGATAGCTATGTATCCAATGGACGTATAGTGGTGGTTGTATATGGTAAGGCTCCAGAGGAATATGATAAAATTGAGGTTGTATCTTCTGTGTTGGAGAGTAAGCCGGCGCCGGCGGCAAATATAGTAAAGGATTCTAGCCTGTATGAGGATCAAACGGTAGTAGAATATAAATCACGGCCAGGTTATAAGGTCCAAACATACAGGGTCTACTATAGAGATGGCAAAGAGGTAAAGAGGGTGAAGGAGTCTTTGAGTAGCTACCCAGTGGTGACGGGCAAAAAACGGGTAGGAACCAAAAAACGACCTGTGGCTACTAAACCTAAGAAGTCTACTGAAAAATCTGAGGAATCTTCTGAAAAACCTAAGGGCTCTTCTGAAAAGCCATTAGAAGAATAGAGTATATGGAGAAATGTGTACATGATAAAAGGGCTCTTCTTTAAGAGTCTTTTTTTGTGCTATAATAAGAAAGGCTATAACAATAAGACGGAGGAGATTTTTTATGTCGTATCCATTATTATTTGAACCTGTGTTGAAAGAGAAGATATGGGGAGGGGATACCCTCTATAAAAAATATGGAATTAAACTTCCCTCATCTAATATTGGGGAGAGTTGGAATATAGCTTGTCACGAAAATGGCATGAGTATAGTTTCAAATGGCCCCTTAAAGGGGATGACCTTAGAGAAGATAATAGAACTATATGATAGAGAACTTTTAGGTACTAGCCTGGGGGAAGAGCATATGGAAAAATTCCCCCTACTTATAAAACTATTAGATGCTACTGATATTCTGTCGGTACAAGTACATCCTGATGATAGTTATGCCAATGCCCATGAAAATGGTGAACTGGGCAAGACTGAAATGTGGTATGTGATAGATGCCAAGCCAGGGGCAAGCCTAGTATATGGAGTAGAGCGAGGAACCACCAAGGAAGATTTTAGAGCAGCAATAGAAGGTGGTTATCTAGAGAAATATCTAAGGCGCCTAGAGGTGGAAGCAGGAGATGTGGTGTTTATGCCGGCAGGTATGGTACATGCCATTGGAGCCGGTATACTCATCTGTGAGATACAGCAAAATTCTGATACAACATATAGGGTATATGATTGGAATAGACTAGGTGCCGATGGAGAGCCCAGGCCGCTTCATATAGATAGGGCTTTGGATGTTATAGACTTTGAGGGCAAATATGATAGGGAAAAACTAGAGGGATTGACTATAGTTGAAGGAGATGTAGAGAGGACATATTATATAGCCACTAAATATTTTGCTATTGAAAAGTTATCTATAGAAGGTCAGGCTAGGGAATGTGCCGATGGAAGCAAGTTCTATTGTCTATCGGCAGTAGAAGGTAGTGGGGCCATAGTATATGATGGTGGCAGTGTTGAATTTACAGGTGGGCAGTCCATACTTATTCCAGCCAATTTAGGCCAGTATACAATAGAGGGAAATTGCATCATTATAAAGGCATATATACCGGAGGTAGAGAAGGATATAGTGTCACCCCTTCTAGACAGGGGCTATAGAAGGGAGGAACTCTCTTCTATAGTGGGACTTTAAATTCTTAAATATGGCACTAGAAACTGGCAAAGTGATAAATGGCTAAACTATTCATTATTGACTTAGACAACCTAATGATGATAGAATGTTTTAAAATAAAAGAGGGGGAGAGAGAAAATGGGCAGTAGGGTAAATGAGATATTGGAGATACTCAGCAAGAACAGTAAGCTGACGCCGGCGGAGATTAGCACTATGCTAAATATGGAAGTTGAAGAGGTCAAGGATATAATAAAAGAACTTGAGGCGAACAATACCATAGTAAAGTATAACACCCTCATAAACTGGGATAAGACTGATAAGGAGCGTGTAACAGCTCTAATTGAGGTCAAGGTAACTCCCCAACGGGATCAAGGTTTCGACTCTATAGCAGAACGTATATATAAGTTTCCCGAGGTAAAATCTGTATATCTCATGTCTGGTCCCTATGATCTGTGTGTAATAGTTGAGGGAAAAACCATGAAGGATGTGGCCTCTTTTGTGGCACAGAGATTATCTGTTTTAGAACCGGTACTCAGTACTGCAACACATTTTATATTAAAACCCTATAAGATAGAGGGAGTAATTTTAGAAGACGATGAAAAAGACGGGAGGCAGGTGATCACACTATGAACTGGGAGGAGAAAATATCTAAAAAAGTAAGAGACACACCTCCTTCCGGAATCCGAAAATTTTTTGATATTGTAAATGAAATGGATGATGCCATATCTCTTGGGGTTGGAGAGCCTGACTTTGTAACACCTTGGAATATACGTGAGGCCAGCATACATTCGATAGAGAAGGGCATGACCTATTATACGTCAAATTGGGGAATGATAGAGCTTAGGGAGGCAATAAGTAAGTATTTGAAGGAACGATTTCATATATCCTATGATCCAAAGGATGAAATTTTGGTCACGGTGGGAGCTAGTGAAGGAATAGATCTTGCCCTACGGACCATAATAGAGCCAGGTGATGAGGTGTTAATTCCCGATCCTAGCTATGTGTCATATATGCCCTGTGTTAAGATGGCAGGGGGGGAGGCAGTGCCAGTTATATGTACTGCAGAGGACGAATTTAAACTGACACCAGAGCACCTCAAAGAGAAGATAACTAAAAAGACTAAGGCCCTTATATTGCCATATCCGAACAATCCTACAGGAGGTATAATGGATAGGGCTGACCTCTTGGCAATTGCAGATGTGATAAGGGATACTGATATAATTGTAATAAGTGATGAGATATATGCAGAACTCACCTATAACGGTAGGCATACGAGTTTTGCAAGTATTCCTGATATGAAGGAGAGGACAATTGTTTTAAATGGCTTTTCTAAGGCATTTGCAATGACTGGGTGGAGGCTAGGTTATGCTGCAGGTAATACAAGCTTTATACGTGCAATGGTGAAGATACACCAATATACAATGTTATGTGCACCTATAATGAGTCAAGTAGCAGGGCTTGAAGCTTTGAGAAGTGGCTTTGAAGAGGATTTTAAAACTGTCAGGGATATGGTAAAGGAATATAACTATAGGCGAAGAGTAATACTCAAAGGGTTTCGAGATATGGGTCTTGAGTGTTTTGAACCATTAGGCGCCTTTTATGTGTTTCCGTCGATAGAGAAGACAGGAATGACAAGTGACGAATTCTGTGAGAGATTACTTATGGAAGAGAAGGTCGCCGTAGTGCCTGGAAATGCATTCGGTGAGAGTGGTGAAGGTTTTATAAGGTGTTCATATGCCTGTTCAATAGAGAATATAAATAGGGCATTGAATCGCATAGGTAACTTTATTACAAAGCATATATAGTCCTTAACACTTTTTGTAATTATCCAAGTTTAATACTGAGGACTCAAATAACTTCACTGATTGACTTTTAACAGTGGTTATATGGACTAGGACTTTACTAGACTCTGGAGCAAAGCTTGGACTTTGGGGGCTAATATAGGAATTTGCAGATCTTGGGCATGGAATAAATTTATAATTGGAGGATTTTACATGGGCGATTACGAAAATAGAGAATCAGATTTTATAGAGGCTGATTACGAGGTAATTGGCGCAGAGAAACGATTCAAACGACCTGAATTTCAAATTGATATGCGTCCCCCATATGTCACATATTCATTATTGATTATAAATGTGGCAGTTTGGCTTCTTATGACTTTGACTGGTCTTGTATTTGGTATAAACCAATCGGGACAGCTCTTAATATTTGGTGCCAAGGTAAATGAATTCATAGTTCGTGGTCAGTATTGGCGATTGTTTACCGCTATGTTTCTCCATGTAGGTATCATCCACCTATTTTTCAATTCCTATGCGCTATATGTATATGGCCGAGTAGTTGAACCCCTGTTTGGCAAAGGCAAGTTTCTCACAATATATCTAATATCAGGTCTCATGGGTAGCCTATTTAGTTATATGTTAAGTCCTAACCCTGCAGCGGGAGCCTCGGGAGCCATATTTGGACTTATGGGCTCTCTTCTATACTTTAGACGGAATTATAGATATATATATGATAGGGCAATAGGTCCCCAACTTATCATAATAATGGGTATAAATCTACTATACGGATTTCTACAGCCTGGAATCGACAACTGGGGACATATAGGTGGCCTCATAGGCGGTTTTTTGACAGGGAGTGCGCTAGGGCTGTATAGGGAGAAGAATTTATCTAGGAATCGGATAATATTGTGGCTGATAATAATTGTAATTTTCATATTTGGTTTGACATATGGTCAGAAAAAATATGGCTATTTTAAGGTACTGTAGATAATCTAGCTAAATTAGATTGTCACCAAAAAACATTTGGCATTGAGGGAGAACAAATATATTCTTGTATCCATACATAAAACAGAGTTAGAAGGGCAATAATTAAACATAGAGTATAAATATCGCTCCAGAAAGGAGAGTAGTGATGGATGACAGGAATAGAGATATAATGCCAATTAGGAAAAAACTCGGAGATTCTATATCTTATGACCGTATTGAGAATACATTCAATAGATATGTGGATGAATTTATAGGCCACATGGATAACTTCTTCAATAGGGATTTTCAAGGAGTATTCGGCACAGGTATCAAGGCAGATATAAGAGAGAATGATAGGGAGTATGTAATAGAGGCAGAGATACCGGGAGTAAAAAAAGAAGATATACAGGTAGAACTTGTAGATGATAAACTCACCATATCCGCTAATATGGATGAAGGCGAGGATATAGAAGACGAAAACTATATAAGGCGTGAGAGGCGCTTTGGTTCTGTATCAAGGAGCTTTTCAGTTCAAGGTATATTGAATGAGCAAGTAAAGGCAGAGTACAATAATGGTGTGTTAAAGATTATTTTGCCTAAGGATGAGTCGGCTATAAATCAAGGTAACTATATACCGATAGATTAATAAAGTCATGTCATAAAAAATCCGTTCTAGTTTCCAAGAGCGGATTTTTTATATAATTTCATGCATGTTTCTAAATTCAAGGGGTGTATTCCTTAACTATAAAAGGGAGATTCTCTTCATTTTCTGTTTATAGTTTGAATTACAATATCACTCCTTGTACTAAGCTCATTATGTCAATATAACTATATAGATATCAATATACTGTGATTGACATGGGGCTTTACATTAGTTACAATATCAATATAGTCATATATATTATATATGCAAATTCTATCTTTAAAGTACTATAGTTCATAACTTACAACATTTCAAGCTTAGGTACAATTTGTGTGCCATTGGTACTATCATAATTTATATAGTTAAAAAAATATAAAGAAGGTGGAATTACAATGTTGAACAAATATCCTCCCATAAGTAAAAAATGTAATCATATGTTACATGGTGCAGACTATAATCCTGAACAGTGGAAGGACACGCCTGAGATTTGGGATGAGGATATGCGCCTTATGAAGCTTGCCAATTGTAATGTAATGTCGATAGGTATGTTCTCTTGGGTAAACTTAGAGCCCAGGGAAGGGGAGTTTGAATTTGGCTGGCTAGATGAGATAATGGACAGAATAGCCGAAAATGGTGGATATGTTGCTTTGGCCACTCCAAGTGGTGCTAGGCCTGCTTGGCTATCACAGAAATATCCTGAAGTGCTGAGGGTGGAGTCAAATCGCCGGCGCAATCTGCATGGTAAACGTCATAATCATTGTTTTACTTCTCCTATCTATAGGGAAAAGGTTCAAATAATCAATAGGAAACTGGCTGAACGCTATAAGGATCATCCAGCACTACTTATATGGCATGTATCTAATGAGTATGGAGGCGAATGTCATTGTGAACTCTGTCAAGAGGCATTTAGGGAATGGCTCAAAGAAAAATATGATGGGGATCTAGGTAGATTAAATCGTGCTTGGTGGACAAGCTTTTGGAGTCATACCTATACTGATTGGTCCCAGATAGAATCTCCTGCACCCCATGGGGAAGATTTAGTACATGGTCATAATTTAGACTGGAAGCGATTTGTCACTGACCAAACCATAGACTTTTTTAAAGCTGAGATTATGCCACTTAGGGAGATAACTCCTGATATACCAATCACTACAAATTTCATGGGTACATATACAGGATTAAACTATTGGAAATTTGCGAAAGAGCTTGATGTAATATCTTGGGATAGCTATCCTAGATGGCATAGAAAAGATTCAGATGTGGGAGAAGGCTGTAGAACATCGTTTATCCACGATATAAATAGATCACTTAAAGGTGGCAAACCTTTTATGTTGATGGAGAGTACACCTAGCATGACTAACTGGCAGCCTGTTGCCAAGCTCAAGAGGCCGGGTATGCATGTATTATCATCACTCCAGGCCGTTGCCCATGGTTCTGACACTGTACAGTATTTCCAGTGGAGGAAGAGTCGTGGCTCATCAGAGAAGTTCCATGGAGCGGTTGTAGATCACTGTGGTCACGAACATACCAGAGTATTTAAAGACGTATCCGATGTGGGAAGCATATTAAAAAAGTTGGATGATGTGGTGGGAACCACAGTTAGACCTGAGGTTGCCATTATCTATGATTGGGAGAATCGATGGGCCATTGAAGATGCCCAGGGCCCTTGCATAGAGAAAAAAGACTATCAATTGACCTGTGAGAGACATTATAGGCCTTTTTGGGAAAATGGAGTACCAGTTGACGTAATTGATATGGATTGCGACTTTTCAAAATATAGGCTATTGATAGCTCCAATGTTATACATGGTAAGGCCAGGAGTTGCTGAGAGGATGGAGAAATTTGTGGCCTCGGGAGGGACGTTAGTGCTTACCTATTGGAGTGGTATTGCAGATGAAAATGACCTATGCTTTTTAGGAGGATTCCCTGGCCCACTTCGTAAGCTTACGGGGATTTGGTCTGAAGAGATTGATGCCCTCTATGATCAAGATATAAACTGCGTTGAATTTAAGGATGACAATAGCCTGAAGCTGGATGGAAAGTATAATGCAGTGGAGCTTTGTGACCTAATTCACGCAGAGACTGCAGACGTACTTGCAACCTATGGGGATGATTTCTATGCAGGTAGGCCGGCTCTAACTGTCAATAAATTTGGAGACGGCAGTGTCTACTATATAGCTTTTCGTAACAAGGATGATTTTCTATTCCAATTCTATGGTCGACTAATTGATGAGATGGGTATAAATAAAGTTCTCGATACTGAACTTCCCGAGGGAGTAACAGCTCAAATGAGATCCGATGGGAAGCGTGACTTTATATTCATTATGAACTTCACATCTGAAGAAAAGGTCGTAGACTTGGGAGATAGAGAGTTTAAAGATATGGTAAATGAACAGACAATATCAGGTAAGCTGACTCTCAAAGGTTATGGCTTGGCGATTATTGAACGTAAATAGACTATAGTTCGGATCTGAGGTATTGCCTTGTCTATATTATGCCATGTAGATGCCTTTTATATGTTTTTCTAGATATAATTATTGGCACATATACATTGCAAATATCCATAAAGATATATAGTTGAGATTTTATACTATTCTAGTATTAGCAAAGGAGGTGCTTAAATAACTTTTAACATTTAATCATCAGCAGTAAACCTTTATACAGGGGGAGGACAAGTATATGAAGAAATATAAAAACTTCTCAGTGGCAATTTATTGCCCGGTCAATGATCTGAACAATATTACTGATTTCAATGAATTTTCTAAGCGTCTTGCATGGATTGAAAAACATGTTAAGGTAAGCAAAGTCTATCTAGAAACTTATCGGTCTGGCATGATGATCGATAGTGAACAGATGGAGCATATACGTGATTTTTTCCAAAGTAGGGGAATAGAAACCTCAGGAGGAATTACAGCAAATGGGATTTCCGATGCTGAAGGAGGATTTACTTCATTATGTTATACAAATCCAGATACTTTTAGGCTCTTAACTCAAGTAGTAGAGTTTACGGCATCGCTGTTTGATGAAATTATTTTAGATGATTTTTATTTTACGAATTGCAGATGCCCATCTTGTATAGAGGCAAAGGGAGATCAAACTTGGGCGAGCTTTCGATTGGATCTAATGCAAAAGATATCTAAAGATTGGATTATTGCTCCTGCAAAACGTGTAAATCCAAATGTGCAGGTTATTATAAAGTATCCTAACTGGTATGAGCATTTTCAAGATTCGGGGTATAATTTAGAAGCTGAACCACATATTTTTGATGCTCTATATACAGGCACTGAAACACGTAATCCCATGTATACTCAACAACATCTGCCCAAATATTTAAGTTATTTCAATATGCGTTATTTGGAAAACGTGGCACCAGGACGTAATTTAGGTGGTTGGTTTGATCCATTTGAGAGCACCTATAATTTAACTTCCTATGCTGAGCAAGCATATCTAACTCTATTTGCGAAGGCAAAGGAGGTAATGATGTTTTCACTTGGTTCTCTATTAAATCCAGAATATTCTCTCTGTATACCCATTGCAGGACAGCTTTTTAATGATGTAGATGCGTATATGGGTGAATTGGGAGAGCCTACGGGGACTGCTTGTTATCTGCCTTTCCATAGCCATGGGGAGGACTATCTACATAATTATATTGGAATGCTGGGAATTCCCTTAGAGCCTTGGTCAGTATACCCTAAAGATGCATCAACTATATTTTTGACAAAAAGTGCTGCAATGGATAAAAATATTCTCTCGAAAATTCAAAGGAGTCTAATGCAAGGTGCAGATGTAATTGTAACTTCGGGTTTTCTTGAGGCAACAACTCAATTAGGATTTCAGAAGTTACTTGCAAATGTAGCAGTCACCAATCGAAAGGCAAGAATAAATCGCTATGTCTACTCTGATGATGGGGGAATTAGTTTTAGTGGTTGTGAAGAATCGGCAAAGGCAATTATGATCCCACAGCTAGAATTTCATACAAATGATAGTTGGGAATTGATTGCAGGTTTGGGAGAGGATAATAATTTCCCTATTTTGACTAAAACTTTATATGGGAAAGGTCGTCTATATATACTTACAATACCGGAAGATTATGGTGATCTATACCATTATCCTAGGAGAATTCTCTTGCCAATTCGTGAAATATTCGCTGAAGATATGCCAGTGGTATTGGATTCTTTTTCAAAGGTCGGTTTTTTTGCATATGATAATGATTGTTTTATTTTACATTCATTTCAACCATGGTATGGTGAAATAAATGTGAGGTTGAAAAAGGGATATACGGCTATAAAGGACTTAGTCAGTGGAAGGGTAATAGAAGCAGAGCAAGAAAACAAAAATATGGTAGTACGACTTCGTCTGTCGCCGGGAATAAATAGGGTATTTAAATTGATAGAGGGGTAAAACAAAGGGAACTTAATTCAGTTTGCTTCTATGATGATTATAGAAAGATAGATGTTTCTTATAGGGAAATATATTTTGGGCTACAGTTGCTCGATTTGTGGCAGATATTATCAAATATAAAGCTCTAGCAAATGTTTGTTCGAAAGTTTTTTACCCGAAAAATACTTAGAAATGAAATTTCAAAATCTTACTTGCTTTAATGTAGAAAGTATGATACATTTATGGTGAAATAGTCTATAGGAGATGAAGAGTGGATGAATGGACTTAGAACGGGCAATAAACAACTACTAAGAGATCTAAATAAGACATTGGTTTTAAATGAAATAAGGAAGAGGGGTCCAATAAGTCGTACTGAAATTTCGCAAAATACTAGCTTGAGCCTCTCTAGTATAACAAGGATTGCAGATGAACTAATAGAACAAGGTTTTATATATGAACAAGGGGAAGGCGAATCAACAGGGGGCAGGAAACCTATACATCTGCTCTTCAATTCCAATTATGGTTATATAATTGGAATAAAGATAGAGGTCAAACAGGCAATTTTCACCTTATCCAATTTAAATGGAGAAATAATCAAAAAGATAATGCGCTCCTATCCTAGGGGTTCTTCATATGAAGTTGTAATGGACATAATATTAGATGAGTTAAATACTCTTATCTCACGTTGTGAAGCCAAAGATAAAAAGTTGTTGGGTGTAGGGATTGCCGTGTCAGGACTTGTCGACACTGAGACAGGTGTTTTGATAAGTTCTTCACTGCTAGGTTGGAGTAATGTCTCATTTAAATCTAATATTCAAAGTGTAATAGATATTCCAGTTATTGTGGATAATGATGTGAATGCCTATACATTGGCAGAGATGATGTATGGTGCAGGGAGAAATTTAGACAATTTTCTGTTGATAGAATGGGGTATAGGTATAGGTTCTGGTATTGTATTAGATGGGAAGATATATAGGGGCGACTTTGGTGGCGCCGGCGAGGTAGGGCATATCATACTAGAGAAGGATGGAGAGCCATGTTATTGTGGGCAAAGGGGCTGTCTAGAGAGATATGCCAATGAGGAATTTATAGTAAATAGGGCTTTGATGCTGGCCAAAGAAAACCCAGATTCCGAGCTATCCAGTAGGGACATGGTGGGCATAGCTGATGTGCGAGAAGCTGCCAGGAGGGGTGATACGGCTGCTAGAAGGGCATATGATGAAGCAGCCCATAATTTAGGATTAGGGTTGGCAAGCGTGGTCAATCTGTTCAATATCTCCACTATAATTTTATCAGGTGAAGCTGCAGAGGCTGAAGAACTTGTTTTTCCTCAAATCTTAGAGAGTGTCCAAAATAGTTTTTTTAGTAAGTATATAGATATTAAGGTTAAAAAGTCACAATTAGGCAATATAGGTTGGGAGTTAGGGACAGGTGCTCTAGTGCTGAAAGAGTTATTTCAGACACCAATATATAAAAATCAATTGACATTACACGCATTATAATTTTTTAACAACTTACTTTCATGACTAAAGTTAGTTACGAAAGTAA
>CALKWW010000057.1 GCA_938003945.1 uncultured Bacillota bacterium | reverse complement strand
TAATAGGCAATAGAAAGATGTTAGCTACTCTGACCCATGACGGGCAGATCCAAAGGTTATGGTGGCCTAGAATGGATGTATTTCAACAGATAGCAAAATGGAATTTTGCTCTAAGCTTAAAGGGTCACAGCAATGTACTTTGGCTCAATGATGAGTCTGAATGGGACTATACTCAAAGCTATTTAGACGATTCGCCTATAGTAATAACCCAAGGACAGCACAAGGTATTGCCCATAAGTTGGGAATTTATAGACTTTATACTTCCTGATAGGGACTGCCTTATAAGAAAGATAAATATAAAAAATAAGTCATCACAACCCTTAGAGATGAAACTTTGGCAGTACTCTAACTTCCATATAGATGAGAGAAACCGATATAATACTGTGGAGTATTCAAAGGATTCAGATGCCATTTTTCACTACAGGAGTAGTACAGTCATAGGGATATTTAGTAATCGCAGTGTGACTGCAGTTCAATGTGGTGGAAATGTGAAGTATGATATAGAAAACTTATCCCTCAATGGGAATGTGCAGGAGATGGAATCAAGAGGAGCGCTGATGTGGGATTTAGGGCCTATAGCTGGAAATGACCATATATGTACCGACATATATCTTTTAGCTGAGACATCTATAGATAATATGCATATGGCAATAGATGATATGAGGGCGAGAGATGCAGATACTCTAAAAAGAGAGACATATACTTATTGGCAGGAGATATATGAGAGGTCAGCAAAACTAGACATAAAAGATGAAAAGCTCAAAACTCTATACCTTCGTTCTATAATGGTATTTCACCTACTCAGTCATAGAGAGCTTGGTGGTATACTGGCAGCCCCTGAGGCAGATGAGGACTTTTACCATTGTGGGGGATATGCCTTTTGTTGGGGCAGGGATGCGGCATATATAACCTGTGCCATAGATGCCGCTGGATATCCAGAGCTCGTGGAGAGATTTTACAGCTGGACAGTTACAGCCCAGAATGCTGACGGTTCATGGTCTCAAAGGCATTACCTAGATGGAAGTATTGCACCTAATTGGGGACTACAGATAGATGAGACAGGTTCCATACTCTGGGGTGCTTGGGAACACTATAGATTTACAGGAGATAGAGAGTTTTTATCTAATATGTGGCCTGCAATAGAGAAGGGAGCACAGTTTTTACTCTCATATATAGATGAAGATACAGGATTACCTTTGGAGTCTTATGACCTATGGGAGGAACGTGTAGGGCAACATACCTATTCAGCAGCTGCTGTATGTGGTGGATTGAGGGGAGCTTCTAAATTTGCCAAAGAGTTAGGTTTTAAAGATTTGGCAAGCCAATGGGAAAAAGGCGCTTTGAGCATAAAGAAGAGCATCGAGGATCGATGTTGGGACAGTGATAAAGAGCGGTTTTTAAGGGGAATAAAACCATGTAGAAGACATGGGAAAATCCATGAGGATTCGATAGTAGATATATCTCTAATAGGCCTTGTATATCCATTTGAGGTCATAGATCCCTACGATGAGAGGGCAATATCTACTGCTCAGGCCATATACGAGAGGCTATTAAGCCCCGGGGTTGGTGGTATAAAGAGATACGAAGATGATATCTACATGGGAGGTAATCCCTGGATCTTAACTACTTTTTGGCTAGCCTACTACTATGTATTGATAGATGAGCTTGAGAAAGCTGAGGAACTCTTTAACTGGGCGATAGAGCATGCTACTTACATGGGTCTATTTCCTGAACAGATCCACAGAAATACAGGCAAGCCTGCTTGGATAGTTCCACTGACTTGGTCTCATGCCATGTATATACTCATACTTGAGCTTTTGTTGGAGAAGTAAATTTTGTATTGGACAAAGGAAAATTATAAATCACGGAAAGGAAAGTGAATGGTATTGGCAGTTACAATGAAGGATGTGGCAAAGGCTGCAGGGGTATCAGCATCGACTGTATCTAGGGTCATAAGCGATAGTCCACAGATAAGTGACGCCACTAAAGAAAAGGTCTACAAGGCTATGGAGGAGCTAAAATATGAACCAAATATGATAGCTCGAAGCCTTGCAAGTAATTCTACCAATATACTAGGTGTTATACTGCCAAATGCAGAGGATGATCTATTTGTGAATCCATTTTTCATGCAGGCAATGAAGGGCATAAGCGTACATGCCCAAAAGAGGGGCTACTATATAATGTATGTATTTGCTGAAGATGAGGCAGAGGAATTAAAATTTATAAAGCAATATATAAGGAGTAAATTGGTAGACGGCATAATTCTCATGACATCTAGGGAAAATGATAAATGTATATCCTATTTAAAGACGACAAGGCAGCCATTTGTTCTCATAGGTAGGCCTGAAGAGCCAAGGGACACCTTATGGGTTGACAACGATAATTTCCAGGCCATGTACAATGTAGTGGACTATCTTATAAAAAAGGGGCATAGGGATATTGGATTTATAGGAGGTCCAGCTAATCTCTATGTCACGCGTGATAGGCTCGATGGTTATAAAAAGGCATTAAAGATGCATGGACTCTATGAGGATGGTGGGAGTATAAAATTAGTAGAAGAGTTCTCTCAAAGGTGTGGCTGCGATGCCATGAGGGCTATATTGCGCTATGTCACACCTAGTGCAGTGGTGACAACCGATGATCTATTGGCATTTGGTGCAAATGCAGCTATATGTGAAAGAAACATACACGGGCTGGATCTAATAGGATTTAACAATACCTATCTTGCAGAGTATCAAACTCCAAGCTTGACTTCGGTGGATATAAATGCTGAGGAATTAGGGATATATGCTGCGAAGCTCCTCATAGATAAGCTTGAGAATGAGGATATGCCTACCACCCACTATGTGATAGATACAAAAATAGTGGAGCGAGATTCTACCCATAAATAGAAGGTGGATATATGAGCATGCGTACAATTAAAAATTCAATATTTTTATCGCCATTTGAATATCTGTTAAAAAAGATCAGAACGGTAAGCTTAGAGAAGAGGCTATTTATATGCTTCTTTCTCATAGCTATTATTCCCACAGTGTTTATGGGTTTAGTGTCCTATAATAGGGCGTATAATTCTCTTGAAGATAAAATTAGTAGATCTTCACAGCAAGTGGTAAATCAAACTGTAAGTACCCTTGACTATATTTTAAAAGAATATAGTGATAATTTAAAGCAGGTATATACTAGTGAGATATTCCAATCCGAAATTAAAACTATTACAAATAGTGAAAGAGAACTTGAAAAGCTAACTGCCATAAAAAATATAAATAAGATCTTAAGGGCGCATTTTTACTCCAAGGATAATATATATGGGATAGCTGTAATGTTCAACGATCGTGATCTATGTCTTGAAGAGGGTAAATATTTTATAGACACAAATTACAAAAACTCGCCTATATATATAGATACACTCAATACAAGAGATACTTTATGGAATGCTACTGTCAATTCCGAGGACGTAAGAAAAGAGCTATCCTTCAAAGGGCAGGGCGTTATATCCCTATCTAGAAATATAGTGAGTACAGAATCATTAGATCAGGTGGGAGTTATAGCCATGGCCATTCGCAAGGAATTATTATTAGATGTCATATCCCCTGTTGAGTTAGAAAAGGGAAGTGGCATTGTAATACTAGACGAGAATAATAATATTGTACTATCTAGGACGAACGTTCTGTCAGATGAATTACTGACTAAAGATGCTTTGCATAGAATTGAAAAGGAGATCGGTGGCGAAATACAGGGATGTTTTACGTTAGATTATAATAGGGATAAATTTTTAATAAACTATGGTTCCATACCTGAAAATGGTTGGGAAGTAATTAGTTTTATACCTTATAGTCATATCATGGAGCAAACTGAAGATATAAAAAGGTATGTCTTCTATGTATTTACTCTGTGTACCATATTATCTATTGTAGTCTCCAAGGTATTATCAGTTATATTGGTTAAGCCTTTAAAAAAGTTGGAGCTATCCATGCGACAGATAGAACACGGTAGCTTTGGGGGAACTGTATCACTGTCTGAATGTGAAGAATTTATTGATATAGAGAGACGTTTTAACATGATGAGCACAAGACTAAAGGATTTGATGAATGAAATAAAAGTCAAGGAAAAGGAGAAGATGGAAGCTGAATTCAGATTTTTGCAGAGTCAGATCAATCCTCATTTTCTATATAATACCCTCGATTCAATAAAAGGTATGATTGTATGCAATAAAAAAGAAGAGGCTCTATTATCTCTTGAAAAGTTATCTGAGATATTCAAGGCAGTTTTGAAACAATCAGATAAAGAGATCCCCCTTGTGCAAGAGCTCAACCATGTGGAGAACTATTTAACCATACAAAAGCTCAGAAATGTAGATAAAATGGATTATGAAATTTATGTAGATGAGAATATTATAGGGATGAATATCTTACGCTTCATATTACAACCTATTGTTGAAAATGCCATATATCACGGTATAAGACAAAAGAAGGGGAAAGGTTTCATTATTATTTCATGTAGGCTACAAGGTGGAGACGTTATTATTGAAATAAAGGATACTGGTATAGGTATTGATACTACAACATTAGATAATATAAATAGGGAACTAGTTTACTGTGAAAATGACAATATAGAATCTGGTAGAGGCATTGGTATTACAAATGTCAACAGGCGGATAAAACTGTTTTATGGGGAGAATTATGGTTTAGTATACGAGAGTGTAGAAGGTGAATGGACAAAGGCGATAATAAAAGTGCCATATATAAAGGCGATAGGTGGAGGGACAGAAGATGGAGGCTTTAAAGATACTGCTAGCAGAAGATGATTTTTATGTTAGAGAATATATAAAGAGCATTATAAATGCTAAGAAGCAGGAGTTTTGCATAGTATACGAAGCAGAGGATGGCGAGTCGGCATACAACTATTTAAGGGAAAACAGTGTAGATATCATAATCACAGATATTGAGATGCCTATAATGTCGGGATTGGAGATCTTACAGAGGTTAAAGCATGAAGGAAGAAGCGAAAAGAGCATTATAATTTCGGCATATGAAGAGTTTGATTATGCAAAAAAGGCGTTGGAACTAGATGTATGTGAGTATATATTAAAACCTCTAAGCCAAGAACAAGTGCTAGAAAACCTGCAGAAGGTAAGAGATAGTATATTAAAAGAGCGGATGCTAAAAGATCAGTTATCTAAAATAAACCCTCTACTCAAAGAAAAATTTATAAGAGACTTAATTTTTGATAGATATAACTGTTCTACCGAGGAGCTATATGCTAAAGCTTTAGAACATGGGATAAATCTATCAAAGGAAAACTTTTCCGTATTCACTATAGATATAGTGGAACACAATCATGGAGGGGAACAAGAGCAGTGCAATAATATCTTAGCCTATTGTAGGCAATTGCTCCCTTCCTATGATTTTGAAATATGCTTAGATGGATTAAATAGAATTATAGTGATATTGAGTTCAAATGATGAGCCAGATGAGCTATATGAAGATATAGTTTTATTGTGCAATAGAGTCATAGAGTATGCTAAAGATAGTCTAAATATGGATATACTCATAGGCTTTGCCGGAGTATGCTCAAATATGGGAGATCTAAGCAAATGTTATTTTCAAAGCCTCAAGGCATTGGACTATAAAGATATTGTCACTGGAAAGCATTTATTTATATTGGGTGAAAAGCCCAATGATATTGTATATGAGGTCAAATCATATATTGAAGCTAATTTTGCCGATCCTGAAATTAATCTGTGTAAGATTGCACATCATGTGAATGTGAGTCCTAGTTATTTAAGTTATCTGTTTAAAAAGGAGTGCAACCAAAATATATCGAAAATTTTGACTAATTTTAGGATAGAGAAAGCAAAATCACTTATTAAGCTATCGCAATACCAAGTAAATGAAATAGCATATAAAGTTGGCTATAGCGATCCGGCATATTTTTGCAAGGTATTTAAAAAACATACGGGAAAAACTCCTGGTGAATATAAAGAAGCATAGGTGAGCTATAAGATAAAGAACATAAAAAAGTTATATACAAACTAAATAAATTCCATTGTAGATATTACAGAAATTTATTACTCTAATATTGAAGGATATAGAGTTTACTAATCATATATGGACATATTTCCAAAAAGTATTTACAGGGGACGAAGAATAGAAATGGAGGATTTCGAAAAAAGCAAGGGCATTGAACTTCTAAAATCAAATCATAAGAGGAGGATATCTAGATGAAAAATTTATTAAAAAGATTTGTCATGTTTGCAGTAATTGTTTCTTTAATGGTAAGCATTAGTGCATGTAACTCAGGAAATTCAGATACCGACCCAGATAAAGCAGAAAAAAGTGTAGAGGAAAATAAGAAATCTGATAAACCTGTGACCATTCAAATGGCCACAAGTGGCAGTGCTCAAGAGATGGCTATAAGAGAAGAGACCGCTAATAAATACATGGAAGAAAACGAAAATGTCAAAATAGAGTGGATCGACTTGGGAAATGAACGTTTCCAAAAATTGTTGACATTGATTAGTAGTGGTGAGGCGCCAGATATTCTATATATAAATGAATTTGTGTTTGCATTTGCTGAAAAAGGAGTCCTAGAACCATTAGATGAGTATATAGAAAATGATGAAGAGTTTGATCTAAGTCAATTCTATGAAGGACTAATTGAGCCCCTAAAATGGGAAGATAAATTATACGGTCTTCCACAGGAGGTTTCTCCATTTGTAATATACTATAACAAGGATATGTTTGATGAAGCTGGTATTCCATATCCAACAGATGATTGGACAAAGGAAGAATTCTTAGAAATTGCCAAGAAGTTAACTAATCCAGAAGAAAAAATATATGGCTATCGACATCCGGGAAGTGATTGGTTTGATCAATATCTAGGCTGGATGTCAAGGGAAGGTGTAAGCTTTTATTCAGAAGATTTGAAATCACTAGCGTTGGATACACCTCAGACATTGGACGCTCTACAATTTCTAAATGATATGGTGCATGTAGAGAAAGTATCACCAGACCCTGCAAGTATCCAGGCCATGGGAAAAGGATTCGATGCCCTCTTTAGGAATCAAAAAGTAGCTATGGATTCGGCTGGACTTTGGATGTTACCCACATACGAGGCTGAGCCATTGGATTTTGAATGGGACGTTGTAAGGATGCCAAAGGGTTCTGACAATCAAAATACAAAGGCAGGAGTGCTGAACTGGTCAATTTCAAAAGACAGTGAAAACAAAGATGCAGCATGGGATATTGTAAAATATTTTGTAGGACCAGTGGGAATGAAGGATGTAGCTGAAGGTAGTATGGCTCTTCCGGCTTCAAGGGATGAAGAAGCTAATAATATTATAATCGAGTCAAAATTCCCTGAAAATGTGAATGCATTTATAGAGAGTGCTGAAGATTTGGATTTGAGCGACCAGATGTCCTCAAAGAGAAATGAAATATTTACGGCCATTGGTAATGAAATAGATGCCATGTTGCTAGGTGAACAAACTCCTGAAGAGACACAAGAGAAGATAGTTGAATTGGGAAATAAAATAATGAACAATTAACTACTAAGGTGCAGGATGTTGAACAAGTTCAATATCCTGCACTTTATAAGATGTAATAGTAGGGGGGTAAGTGATGAAGAATAAGAATAGCATTGAAGTAAGACAATCAATCTTGCAAAAAGAATGGTTTTGGGGTTATACATTTCTATTACCTGCTATTATAGGTTTCTTGATATTTACACTCATACCTGTCAGTATGTCACTGTACTACAGTTTAACTGAATATGACGGGATAACTAAACCTATATTTGTAGGGCTAGACAATTATAAGTCCCTATTTAAAGATAAAGAATTTTTAATGACATTGAAAAACACATTTATATTTACTATATGGACAGTTCCAGTGGGAGCTTTTTTGTCTTTAATATGTGCACAGTTGTTAAATTCAAAGATACGAGGAAAAAAGTTATATCGTTCTATTATTTTTATACCTAATATAGTTTCCTATGTAGCCGTGGCAATGGTATGGCAATGGCTATATAATGAGGATTATGGACTTATCAATACACTATTAGGAAATCTAGGACTATACCAGCCACCTTGGTTGACAAGTGCAAAGTGGGCAATGCCTTCGGTTATAATTATGACTATATGGAAGAACTTAGGGTACAATATGATTATATTTTTAGCGGGATTACAGGGAATTCCTAACTCCTACTACGAAGCCGCAGATATAGATGGAGCTAACAGTTTTCAAAAGTTTTTCCGAATTACTATACCACTATTGAGGAATACAACACTTTTCGTATTGGTTACATCCATGATTGGAGCTTTTCAGACATTTGATCAGATATATCTATTGACTGCCGGTGGCCCCAATCGTGCAACACAAGTTGTTGTATATTTGATATACATGAATGCATTCCAGTATTTTAAACAGGGATATGCGTCTGCTATGTCATGTATTTTGTTTGCGATTATTTTTGCAGCTACTTTGCTACAATTTAGGCTAAATAGAGATAATAATTCTTAAAAGTGTGGTGAAAAAAGTGAAGAAATCTTATAATAACTCAAAGACAATAAATAAAGTATTGATCCATATTTTACTTATTCTTATATCTCTTGCAATGCTCATGCCGTTTTTCTTTATGATATCAACATCATTGAAGAGTACTGATGAGGTCTTTGCTATTCCATATAAGTGGATCCCTGAGAAGGTCATGTGGGAGAACTATGTATATATGTGGGAAAATGCTCCTTGGATCAAATATTTTGCAAATACGGCTATAATTACAGTTGCAGTTATATTAGGACAGGTATTTGTATCTTCTATGGCAGCATATTCATTTTCAAGACTAGAATTTAAAGGCCGCGATGCAATGTTTTTTATATATCTAGGTACTATGATGATCCCCTTTCAAGTTGTAATGATCCCAACATTTTCAATTATAAAAGACTTAGGTTGGGTCAATGAATTGAAATCAGTTATTATTCCTGCTTTCTTTAGTCCCTTTGCAACTTTCTTGCTGAGACAATTTTTCTTAGAGATACCAAAGGAATTAGAAGAAGCTGCTAAGATAGATGGTTGTGGCTATTTTAGGATCTATTGGGAGATCATGATGAAAAATTCAAAGCCGGCTCTTACAACCATAGTTATATTCACATTTATGTGGACTTGGAATGACTTTATACGACCCCTTATATTCTTAAATAACTCAGAGACATGGACACTTGCATTGGGGCTGGCAAAATTCCAGGGAACCTATACCACTCAGTGGAACCAAATGATGGCTGGTTCGCTCATAACAATGATACCGGTGTTGGTTATATTTGTATTGGGTCAGCAGTATTTCATTCAGGGAATCGTAATGAGTGGCATAAAAGGATAAGATAATGTAGGGATAAATATTAGGAAACAAGGGATAAATGCTAGGAAACAAGGGATAAATATATGGGTATGAACTACCCATGGTTTTCTATAGAAAAACCGACTTAAAAATATTATTGTTTTAAAAAGAGATAGTAATATTTTACGAATGACGGAAAATATTTATAGGAGGGGGATTATATGAAAGAGAAATATATTGAAAAGATATATGCAGGTTTTTTGGGCAAGTTAATCGGTATTCGCTATGGGGCACCAATTGAAGGTTGGACATATAGGCAGATTCGAGATATCTATGGTGAGTTAGATGACTATATAGTTGACTATAGAGATTTTGCTGCAGATGATGATTCCAATGGTCCATGTTTTTTTATTAGGGCATTGTCTGACTATACACACACAAGGGACCTTACAGCAGAGCAAATTGGCTTAACATGGCTTAACTATACTCCCTATGAACATGGCTTTTTCTGGTGGGGAGGTTATGGTGTCTCAACAGAACATACAGCATATTTAAATCTTTATCACGGAATTCCTGCTCCCATATCCGGTTCTATATCTCAAAATGGAGAGGCTGTGGCAGAACAAATAGGGGGACAGATATTTATTGACTCGTGGGGACTTGTCGTACCAAATAATCCAGCCCTAGCTGCAGAGTATGCAGAGAAAGCGGCCAGTGTATCTCATGATGGTAATGGAATATATGGGGGCAAGTTCATTGCAGCTTGTATCAGTGCAGCTTTTGAAGAGACTGATATAGAAAAAGTCATATATGAGGGACTCAAACAGATCCCTGAAGATAGTGAATATATGAAAATGGCTAAAGATGTGCTTGACTTCTATAGGGAACATCCCGATGATTGGGAAGAGGCCTATAGATTCGTATTTGATAACTATGGATATGATAGATATCCAGGTGTATGTCATATTATCCCCAATTCTGCCGTGATGATCCTATCCATGCTATATGGACAGGGGGACTTCTCAAAGACCATAAACATATGTAATATGTGTGGTTGGGACACAGATTGCAATGTTGCAAATGTAGGTACTATTTTGGGTGTTCTAAACGGCTTAGATGGGATTGAAGACAGATGGAGAAGACCTATAAATGATCAAATTGTGTGCTCGAGCGTAATTGGTAGTTTGAATATAGTTGATATTCCAAACTTTGTCCTGTATTTAAGTGATTTGGCGTACAAAATTGCTGGGAAAGAGCTACCAGAGCCCTATAGATTAGCTTTAGACATGGCAGATAGAGCTTATAATTTTATTTTGCCCGGCAGTACCCACGGCTTTAAGGTAAGGCCTGAGGGAATGCAATCATCTTTAGAGTATCAAATGTCCAATCAAAAAGATGATAGTGCAAAGTTTGGAAATTTGCTAAAAGTAGTGGGCAAGCCCTTGCAAATTGGCGAGAGCTATAGGGTCTACCAGAGGACATATTATAAGCCAGAGGATCTACATGACAATCGATATGATCCAGCTTTTTCTCCTATTATATATCCAGGACAGGAAATTTCGGCTTCTGTGAAAACTGATGTTAATACAAAGGCTATAAAGGCTAGGCTATATGCTAGAGATCGCAATCAGGAAAAAACCTATTCAGGTGAGTATGAGTGGTTATCTGCAGATAGTTGGACAGAACTTACGTTTACTATACCATCATTGAATGGAGCTTGTATTGATGAAGTGGGAGTCGAGGTGTTAGCGGCTGACTACGACAATTTAGTGGTCAACCTGTTAATGGAGTATTTTTATATTTCAGGTAAGGCAGATTATACTTTGGACTTCTCAAAGGAGACTATGGAGTGCTATACCAATATCCATCGAGAGGTTAGCCAATGCACATATTTCAAAGGTTATTGGGATTTAACTCTAGATGATGATAAAAAGCTTAGAGGAGTCTCTTATGATATTGCAGAACTATATACTGGGAACTATAACTGGACAGATTATGAGATTGAAACAGCATTGACTCCGGCTAGAGGCGCAGGGCATTGTCTAAATTTTAGGGTACAAGGGGCAATGCGCTCTTATGCAGTGGGATTTTTCGAAGACGATAAGCTAATTTTGAAGAAGAATAATTATGGCTACGAGACATTAATGGAAAAGGACTTTAACTGGTCACATGATGAAACCTATATTGTGAGAGTGCGTGTTATAAAAGGTGAAATTGCTGTCTATGTAGATGATGAATTAATGCTTAGCTTTATAGACGAAGAGCCCTATCTATATGGGTGCGCCGGCTTATCCATCCAGCAAGGTGGTCAATGCCTATATGATTATATAAAGATAAGCGAATACTAATATTTATAGATTTGGTTTTTACTAGCAGGGAGAGAGCTCAAAATGGACATTGCAATTATTGGTAGCTCATTGCCAAACTGTATCTTTATGTGAATATATATACCCAGTTTGGGGAAACTAGACAATATGGACTAAAACAGTGGAGGGATTCAAATTTGTCTAGATATGATTTTAAACGTATACCCAAGCATATAGGTGTTATACCCGATGGCAATAGGCGATGGGCCCAAGGCAATGGTTTAGGTAAGGAAGAAGGCTATCAATATGGCATAAGACCTGGTTTTGAGCTCTATGAACTCTGCATTGAGCTTGGCATATCCGAGCTCACTTTATATGGTTTTACCCAGGACAATACAAAGCGCCCTAAAGTTCAGAGAAAGGCTTTCCAAAGGGCATGTGTGGATGCTGTGCAAATGCTTGCCGAGAGGGATGCTGATCTTTTAGTGGTGGGGAATACCCAGTCAGATATGTTCCCAAGGGAACTTTTACCCTATACATATGAGAGGGTGCGATTTGGACGAGGCCTCCTAAAGGTAAATTTTTTAGTCAACTATAGCTGGCAATGGGATCTACATCAGGCCATATCTGCTGTGAATAGGGGAGGTAAAAATGTAACCGATATAATAGGCTCCTTCCTAATATCTAGGGTAGACCTTATGATAAGATGGGGTGGAAGGAGGAGACTAAGTGGGTTTTTGCCAGTTCAAAGTATATACTCAGACTTCTATATAATTGAGGAGCTATGGCCTGACTTTAAAAGGCAACATCTCTTAGAGGCTTTGAGTTGGTATCAAAAGCAGGATATTACATTGGGTGGCTAGGCTACTCATCTACAGAGAATGCATGTATAAGTAGTCTAGCATCTTCATATTCATATGTGCAGGTGGACAGGGTTACCATACGGCCATCCTCAGCAAAGCTCACATCTGCTGGGAAGAGGGATTTCTCCTTTACAGTGTTGAAAAAGTCCTCATACGTTTCGGTATCTCCACATGACAATAAGAGGGAAGCTGAATTGGCATCCACTATATAGACTGAAAATATCTCATATTTAGTTCGCTTTCTATCTATATCCAGGTATAGAAACCTATTGTCGTCAAAGAAATCTCTATCTTTGAATTTCACAAGGTCTTTAAACATGGTGCCATCTTTCATATGGTGCCCATATATTATGAGATTCTCATCGCTATATGGGTCATTTCTATAGTCCATAAATATTGCCCCATGCTTATTTTCATTCCCCTTTATATCGTGATCTAGGTAATAGTCATTGTCATCTCCTTTGACTACAGGATAGTCTATTTTAGTACCTGGTATTGTGAGCCATCCCACTACATTTGCACCTAAATACTCAAACTCTTCTGAAGTATCTTCACCACTGTGATATATATCTGCAATTTCTTCATGCATGTTCTCTACATTTTTAGCTTCTATTATATATAGTGCAATCTGGTATAGGGAAAATATGAGTACTACTATACATATAAAAAGTATGATCTTTCTCATGGTACAACCTCCAATGTTATACTATATGTATCTTCTCTATATTTTACACAACAATTATGCTCGTGGCAACTATAAAAAGGTCGCCGGCGCTCATATCTTACATTAAAAGATGTTAAAATACATATAAGAGTGATATAATGACATCAGTTAAATATCCAATGACAGGAGGAATATATGAAGCGACACAGCTCAAAGGAGAAGAAAAAGGCATTTAAAAACTCCATATTTGTGGTAAACAAGCTATACCTATTGGTGATATTTATACTCATAGCCATCGCAGATGGCGCCCTTGCCATACTCAGTCTATTTGTCTACTTTGGGATATATATATGGCATAAGCTCACTGCACGTCTTCCCATTGAAGTACGTGGCGAGTTTCAGTATATAACAAAGGTATATAAGAGGGTCGATGATTATGAGCTCAAGATGGATATATGGTATCCCAATCAGTCGTCAAGTTCATATCCTCTTGTGGTATTTGCCCATGGAGGAGGGTGGATTTCTGGTTTTAGAAACCAGCCCAACAATATCTCCTGGTGTAAGTACTTGGCATCTAAAGGGTTTGTTGCCGCTTCCATTGACTATAGATTTGGATTTAAAAGCGATTTAGGTGATATATTATCTGACTATGATGATGCATTGGACTTTCTTCGCTCACACAGTGAGGAACTTGGACTTGACATAGGAAAGATTTTGCTTATGGGATTATCTGCAGGGGGACATCTATCCCTACTGTATTCCTCCTACTATTCATATATGGAGGATAAGGCACGTATGGATGGGATATGTGGGGTTGTGGCATATTATGCCCCATCTGATCTTACGGACCTATTATCTACTGAGTCAAAGTCACTGTTTGCAAAGTATGCCACAGTCAAGACACTTAAGGGAAAGCCAGATGAGCAAGGCGAGGAGTATAAGTACTATTCCCCCATATACTGGATATCAAGAAATATGTCTCCTGTGCTAATAGTACAGGGTAAAGAGGATAAGACAGTACCTTTCTCTTCTGCACTAAAACTTGTGTCAGAGCTTAAGGAGTACGGTATAGAATATGAGTTATTGGTACATCCAAGTGGCGATCACTGTTTTGAGATGAACTCAAAGGATTTTCAGACAGTGAGGATATTAAACAGAACTATAAATTGGATGAGAGGAATGATTTCAAAAAAATGATCGATTTTTCTTATGAGAGGCAGAAGATAGACGCCCATTCAGGCTGTATATTTAAAGGCAGAAACTATAGATGCTTTTATGTGACATTTGATACTCTTTATAGGGACCCAGCAGAGGGCACTGAAATGGTGCAGCTATATGATTTTCGCCCTAAAGGCGATATAAGGGCGTCGGCACTCATACTCCACGGCCTTGGCACACGGAACATAGAATTTCTTTTATGGATGGGAACCCATCTTGCATCGGCAGGAGTAAATGCAGTGGCGCCGGTGCTCCCCAGCAATTTCACCAGGATTGAGAACAATCGCCTATATGGGAGCAGGTATCTGTGGCCCGACTATGACACCTTGTATAATGTATATGAGCACGCTATAGTTGACATACGCTCAACTATTGACTATATCGAGCAGGAGGGAAGATGGCATGAGAATAACTGCGTTATGGGATATTGCCTAGGTGGTATGCTTACAACCATAGCATCCGCACTAGACAGTAGATTGAATCAAAAGATACTCATGACTACAGGTGGTCATGTTCCCCAGATACTATTTGAATCTACTGCAGCGCGATTTGTAAGGAGGCTCATAGAGGAGGGACAGGTAGAAGACGAGCTACTCAGCGACAAGGAGGCTCTATATGAGCTATATGATGCCCAATTGCCTATGGTACGGGAGATGTCTCTAAGGGAGCTTCTGACATCGGAGGATATAAACCCTCTTTTTAAAATAGATCCCCTGTCATATGTCCATCTAGTGGACAAGTCCAAATTCTCTGTAATAGATGCACTCTTTGATAGGACACTCTCCATAACTAGCCGTAAATCCCTCTATAGGGAGATGGAAGGAGCAAAGCGCTATATCCTTCCCATATCTCATGCAGGCTGGTTGCCATTTGAATATTTTTTAGCACGTTATATACTCCACAAGGTCAATATATATGATAGAAAGGCAGCAGGTAGGATACTTACATCTGAGATAATACACGATACCTTTGAGGGAGAAAAGTGATATAATATTAATATGTTTAAAACGAATAGAGTACTGGAGGATGGATATGACTTTAGAAAAACTGTTTGAAAAATATGGACATGTAGAGGTATTTTCAGTAGAGGACAGCATGCTCAAATCCTATCATGACAAAGGTTGGGAAGGCCTTTCATATGAAGAAGTTGAAAAGACTCTATGGGACATGGGAGAATTTATTCCAAGGTATAGGGCGGAGATCGATAGGGGCTATAGACAGGTAATTCCCTATTGTGTTCTCATGTGCCAGGACAAGATATTTGCCACCCGAAGGCTTGATGGAGATGCACGCCTAGTGGGCAAGTACTCCATAGGTATTGGTGGTCATATAGAAAAAGAGGATGGAAAAGGTGCTTCCCTTATAAGGCAGGGGCTACGAAGGGAGCTAGATGAAGAGGTAGATATAGGAGCACAGGTAGAGGCTTTAGAGATACTAGGTTATATATATATGGATGAGTCGCCAGTGGATAGTGTACACTATGGAATTGCATATGGTATGCATCTTGATAACTTTGATGTAGAGGTGAAAGAAAAGGATACTTTAGAGGGTCGTTGGTATACAAAGCCGGAGCTAAATGCCTTCAAGGATGACTTAGAGGACTGGTCTTTATACTGTATTGAACATCTTTTATAAAATTGCCATTAAAAAAAGGAGCAGAAAATCTGCTCCTTTGCTATTCTAAAGCAGTCTGTCATTTCCATAAGACATTCTGTCATTCTTATAGAGGACAAGCTGAGGATATTTTTCTGTATAGATTGCAGTGGGGGAGCTTCTTAGGATCGTGCTCCTCTTTGCTCCGTCCATCGAAGTAGAGCCTTTTGGCCTCTAGCTCTTCAATAGAGTCGATATTACCATCTACATAGTCAGATATTCTAGCTATTGCAGTGTCGACCCTAGCAAGTAGTCCACCATACCTTATATCCAATACATCCCATCCAAATGGCTTGTTTGTAGTCATCCACTGAGTCCTATGTGATTTTCTAAGGGCGTCTACCTTCTCATAAAGGGTGGGCAGCTCTTCAGTGGCTATGGCCTTAAGTGCTTCCTTATCATCCTTGTCGTATAGGTCCTTTATTCTGCAGCCCATATCTACCTTTAACGCTAGCACATCTGCCAGATGATAGGGCATATCAAATAGAAGTTGCCACTTTGGGAAGGCCTTTCTATAGCAGTCCATGCGATAGGCCACTTCGCTGTAATACTTGGCAAGATCCAAATCCTCTACATGCTTGTCAAATAGACCTATCAATATATCTTGCCATAGTAGATACTTGGAAGGATTGTCAATGCCGCCTTCTGTAATACCGGGTATTACATCTAGGGATTGTATATCCTCCATATATTTGGCATCTACACCTGTCAAGAACTTAAACCTACCTTTCATCTCCTCCACGTCTACTTCTTTTGCATAGGCATGTTCGGCAAAGAGCAGGAGTCCTAATATTCCTGTAAATAGGTTGGTCTCAGCTCCATTGTCTCCCCACATGGTGGCTATTATATCTTCCACACCCTCATCCTTACATGCAGAGAGTGCAGCATTGGTGGTTTCAAATGTCTGTTCATAGTGGGGAACTAGTCCATTCCATGTCCACATCCCACCTGCAAAGACGGGGGTGTGTCCAAATTTTTTATGTTGCTTAATAAATTCTAAATAGTGATCCTTGCTCCTATTGTAGTAGTCCCAATAGACTAGCTTGACTTCCTCTGGTAGGTTTTCAATTACATCTTCAGGTATATCTGCATTTTGATCATAATCGCCTACTTCAGATCCAAGCCTAAAGAACATATCACTCCACATCATGGGTTCTAGGTCTAACTTCTTACATATGGATACAACCCTATTTAGATGCTCAGTCATTATATCAAATCTGCGCCTATATCCATTTTTATCTAGGTATCTGCCAAGGCCAAGGTTATGCGCCTCATCCATACCTATGTGTATTTTATTGCTCCTAAAAGGTGCCGAGGCACTCTCTATCATCTTCTCTATAAATTCATATGTCTTCTCTTCACCAACTAGGAGTATATCCTCTGTATCCTTTATAGGTTCGGCATAGGGCCACTTGAGGGCTTGCTCAAGGTGTGCTAGGGTCTGTATACAGGGTATTATCTCTATTCCAAATATATCTGCATAGTCATCGCATTCTTTGAGTTCCTCATACGTATACCTACCCCTCATATATCCAAAGTAGGGATAATCATCTATGGTGTAGGTATCTTCTGTATATAGCATCATCATATTTATACCCATGGCAGCTAAATAATTTATGTATTTCTTTATGCTATCTACAGTGAGGACAGCATTTCGCGATACATCAAACATAGGTCCTACTAAATTAAATTGTGGCTCCTCATTTATTTCAAAGGGTTCCACATAGGATATCCCCTCAAGAAAGAGCGTGAGAGCTCTGAAAAAATGAAATTTTTCATTGTAGACAATCTTGCCTTCGCCAGCTTTAAACGAAGCTTCGAGTTTTGTCTCATCTGTCTTTATAACCTCTACAGGAAAGCCATCATCACCTGTGGTAAATGAAAACTTTTCTTTGAAGATTTCAATGCCTTTTTCTAATCCAGCAATGTCGCCATAGAATTTAAATTTCAAAATAATTCCCTCCGTTTAAAAAATATTGACTACATATATATTATAGCATGAACTTGTGAGAAACCAAGGGGGATTCTATAGAAGCACATTTACAAAATGTGTGCAATTTGATTACAGCGGTGCGTCATGCTTTTGTTTTCAATATGAGTTATGATAAAATAAAGGCATAAAAATTCAAAGGCAGTAGATCTAGGAGAGATGGCTATATGCTAAAAGATATAATCAATCGACATAAAAAAAGTTTGAAAAGCAAGATCTTTTTATGTTTCTTAATTTTAATGACAGTAACAACAATTATTTTAGGAATAGGTTCCTATGTAATGTCAATAAAGATATTAAAAAGAAAAGTTAGCAACTCGTATCTTGAGACCCTTACCTATGTAGGTAATACGGTTCAAAAAGAATTGAATCAGGTGGAGCAAGTTTCAGAATTTATTTTTATCAATGATAAGATAAAAGAAATTCTTACTAAAGATTATGAGAATAAGGGCGAATATTTGATGGATCTCAAAGCTATAGATGCTGTATTTTTAAACTATTCCATAGCAGATGTGTTTAATTATATACCGGCGTTAAAAATATATGGTGATAATGGAACTGAAATTTCGTATGGAGATCAAGTTTATGCCGTTAGTAGTAAAAAGATCAAAGAGGAGTGGAACAAGAACGAAAAAAACAAAATTAAGGGCTCCATAATATGGAACAACTTACATATGAACACCACTACAAAACCTTTAAAAGGCAAGTATGTATTGTCCTTATTCAGACAGATAAAAAATGAAAATTATAGTAAAAATATAGGGTTGCTATATTTAGAATTGGAGCCTAACATATTTGCCGATAAGTTTGATAAAATGCAGTTGGATAATAACACCAATATTATGATAGTAGATAATGATGAGAATATAGTTTATCATACAAACCCTGATTATATATTTAGAAAGAAATATGATTTTATAGATATAGAAAAAATAGATGAGGGAAAAGGCGAAAAAATCATAGATACAGATGCCGGCAAACAAATGGTCACTTATTATACGATACCTAATTATGATTGGACTATCTATGGTATAACTCCCATGAAAGCATTGACCAATGAGAATAAAAAGATTTTAAAGTTCATGATACCAATGTTCGGAGTTATATCCATTTTTGCATCTTTCATCTGGTATTATATATTGACAAAAATAATCAAACCAATTTCGGAACTATCTGAAACTATGGATAGTGTAAAAGAAGGTAATACTCTAGTTGAGTTTCAGTATGATGGTGAGGATGAGATAAAGGAACTTAGCGATAGCTTTAACTATATGATAGAACGAGTGCATATCCTTTTTAATAATTTATTAGAAGAACAATATAAGACTTTGATGACAGAGATCAATCCTCATTTCCTCTATAATACATTAAACTCGATACGCTGGATGGCCATTATACAGAAGGCAGATAATATAAAGGAAGCCATAGATGCCCTATCTAGACTTCTTTTAAATACTATTAATCAAACAGAAAGGTTTGTTACAATAGAAGAAGAATTACAAAATCTAAGGGACTATGTATATATACAAAAAATTAGATACAATGATAGATTCCAAATAAAATATGACATTGTGAAAGATGTGTTAAATCAAAAATGTTTAAGATTTATGTTGCAACCTTTTGTTGAGAATGCAATATTCCATGGGATTGACCCTGAAAAGAATATGCTTACAATAGAAATTTCAATATATGAAGAAGCAGATAATATAGTGTTTGTAGTAAAGGACGATGGAGTGGGTATGACCCAAGAGAAGTTAAAAGAGATATTTGAAGCAGAGAGTGATTCTTCGGGAATAGGCATTAAAAATGTCAATAATAGAATAAAGATGATCTACGGTCAAAGTTATGGCGTAGAGATTAAAAGTAAAGAGGGCTCATATACTGAAGTAAAAATGGAGCTTCCTAAACATATGGATAAGAGAATATATAAACTCTATAACAAAAAAATTATAACTTTTTAAAAGTGGTGAAGAATATGTATAAAGTGTTGATAGTTGATGATGAAATACTTGCAAGGGCAGGAATCAAAGCTCTAATCGATTGGGAAAAATACGGTTTTAGTGTGATAGGAGAGGCGTCTAATGGACAAATAGCTTTCGAAAAAATAAAAGAGATGAAACCAGATATAGTTATAACGGATATCAAGATGCCTGTAATGAACGGTATCGATTTGATTAGAGCTACGAAAAAAATATCGCAAGAGATAAGTTTCATAGTCTTAAGCGCATATAATGATTTTGAATATGTGAAAGAAGCTATGAAGGAGGGTGCCAAGGATTATATATTAAAAATTCAAATGGAACCGGAAGATTTGATAAGAATATTGCAGAACGTTGCTTCAGATATGGAATCGGAAAAGAAGAATAAAAAAGATATTGAAAAGTTGTTTGATAGGGGAATGATAGCAGTTGAAGAAAAGAGCTTTAGAGATATAATTTTTGGAAAGATAAAGACAGAAGAAGAGATGAAAGAAGCTCTATCTTATTTTACAAACTTCAAAGCTGATTGTCATTTTACTTGCATGGTTGTACATACTCAAAGTAAGGGAATTTATGACAACAAAATAGATAAAGGAGTCTATGACATAGTGACTTTTATCATAGATGTAATAAAAGAGAGCGTAATACATCTTGATGGAAGCATAATACATCACGTAAATAACTATGACTTTGTTCTATTATTAAATGTCGAAGAGGAAGGCTATGGATTTGAGATATCTCAGATAAGCCAAAACATACAGAATTCCCTAAAAAAATATTTGAATTTAAAATCATGGATAGGCATTAGTTTATTGCATAGCGGTCCAGAGAGCATAAAAAAAGCATATGAAGAAGCTTTTGCGGCTTCTAGGAGATGTGTACAATTTTTAGGAAAGAGCTATATATATTATCATGAACTATTAAACGAGTATAACAGTTCTCAACTAACAGAGGATAAAAATTATATGGACGAGTTAATAAAACTAGAAGATGCCCTATATAAAGGTTCTGTCAAAGAAATAAATGCCGTATTTAAAGATATAAAAGAAAAAGTAGTTGCATCTTCAACAATAACTAAAAGAGAAATAGAAAAACTGTATTTTAATCTATCCTTTATAATAAACTCGTCACAATATAAATTAAATATATCAGATGGGCACAATCCTGCAATCAATACTATAAATGATATTGATGATTTCATAGATATGACCCGGGAACTCCAACAGGTTGTGGTAAACAAGATAAAAGGAATAGATCAAAAGCAACAGGCCATACTTGATGCCAAAAAATTCATACAATCCAACTATAAAAATCCCATATCACTTACGGATGTTGCTGACTTTGTAGGTCTATCTCCAACTTATTTTAGCGAGTTATTTAAAAAAGAAGAAGATATTAACTTTATAGATTATTTAATAGAATTTAGGATCAAAAAAGCCAAACATCTGTTGCGATATACAGATTATAAAATATATGAAGTGGCAAGGGAAGTGGGATACGAGAATATTTACTATTTCAGTCGTATCTTCAAAAGGCAGACTGGGCTTTCCCCGAAGCAATATAGACAAAATAAATCAAAAAAAGCAGAAGAAAAGGCAAAAGTTGAAGATGGCAAAATTTAGTATCATATAGGACCATAAAAGAGTATAAAAACAAGCTAATATATTGCATTGTAAAAGAACTATCGGGTACTTATAATGAATTTAAACACTATAAAAACAAAATAATATTGTAATTATGGGGGGAGTCCGATATGAAAAAACATTTAAAGCTTTTATCTATGATGCTTGTAGTAGTCATATTTTTTGGTGTTTTAAGTGGTTGTGGTAAAGATGATGTAGCTCAAGATGAAGCGAAAGACATTTCAACTGAAAAATCAGATGATGTAGAAAAAGATGCTGATGAAAAAGGAGATGAGGTTTCTTCTGACAATGTAGAATTAGATTGTTATCTATTCGATTATTTAAGTAAGGAAGGGTTTGCAAACTCAGTAAAGAAATTTGAAGAAGACAATCCCAATATCAAAATCGAGGCACATGAAACAGGAGATTATGATACTAAAATTGCTATACTTATTGCAGGAGGAGAAGAAATAGATATTATAGCAGTACGAAACCCCATCCAAAAACTTGAATGGGCCAATGCTGGAACTATCATTCCACTAGATGAATTGGCGGGAAAACATGATTTTGATTTTGAAGAGGAATTTGGTAAAAAGGTAGAAGAGGTAATGGTAGACGGAAAGCCATATACTATGCCAGTTTTTGATTCATTATGGCTTATGCTATATAATAAGTCTATTTTTGATGAGGCAGGTGTAGAGTATCCAAGCTCAGAGAAGGCTATGACTTGGAGCGAGTACAGAGATTTGGCAAAGAAACTTACGATGGGAGAAGGACCTAATAAAAAATATGGTGCCTTTCATATGACGTGGCCAATGTATTGGTATACAATGGGAAGCTCTAAACTGGGTGGAGGAGATAAATTTTATACAGAAGACGGAACAGCTTCAAATATTGAAGATCCAGCCTGGGCAGAGTCTATAGAGCTAGCATATGAGATGCAAAATGTGGACAAATCAGTCCTTCCATACATAGATGTAAAATCTCAGAAATTAAAAGTACCTTCTTTTAATACAGGAGACTTTGGAATGTTTTTCACAGGAGATTTTGCATTGAGCTTATGTAGGCCTGAGGAGAGAGATTTTAAAATAGGTGTAGCGCCACTGCCAAGACCAGATGATTCAGATGAAGATTATACCTATACATTTGGAGTTTATGGTTCATTGGCAATACCGGAGACAAGTGAGCATAAAGAAGAGGCATTTAAGATGGTAATGGATGTATCTAAGAATATGGGTGAAATTTCGACTGATACTATTCCAGCTGTAGTTACAGATGAGACAAAGAACAAAATTTGTGATTCTCTAGAAGAGATATTTGAATCAGACGGAATAACAGCAGAAGACTTCGAAAATGTGCTATTTAACACTAAAGATTGGATACCAGAAAAGATAACAGGTATAGCTGCCTCTGAGTATGAAGCAATAGCCGAGGAAGAAGTAGAAAAATATTTTGTAGACATGCAAGATCTTGAAACTACAATTAAAAACATAAAAGAAAGAGCAGATGAAGCAATAGAAAAAGCATTAAACAAATAACATAAGATGAGCTCTGAACCAGTTCAGAGCTCATCTTAATAAAGTACAAAAGATTGAGAGGTGTATATATGTCCAGTTCAAGAAATAGCTATCGATCTCTAGAGAAAAAAGAAACTGTTACAGCTTACTTGTTTTTATTACCATCTCTTATAGGCTTTTTGTTTTTCGTAATATTACCAGTAATATTTTTGCTATACATAAGTTTTTGCGATTGGAATTTATTTTCGGGATTTTCTGGTATGGAATTTATAGGTTTGGAGAATTATAAGAACTTCATCAGTGATCCGTATCTGAAAGAAGCACTTAAGAATAATATAATTTTTACATTGATCAGTGTACCTATTTTAACTATATTGGCTTTAATTTTTGCGGCAATCGTAAATAAAGGCGTTTTCTTAGGTAATGTCATACAGTCTATGATGTTTATGCCCTATATATCAACCCTTAGTGCTGTAGCAATAGTATTTATATCTCTCTACAATGGTGAATTTGGTCCTATAAATGTGTTTCTAAGAAATATAGGTGTACAAAACCCACCAAATTGGTTGGCAGACCCATTTTGGGCATTACCTGCTATTATGATCTTGTGGATATGGCAATCACTTGGCTATTATATGATGATATATATAGCAGCATTGAGAGACATACCAGATATGTACTATGAAGCTGCAAGAATTGATGGCGCATCGACGTTTCAACAGTTCTTTCATATTACCTTACCTTTAGTATCACCAACGACTTTCTTTTTGGTAGTCGTAGGCGTAATAAATTCATTTAAGTTGTTTCCCCATGTACAGATAATGACAGAAGGTGGTCCAGGGAGCTCTACTATGGTGCTAATTTATCATATTTATAGAACGGGTTTCGAGTTTTACGAAATGGGCTATGCTTCATCTTTGACATGGCTATTCTTTGTGATTGTATTCATAATTACAATTATACAATGGAAAACACAGGACAAATGGGTGGAATATACTTGATATGATTTTTAGAGATAGACATTAAGACTATTTTACTTGTGATTATGAAGTGCTAGGAGTGATTATGATGGCATCTAAAACAATGAGTCAAGGAAAAAGTTCAAATATAGATCAAAGAATACGACGAGTAAATTGGAAAAATCTAACTGTAAAATTACTACTAACTATAATAATGCTTGTAGTTTCATTTACAATGTTGATGCCTATCTTATGGATGTTCTCAGCATCGTTTAAATTCGAAAAGGATGTCTTTGAAATTCCAATTAGATGGATTCCAAAGGCTTGGACATTTGATAATTATATTGCAGCTGTAACTGAGTATCCATACTTTACATGGTATTGGAATACTTTTAAAGTCACAGTACTGTCTAATATTTTGATAGTATCTAGTAGTGCTCTGGCGGGATATGCATTAGCTAGGATGAACTTCAAAGGGAAAGAAGTGATCACAGTAGCTTTTATTTCAACCTTGATGATTCCAATAGAGGTAAAAATTATTCCGCAATTCATTATTTTCAGACAGTTGGGGCTATATAATACACATGCAGCTTTGATATTGCCTTGGATATTTCATGGATTCGCCATATTCTTATTGAGGCAATTTTTTATGGGAATACCATTTGAATTGACAGAAGCTGCTAGAATAGATGGCTGTAGTGAATTTATGACATTCTATAAAATCATATTACCTGTGGCAAAACCGGCTTTAGTTTCGGTATCAGTTATAACTTTCGTATGGGTTTGGAATGCATTTTTAGAGCCTATGGTATTTATAAATGATGTTGAGAAACAACTAATAAGTGTTGGTTTATCATTTTTCCAAGAAGAATATAATGATAATGTTGCAATACAAATGGCGGGAGCTAGCCTGGCAATATGGCCAATGGTCATATTATACTTGTGTGCACAGAAATATTTTGTAGAGGGAATTGCAATGACAGGTATAAAAGGATGAAAAAATAAGGTTTATAATGTAATTTTCTCGTTCATCCACTTAATAAAATTGAGGAAAGAGGAGAGATATTCTGTGAGAAATAAGCGAATGCGAAAGTTTGGTACATTATTTTTTACAATTATATTTATAATGGCTTCCTTTACAAATATAGTTTTCGCAAGCGAAAACACAGATTCGGTGGTATCGAAAACTGCTACAAATCGTATACTCTTTGAAGATGACTTTGCAACGAATGATGGTGCAAAGTGGGATATTTCATGTGGTAATAATGCGACAATTCGCTTTACAGATGGAAAAGTGAATGTGAAAGGAGGAGGACCCGAAAATCGAATATCTACCAGGGCCCAAATTGGAGCTACTGATTTTGCAATCGATCTTGATGCATGGTTTAATGAGGGAAATACTAATTGTGCTTTTAAAATTGGATTTAAATCTGACGCACAATGTTTGAACAGATATCAAGTAACTTATGATGCTGTAAATAAGTGTCTAGCCTTTGAAAAAGTGGTAAATGGAGCAGTACAAAGGTTGAAAAGTACAAAATTAGGTATGGTCAATTTAACGCCAAAGGCAGATGACTCGCCATATCATTTTAATATCCAGGTAAAGGGAAGTATTGTACATGTATTAATCGATGGCGAGAGTGTACTTACGGCAGTAGATGAAGATATGCAAACCATAACTCATGGACATTTTCTTATTGCCAGTCAGTATCCTAAACAGGATTATAGTGTAGATAATGTAATGATTACGACAGACAAAATTCCTGATGGACAAGAATATACTATCACTTTAAAAACTAAGACAGACGGTATAGAAGATATTCCCGGCGAGCAGATAGGTGGAAGTCTAACAGCAGACCGATTATCAGGATATGCTGGAGACACGGTAACCCTGCATGCAAAAGCAAAGCGAGGCTACCAATTTGTTGGTTATGAATCTTATTTAGAAAATGGAAATAGCACTGATGGATTGTTAACGATAGAGGACAATCAATTTCAGATAGATGATAAAACAGGAAGTGTCACAATAGTAGCATGCTTTGAGAAAAAGCCTAAAGATCCAAACTTGTTTTTTGAAGATGACTTTGAAGAAGGTTTAAATGATTTTAATCAATATGATGAAATATATGATACAAAATCAGCTATAGTTAAAAATGGTAAGTTGACTTTATCTTCTTCTAAAGATGGGTCACCAAATTATTTGTTGGCCTCTGGAGAAGAGTGGGATATTGATGAAGCTAACGGAGAAGGCTATAGTATATCTTTTGATGTAAATAAAGCAAATAATCAAGCTGGGACTATTCAGGTTGCGTTTCGTTTAAATGGATTCTCTCAACGTTATGTTCTTGCTTTAAACGGTGATAAAGCCTTGTTAAGGAGATTTGATACCGGAGTTAATCATGAGCTGAAAAGTGTTCTCTATAGATTGGATTCTACAACACGAAGGATTAAAATTACCGTACAAAAGGGAACTGTTTCAGTGACTTCGAATGGAGAACCAGTAATTAGCTATGAGAACATAGATTCTGGAAAAGATAATGACAATTGGTCAAATGTTTCACCTGGATTAGCATTGATTAACATGACACAGGGAGCCCCAATCCAGTTTGATAATGTAAAAGTTGAAAAAGTCGTTCCGGTATATCCTATAAATTGCAAGGTGACCCTAGATGGGAAAACTGACGATGAATACTTATCTGGTACAATTACTGCTAAACCTGCAATGGCATCTGCCGGTGAAGTGGTGAAGTTGGCGGTTATGTCTAAAGCAGGATACCAATTAGAAAGTCTCAAAGTAGACGGAAAGACAATCTCAGAAAAGCAATTTACGATGCCATCAGTTATTGGAGATGATGGTATTATGGTTACGGCTAATTTTGTAAAGGATATTCGTAGTAGAGAGCCAAAGACTTTTTATATAGACTCAGTAGCAGGAAATGATAATAATATAGGAACAAAACCAGATAAGCCATGGAAATCTTTGCGAAAAATATCTGAGATGACAATAATCCCAGGTGACACTATTTTATTGAAAGCTGGGAGTGTATTTAATGGTGAAGATGCCCACCTTACATTTAAGGGTTCCGGGACAGCCCAAGCACCTATTCGGATTGCATCATATGGTGAAGGGGCACGTCCGTGTCTCAATGGACAAGGTGAGGTTACAGATGTGATTTCGTTATACAATCAAGAATATATTATAATTGAAGATCTAGAGATCACAAATCTTCATCCTAAATATAGTAGTGATTTTAAACTAAATAGTAGCAATAATCGTCAGGTTCCACTACGTGCAGTACATGTTATAGCTAAGGATTATGGTGTTGTACACAGTGTACATCTAAAAAATTTATATATACACGATATTAATGGGAATTTAGCTATGAAGTGGAACGGTGGTATTTTCTTTGATATTGAAGCCGATGTTGTGGAGGGCAAATTGACAGGAATCCCTACGAAATATGATGATGTGTTGATTGAGGGATGTAAATTTGAACGTGTAGATCGTTCAGCTATAAAATTGGTAAGTTCAGCATGGGCTAATCAGTCACTACAAAACAATCCGAGGATTCCACTTAATTGGTATCCATCGACAAATATTGTGGTTCGGTCGAATAGTTTGAGTCAGATTGGTGGCGATGGAATAACTGTAAGAGATACAGAGGGAGCACTAATTGAATATAATATAGCGAAGGACTGCCGTTATCAGAACACTGGTTATAATGCAGGTATTTGGCCATTCCAAGCATCTAATACGGTTGTCCAATATAATGAAGTCTATCGTACACATGGAGTACAAGATGGACAGGGATTTGATTGTGATCATCTTTCTATGTATACGGTCATGCAATATAACTATAGCCATGATAATGAAGGCGGGTTTATGCTCATTATGAATGGATTCCCCCATACGGCACCAACTATTCGCTATAATATCAGCCAAAACGATAAGGACAAGACTTTTGAGTTTGCTAGAGGCACGCCGGCAGGAACGATGATTTATAACAATACCATATATTCTGATAGCGTATTAACTGGCCGTGGTGGTGTGTTTGATATGGCAAATACAAGAGCAGGTACTGGAAATAGAGAAGTGTTTGCATTTAATAATATCTTTTATTATCCAGAAGGGCAGGCATTTTATTGTGGAGAAATAAATAATATAAAAGAAAAAATAAACCTGTATAACAATGCTTATTATGGTGGTATTACACCTCCAGAGGAAGAGATAAAAGCAATAATAGAAGATCCAAAGCTTGTACGGGTAGGTAGTGGACCTAGCGAAAATACAACAGATATACCTGTAACAGGAGAGCATTTAAAAGGAGAATTAGACGGTTATTTGCTACAGGAAGACTCACCATTGATTGAAGCTGGCGTAACAATTGAAGATGTTTTAGAAGAGTATGGTGGGATTCAAACAGATCGTCGTTCTTTGTCACCAGTTGAAATACATGAACAGGCAAAACTTGGTGATAGCATTGATTTTGTTGCAGATAAATATCTTCCTGAAATAACAGGAGTAAAATACAAAACGGATTTCTTCGGTACAGAACTTCCAGGGGAAGGACAAAAACCAAGTATTGGTGCAGCAGAATTTACTTTGGAAGAGCCAAAGTCAGAAGAGCCGGAAGCGCCAAAGTCAGAAGAGCCGGAAGAGCCAAAGTCAGAAGAGCTGGAAGCGCCAAAGTCAGAAGAGCTGGAAGAGCCAAAGTCAGAAGAACCGGAAGCACCAAAGCCAGAAAAGCCGGAAGAGTCAAAGCCAAAAGAGCCAAAGCTAGAGGAATTGGAGCAAACAGAAGATAAAAAAAGTGGTAGTAGGGAATCTGATGTTTCTACAGAGAAAGATGTAGTTTCACCTGCGACCGGAGATTATATGCCTATTAAGCTACTATGTGTCCTTATTTTGCTTTGTGCCATTGTGCTTGTTTCAATATCTGTTTCGAAACTTAAGAAACAAAGATAAGAGGGAGAAAAGACGATGAAGAAATATGCAAAGCTAGGGACAGGCTTCATTACTCTTTCTCTGTTAGTAATATTGCTGCTAAGCGGCAATATTACTAACAAAATTACCAAAGATAGTACAATAAAAGAAGACGAGCTTTTGATGTATGCAACACCTTATAAAGCAAGTGTGCGTTCTGTTTATCAAGAAAAGATAGGATATGAACTTTCAGAGGAAGAATTTTGGAATTATTCCATAGACGGAACGACTCCAAAAAAAGAATTAATAAAAAAGGCAAAAGAGTTGGCATTTCGGGCAACAGCGATTCAAAATTGGGCAATTGAAGAAGATATTGAAAGTGCTAAAGAATATGTATATAGCTCTAGTGTAAAATGGGAAGATTACCACTATTTATTATCTGAATGGGAAATAGCTTTAAAAAAGATATTAGGTAAAACGATAACGGATCAAACTTTACTGAAATCTTATTATCAAGAAAATATCGAAAGATATAGGCGTGCGGATACTATTGAAGGAACATTGTACATTTGGGAACAGGGACGTGTAGTCTCAAGTGAAGAGATTAGGGTTGATGCAAATAACATAAAAGCAATGACAGAGGAGAATGAGGAAGTAATAGCATACTTTCAGGAGTTAGAACCCGGAGAAGAGATAAGTTGGGGAAACGGTCCAGATGGCTATTACCAGCTTATATGTGATTCGAGGGAAAAAGGTGGTTATATACCTTTTGAAGAAATGGTTCAAGCTGTTCATGCCCAATATGTTGATGAGCTGTTTGAGGAAGAACTGAGAGAAAGAATAAAAATACTAAAAAACTCAAATGAGAAGAGTGTGTATTAAAACTAAATTTAGAACAACTAGCTTTAGTTTTGAAATATCATAGATGTTTGTTATATTTGTGACGAAATTATTTAAAAGGGGAGGCAATATAATATTATGAGAGTACTATATTATGACATTGATACTCTAAGACCCGATCATCTTGGATGTTATGGATATCATAGAAATACATCACCTAATATAGACAAAGTTGCGGATGAAGGAGTAAGGTTTACAAGATGTTTTGCATCTGATACGCCATGTCTTCCTTCAAGAGCTTCTATGTTTACAGGCCGATTTGGTATACACACCGGTGTTGTAAATCATGGTGGTGAGGCTGCAGATATGAAACTCGAGGGAGAGGCAAGAACGTTTGGTATAGGTGAAAATTTTGGTCTAATACATTCTTTTAGAAAGGCCGGTTATTATACTGCTTCTATATCTCCATTTGCAGAGCGCCACGCAGCTTGGTGGTTCTATGAAGGCTTTAATGAAATGATCAATACAGGCAAGTGTGGCCATGAAAGGGCAGATGAAATAGTTCCCATAGCATTGGATTGGCTAGATGACAAAGGAAAGGATGACAATTGGTTTTTACATGTAAATGTTTGGGATCCCCATACTCCCTACAGAACTCCTGAAGAATATGGCAATCCATTTAAAGACAGACCTGCTCCAGATTGGATAGATAATGAG
>CALKWW010000056.1 GCA_938003945.1 uncultured Bacillota bacterium | reverse complement strand
CTTTTATGAACAACTAAAGCGATATATTAAATAGCTCTCAAAAGAGGGCTATTTTTCTTCTATACCCTTGATAGCCCATACAAAGGAATAATATTAATGTATAGAAATAGGAAGCCTTTCTTAATTGTGAACTCTCCCAATCCCCCTATCGCTAAAAAGTGCACCCACCCAACAAAAACTGCACACCCGTGTGCATAATTTAGCGTAAAGGTGTGCAAATATAAAAATTCATCTTAAATTTATCTCCAAAAACAACAAAACCCCTTGAAATCAAGGAGTTTCTATTGTATCAATATTGAAGTTTATGTATGGTGGAGGCGAGGAGAGTCGAACTCCTGTCCGAAGATATTTCGGCAAAAGCATCTCCGAGCGCAGTTGCTGTTTTTTTGTTTCGCCTCACATGCTTCCCAGCAACAGGAGACATGCTACGCTAGCTTCATAGATTCCGGCCTGCCGCAAAGCTTAGGCAAGTTCGTTCCCCACTAGTTTGACATCCAATCCCTAAAGAGTGGGTACTTTAAGGTGGATGTAGCTGGCTTTATTAAGCAGCAGCTAAAGCGTAACTTTCGTTATCTGCGTTTAAATTTAAGTTCTAGGTTGTTGATGCGGCCCCAGTCCGCAGCTCGCTTCTCTTACCTCAACTATCCCCGTCGAATCCCAAATACGCCCCCATATTTACATTTTTTGCATTTCTCGAAATGTTCTTTCAATTTCGCGTTCTGCATGACGCTTGGCTATATCTGCCCTCTTATCATGCAACTTTTTACCCCGTGCCACGGCAAGCTCCATCTTTACTAACCCCTTTTTAAAGTAGAGCTTGAGAGGTACAAGGGTTAGACCTTTTTGTTGTGTATAGCCAATAAGTTTATTTATCTCTCTCTTATTTAACAAAAGCTTTCGAGTACGTGTAGGATCTACATTATATATATTGCCCTTCTCATAAGGACTTATATGCATATTATATACATACACTTCCTCATTTTGCACTGCTGCGTAAGAATCTTTCAAATTGACTTTTCCCTGCCTTATGGACTTGACTTCAGTCCCTTTAAGCACAATACCTGCTTCATATACCTCTTCTATGAAGTAATCATGCATTGCCTTTTTGTTCCGAGCAATTGTTTTTATATCATCAGCCATATCTACACCTACTTTGACAAAACAACCCTATCTGTATGCCTTTGCAACAAATAGGGTACTATTATCTTTTCTTTTGCATTATACAATATAGCATATAACGAAAGCATTGTCAAGATCCGTACCTACAAAAAAAATTATGTTTTTGTAGAGAAGTCAAACATATGTGACACAGACCTCTGAAAACTTCTCTGGATAATGCTGTAGATTTTAAGAATTGCTAGTAATCATTTTGTCAAGGAGGAAAGCGTAGTAATCCTTGATTAAATAATTATTAGCTGATTCCATATTTTTAAACTCAATTGGTAATCTCTCATTCTAAATCTCGCCGACACCTTTATACTAGCACATACAACTATTAAAAATATTATTTCATATATAACCGTTGATAATTGAGTTAAAATACATTAATATAGAATCAATACTATGGATATACGAAAGAAGGTGCCCTGACCCGTGGGAAATATGAAAAAAACTTTATTCCAAATAAAAAATAATATACAGAAGGTCATAATAGGCAATGAAAGAGCAATCAGACTCATATTGATTGCCCTCATCAGTGAGGGTCATGTACTCATAGAAGATGTCCCTGGGGTTGGCAAGACAACTATGGTCTCTTGCCTTGCCCGATCGTTGGACCTCTCATTTAGAAGAATACAATTTACTCCTGATGTCCTCCCATCAGATATCACCGGTTTCTCCATGTATAATACTAAATCGGGTGAAATGGAGTATCGTCCCGGCCTTGTCATGAGCCACATAGTTCTTGCTGATGAAATAAATCGAACTTCGCCTAAAACCCAATCGAGTCTTTTGGAAGTAATGGAGGAATCACAAGTGACGGTAGATGGCAAAACTTATCCTCTTCCAAGGCCTTTTATGGTCCTTGCAACTCAGAATCCCATCGAATACATAGGTACATTTCCCCTACCTGAGGCTCAACTAGATAGATTCTTTCTAAAGATATCAATAGGCTATCCCAGCATACAAGAAGAGATGGAAATAATGTCCCGATTCCAACATAATACTCCCTTAGATTATCTACAACCCGTTGCCACCGATGAAGATATAATACAACTTCAAAACCATGTAAAGGATATAAAGGTAGCACCGCCTATAAAAGAGTATATTGCACAAATAGTATCCAACACCCGAACGCATCCCGATATAGCCCTTGGGGTAAGTCCTAGAGGAGCAATATTTCTAATGCGTGCAGCTCAAGCTCATGCGCTTTTAGAAGGTAGAGACTATGTAATACCTGATGACGTACAAACCATGATAGTACCAGTATTTTCCCATCGACTTATATTAAAACCTGAGGCAGAACTGAAAAAATTGTCATCTGATCTCATATTACAATCTATAGTTGACGGGATGTATGTACCAGTGATTGAAAAATGAAGAAAAACAGAGTTATAATATTCACTATCATGTTTTTAGCCTTAACCTTTGGACTGTATACCGGTGATAAAATATATTTTATAGTATTTTCTGTACTCTTAATCATGGTCCTATATGCCCTTGCCATGGTCATCTGGATAATTATAGATTTTAAATATTTACAAACGATAGAACCAACTATCCTACATAAAGAAGAATCAGCAACTTTAAAAATAGAAATACACAATGATACTCCCTTCATATATCCATATATGATGGTATATTTTATAACACCCTTAGATTCAATAGAAAAAAGTGAAAAAGAAAAAATGCTATCTGTTCTTCCATTTGATCTTGAAATTATACAAGAGAAATGTACTTGTCATATCCGAGGTAAATATCCGGTGGGTATAACTAGAATAAAAGTTCGGGATATATTTGGAATATTTAAATTCAATATAGTTCTCTCCAAAAAAAGTTATTTTAAGCAGTTATATATCACAGTATATCCACGAGTACTAGATATACCGTATCTACCCATTCCTCTCGCACAGATAGAAGGAACGACAAGAAATAGACTTATATCAACCCAAGAGCCTTCTTCCGTATCTGATATAAGGGAATACGAATATGGTGATCCTCTAAAAAAAATTCATTGGAATATATCTTCCAAATATCAAGATATATATGTAAAGAATTATGAGATCAGTGTAGAACAGCAAATACTAATCTTCCTAGATACCACTCCGTACCCTATTGATGGAATATGTAAATATGAAGTAGAAGATCAGATGATTGAATGCACTGTCTCAATCATAAACCATCTGTTAAATAGAGCTATTCCCATAGAACTGATTATGTATAATGGAGATAGATTAGAATTAGGTGGTGAAAATCTGCATGATTTTCCTTATATCTATAATTTTCTTGCGCCATTGTCCTTTGAAGGTAGATTCTCAATAGAGCAGATACTAACGATGGAACAATCCAATATGGATATGAATTCTAATACTATTTTAATTACCCATAATATTAACAGTGAACTCTTTAATCGAATGTGCATACTAAAGCAAGTAGGCATATATCCCATGTTGTTTCTGATTGAAGATTTCAAACATAAAGACTATGATATGGATGATATTATAAAGCAACTAAATGAAAAGGGAATACCTTCTTACAAAGTTCCAACTCATAGAAGATTTGATGAGGTACTGGAGGATATACTAAGATGAAAAATAAAAAAATTTTAAATTTTATTATGAAAGCCCTTGTGTTTATACTAACAGTCTCTAGCCTTACCCAAGCCATAATTATATCACTTGAGCTACCCATACCCTACTATACGACTATATTATTGACTTCGATTGTCTATATTGTCTTATCACTCTATGCTCATAGTATATGGTCTTTAGTAATAGGTATACCCTCCACTGCCCTTATATTTATCCTATACTCTAGACGATATCTAGCACATAATTGGTGGGAAAAAGTTGCACACTGTGCTAAATGGTTAATTGACTATGCCCTCGGATATGAATCTACTGTACATAATATATATGTATTACCCGCAACATGGTTAATAATAGGGGGGCTTTCGATAATATTTTTTATAGTAATGTGCAAGTTGAGGCTAAATATTATATCTATTATTTTAGGTAGCTCTATAATAGGGATTCTTTGGTATCTTGGGCATACCTCTATAACACCCTACATTTGGATATATGCTGTGCCCTTCGTAGCCACATTGGGTATAGAATACAGACAAAAACTCAATAAAATATATGATATTACTGGCACAGAAACATGGCAAGTTTGGCTAGTTTTGCTCTCTCTGATTATAGTGCTTACTTCCATAATAATAGTGCCTAAAGAGACAGAACACCTTAAATGGAAAGCATTGGAGGAAACATTTGAGTCTATGGAAGATATATGGGAAAGTCGTAAATCTTCCAAAAAGCCTCGCACTATATTTCGCCTCACTCAGACAGGTTTTCAAGGCTCATCTGAACAACTTGGAGGACCTGTGGAAGTAGATAATAATATTGCATTGGAGATAATATCACCGCAAACACTTTATCTAAAGGGTAGCATATTCAACGAATATACGGGAAATGGATGGAAAAATACAATAGATTCAATGGCTTATAAGCTAAATGACCCGTTAAATAGAAAAGTTAAACAGCAAGCACTAGACTTAGATGAAAAATTTTGGGATGAACTAGACATATTAGAAAATCAAGATATAATATCTAGATTTACAGTGGATATAGAACCTGTTGGCATAAATACATCTGCTATATTTGCACCATCTATAACCACAAATGTCAAGTCTAAAGATTATCCTAGATTTTCGCCCCATATAAACAGACAAGGAGAACTCTTCTCAAAGACAGATATATCCAAAAACCAAGGTTATATATTAGATGTAATAAACCTAAACTTAACTAATTACGATATACTCAATATATCAGAAGAATTCATTCCCAAAATAGATTTTAGAAAATACATCCCCAGACATATTGAGCATTATGACAAATTATTGGAAATACAAAAGAACTATTCAGTTATAGACAATATCCCAAACAGAGTAAAAGAGCTCGCTGAAGATATCATAGGAGAAGAAACCAATCCAATGGCCAAAGCGCTAGCTCTAGAACAATATCTCAAGGAAAACTATGTATATACCCTCTCTCCTCCCCCTACACCGACAGATAGCGATTTTGTAGATTATTTTCTATATGAGCTGAAGGAAGGCTACTGCACCTATTTCGCAACAGCAATGGCAGTAATGGGCAGAGTAGTTGGACTTCCCACGAGATATGTAGAAGGTTATTCTATGCATAATGCATCAAACCATGGCACACTCTATAAAGTTCGAAATTCCAATAGTCATGCCTGGGTAGAAGTATATTTTCCAAACATTGGGTGGTTAACCTTTGACCCCACACCTCCAACATACACTGATATTGTATATGGCCAGAAGGAATCTCCCATATACACTCATAATTTAGATAACTTTATGCATAAAGAGATGAATATTCCAGAGTACCACAGTAATATGGACACAGATTTTTATTATGAGGACTCTAAAATAAATGGCTCCTCTACAAAATTAAAGCTATTTGTGTCTTTTATATGTATAATCGCAATATCCATATCAATATTTTGTCTTCTATTGTTTGTATCTAATAAGATATATGAAAGACAAATAGAAAAGTTACCCTATTCAAAACAGATAGAACTCCTATATAGCAAAATATTAGCTCTATTAGAGTTATACAACTATCCTATGAAGAAGGGTGAAACTCCATACATGTATGCTAACAGAGTCGATACATGGCTCATAAATAAAGCAGGCTCTATGATGGATATGACAAATATACTTGTAAAGATTACTTTTGCTGGATATCCGCCTACACATTATGATGTGGAAAAGACAGAAAACTTTTGTGATTTTTTGGAAAGGGATACTAAAAAAATAATAGGTACTCTTAGATATGATTACATAAAATTTAAAAGCATTTTAAGACAATTAAATAACTGGATAAGGTTTCATCAAGTATCATAGTCAATATGAATATTTAATCTCCTAAAATCCTAACATTTACACATATAGGTCCAAAAACTTCCTTCAATAGTAAGCATATTCTCCAATGCAGTATCCATGGTCCCTTAGACAAATAATAACTTACAAATCAAATTCCTATAAAAATAGGGATGGACTTTCTTTAGTATATAAAGTCCATCCCTATATATTAAGCACTAAACTGAGAAATATAGAGATTGTGATATATACCCTTTCTAGCTAATAGGCAGTCATGACTACCCTCTTCCACTATACCATCTTCTGTCAACACCATTATTCTATCGGCATGTCGTATAGTAGCTAATCTATGGGCAATAATTATTGTTGTTCTATTTTGTGAGAGCTCAAATAATGATTCCTGTATCACCTTTTCAGTTTCATTGTCAAGGGCCGACGTTGCTTCATCCAATATAAGTATGGGGGGATCCTTTAAAAAGATTCGTGCTATGGCTAAACGCTGCTTTTGGCCACCTGACAACTTTACACCGCGTTCGCCAATATATGTGTCATAGCCATGCTCCATGTTCATTATAAATTCATGGGCATTTGCTCTCTTAGCGGCTCTCACCACATCTTCATCCGTAGCATCTATATCTCCATAACGTATATTATCTGCAACTGTACCGGAGAATAAAAATACATCCTGCTGAACCGTACCGATATTGTCCCTCAATGAACGCTGGGTAACATCTTTTATATCCATACTATCTACATATATAGTTCCCTCATCCACTTCATAAAATCTAGGTATAAGATTGGCTAAAGTTGTCTTCCCTGCACCTGATGGACCTACAAATGCAATTGTCTCACCAGGTTCTATTTCGAAACTTATATCTTTAAGTACTTCACTTCCATCCCTATAGCTAAATGTCACATTTTCAAACTCAATTTTGCCCTCATCTACGGTGAGATGAGCCGCATTGGGATTATCTTTTATACCTGGCTCTATCTCCATTATTTCTACAAATCTTGAAAAGCCTGCCATACCTCTTTGATAAGTCTCTATCAAAGTGGAGATCTTCCTTATAGGCTGCATAAACATGCTTACATATAGTAAAAAGCCAATGAGTTCCCCTGTAGTAAGCTCTCCTTTATAATAGAAAAGGCCACCAAACATTAGAACAATGAGATTGATTAAATTCGAGAAGAAGTTTATTCCTGAATAGAACTCGGCCATAGTCTTATATGCATTTTGTTTTGACATTCTAAAGCCTTCATTACCAGCATCAAATTTTTCCCGCTCATGGTCCTCGTTGGTAAATGACTTTACCACCCTTATCCCCGATATACTATCTTCGGCCTGAGCATTTATGTCCGCTACTTTTTTGCGCATCTCTTTAAAACTTATTTGCATCTTCTTATTCTTTCCTATTGAAAACCATAACATAATAGGTACTGTAGCAAAAGTAATTAAACCTAATTTCCAATTATTTCGAATGAGAATTATAAAAGTTCCTATTAAAGTAACCAGTGCTATAAATAAATCCTCAGGTCCATGGTGAGCAAGCTCAGATATATCGTTGAGATCGTTTACCAACCTTGACATAATATGACCTGTTTTGTTTTCATCAAAGTATGAAAACGGAAGTTTCTGTACGTGTTCAAACAGATCTCGCCTCATATCATATTCTATCTTGGTACCGAGTGTGTGACCATAGTAGTCAACTATATATTGCAATATATAATGTAGTATATAAAGACCTAGAAGCACTGCACCTACAACGATAAGTGCTTTTAAGTCTTTCTTTGGCAAAACCTCATCCACCGTCTTTGTCACCACATTGGGAAATACAAGATCCAATCCTGCCATAAAAAAGGCACAAGTAAAGTCCAATATAAAGAGGGCTAAATGAGGTTTATAATATTTAGCAAATTTTTTTAACATTAACCTCTTCCTTCACGTCTATAATTATCTTGTCTTCTCCTTATCTACTTCCATACTTCTCAATATGTCCATTTCATCTACAGTGAGCACTTTAGCTAGATCTAAAACTACTATAAGCCTTCCATCTTGCTTGACAATACCCTTAATATACTTCTTATCTATTTTAGTCATATCCGGCGCAGCCTTTATCTCCTCTGGCTGCACTTTCAGTATCTCTGTGACTTCATCCACAGAGAAAGCCACTAAGTCTTCGCCTACCTCTGCCACAACTAATCTGCTCTGTCCAGTGAAAGTACTCTCACCAAGGTTAAAACGTTTCTTAAGATCTAATACGGGCACCATTATTCCCCTATATTCAATTACTCCCTCAATAAAGTCTGGATTATTAGGCATTTTTGTGGGTTCCTTAGGAAATATTATCTCATAGATATTGTATATGTCGGCTCCATATGTGTCATCACCAATCTTAAATATGACAAATTGAGCATCCATATAATATCGCTCCTCTCCTATATTTTTATTTAAACTTATTTCAAGTTTATTCTACACCATCATTTGTAAATATCCATTGATAAAATCATCAAGCTCGCCGTCCATGACAGCTTGTATATTACCAATTTCAATACCAGTGCGATGATCTTTTACCATACTATATGGGTGGAATATATAAGATCTTATCTGACTGCCCCACTCTATTCGCTTCATCTCACCCTTCATCTCTCGTAGTTTTTCCTCTGCTTCCCTCTCTTTTCGCTCTAATAATCTTGCTTTCAATACCTTCATGGCAGTCTCCCTGTTTTGTATCTGGGAACGTTCATTCTGGCACTGAACAACTATTCCTGTAGGTAGATGAGTTATTCTAACTGCTGAATCAGTCATATTTACATGCTGACCACCTGCTCCTCCTGCCCTAAATGTATCTACCTTTATCTCATCTGGTTTTACCTCTATCTCCAAATCGTCATCGAGTTCTGGCATCACATCCACCGATGAAAATGAAGTGTGTCTACGTCCCGAGGAATCAAAGGGTGATATACGTACTAACCTATGAACACCCTTTTCCGCCTTCAAATATCCATAGGCATTGACGCCTGTGGCTTGGAATGTGACGCTCTTTATACCTGCTTCTTCCCCAGGAAGCATATCCAAGACATCCACCTTATATCCCTTGGATTCACACCATCTAGTATACATGCGATAGAGCATAGAAGTCCAATCCATGGCCTCTGTCCCCCCTGCTCCGGCGTGTAGTGATATTATGGCACTGTTTTTATCATATTTCCCCTTAAGCAGAGTCTCAAGACGGAGACGCTTTATCTTTTTTTCAAGAATATCTATGTTTTTTTCTATGTCGGATATTAGGGATGTTTCATTCTCTTCAATTGTCAGCTCAATGAGCACCTCAATGTCCTCTATTTGGGATGCCAGCTGATTATATCCCTGAATCCTATCCTTCAGATGCTTAAGTTCTTTACTGACCTTCTGAGATTTTTCAATATCATTCCAAAAATCGGGATCATTCATCTCATATTCTAACTCTTCTACTCGCTTTTCACATCCAGGAATGTCAAAGAGACTCACCTATTTTTTCGAACGATTTCTTCAATCCCTTTAGTCTTCCATTGGAAATTTCTAATCCTATCATCTATATCACACCTCTCTCATTTGAATGTAAAACTTGTGTAGCTACTATGTTGCTTTGCACCTAATCTCGATGCTCCTTATTCTATACTATGCATTCTTTCCGCAGCATTTTTTATATTTAAGTCCACTACCACAAGGGCATGGATCATTGCGTCCTATTTTAGGACCTTTGACAACGGGCTTTTTAGTTGTTTGGTCATCTCCACCATGTGTAGCACGAATAGGCTCAGCGACTTTCTCGCGCTTAGGCGCTTCTGCATTAATCTTCACACTGAATAGACCCCTTAATGTATCTTCCTGTATGTTCTTTACCATCTCTTCGAACATCTCATAGCCCTCTAATTTATATTCAATAACTGGGTCACGCTGACCGTATGCCCTAAGCCCAATTCCCTGGCGAAGTTGATCCATGGCATCTATATGATCCATCCATTTTTGATCCACGGTGCGAAGTAGGATCACCCGTTCGGCCTCCCGCATTATCTCTGACCCTATCTCTTCTTCCTTTTCATCATATAACTTGTGTGCCACGTCTACTATCTTATTTTTGAGAGATTTTCTTGTCATATCATATATTTCATCTTCCGAAATAACAATAGCACCTCTAGGTAAGAAAACAGTTTCTAGATAACCAAGCAAACCCTTTATATTCCAGTCCTCTGGATTGTCAAGTCCACTCGTAAATAAGTCTATGGTATCCTCCACAAACAAATCCAACATACCTAGTATTGAATCTTTAATATTTTCACCTTCGAGGACCCGTCTACGCTGAGAGTATATTGTCTCTCTCTGTACATTCATTACATCGTCATATTGGAGTACATGGCGTCTTGTGTCAAAGTTAGAACCCTCTACTCTCTTTTGAGCCTGCTCAATTTGCCTTGATAGCATACCATATTCTAGTGCCTCGTCATATTCAAGTCCCAACCTCTCTACCATGTCCCTTATCTTATCAGAGCCAAATAGTCGCATTAGGTCATCTTCTAAAGATATATAGAATCTAGATGAACCTGGATCACCCTGTCTGCCAGATCGACCTCTCAATTGATTGTCTATACGCCTACTCTCATGTCTTTCAGTGCCTATTATATGGAGTCCACCTACCTCCAACACTTTCTGACGATTTTTCTCACATTCTCTCTTATATTGCTCAAATAGCTCCTTATAGGCTGTTCGTGCCTCTAACACTTCTTTGTCATCTATATCTTCAAAGCTGCTTACTCTTGATAATATAATATCAGAATAACCTTGCCTTTTCATCTCCTGTTTAGCTAAAAACTCTGGATTGCCGCCTAATATTATATCTGTCCCACGTCCAGCCATATTGGTGGCTATTGTCACAGCTTTATATTTACCGGCCTGAGCCACTATCTCAGCTTCCTTTTCATGATATTTAGCATTTAACACTTCATGAGGTATACCTTGCCTCTTCAACATAGCACTCAATAATTCGGATTTCTCTATAGATACAGTACCTACCAGTACAGGCTGACCAACCTCATAACAACTGGCTATTTCCTCCACTATTGCATTATATTTTGCATCTAAATTCATATATATTGCATCATTATAGTCTTTCCTTATCATTGGCTTATTAGTGGGTATGACCACAACATCTAACCCATATATACCCTTAAACTCATCCTCTTCTGTCTTGGCCGTGCCTGTCATACCTGATAGCTTGTTATACATTCTGAAAAAGTTCTGAAATGTTATAGTTGCTAAGGTTCTACTCTCACGTTTTACTTTTACTCCCTCTTTTGCCTCTATAGCTTGATGAAGCCCATCACTGTATCTTCGTCCCGTCATAATCCTACCAGTAAATTCATCTACTATAAGTACTTGATCATTTTTTACTACATAATCTCTATCCCGTTTCATAAGAGCATGTGCTTTGAGCCCTTGATACACATGGTGGGATAATTGTGCATTGTCCGGATCTGCCAAATTTTCTACATTAAAATATTTTTCTGCCTTTTCAATACCTTCTTCTGTAAGATTGACTGTATTTGCTTTCTCATCCATCTCATAGTGTTCCGTAGGTTTTAATGTCCTTATAAAACGATCTACATGAAAATACATATCCGTAGATTTATCGCCTGCACCGGAAATTATAAGGGGGGTACGTGCTTCATCTATGAGTATAGAATCCACTTCATCTATTATAGCAAAATTGAGTTCCCCTTGCACCATCTCTTTTTTATATATCACCATATTGTCCCTTAGATAGTCAAAACCGAATTCATTGTTAGTGCCATATACTATATCAGCTGTATAGTTCTGACGCCTGTCAGCATTTTTCATATCATTGACTATAAGACCCACTGAAAGTCCTAAAAATTTATATATCTTCCCCATCCATTCACTATCACGACGTGCTAAATAATCATTTACAGTCACTATGTGTACGCCTTTGCCAGTCAGTGCATTCAAATAGGCAGGTACGGTTGCCACTAATGTCTTACCCTCACCAGTTTTCATCTCAGCAATACGCACTTGGTGGCGAACTATTCCACCTAATAGCTGCACCCTAAAATGTCTCATCCCTAGTACCCTAACGGATGCCTCCCTAACTACTGCAAATGCCTCTACTAAGAGGTCATCTAATGTCTCACCTTTAGAAAGTCTTGCCTTAAATTCATCAGTCTTTGCTCTAAGCTCATCATCGCCCAAAGCCTGCATAGTTGGTTCTAATGCCTCTATTTCATCCACCGTCTTTGCTAGACGTTTTATTTCCCTCTCATTGCTATCACCAAATAGCTTTTTAAATAATCGAAACATTTAACACTCCCCTAAATTTTATCTCCTTGTCATTATTTAATAATAACACCTAATAGCTCAATATTCAAGAAAATAAAGTAAAACCTCCCAATTTACAATATGTGTTTTACGCAAAAAACTAGTGGGAAAATGCTAGTATCCCACTAAATTATCATAAAAACATATTCGATGCTTTGACTAACCAGAATAATCTAATCTTATTCATAGAATAAACTTTAAACTAAAATATCAATTAACTTAATATAGAACTTAAATATATAGATTTTAGAAAGGAGGAAAAGCCATGCCTTTCCTCCTCTATATCTTAAAGGTACTCTGGTTCTATGAGTCCGTAATTTCCATCCTTTCGTTTATATACCACATTGACCTCGTCGGAATCAGCATCAGTAAATACGAAAAAACTATGTCCTAATAGTTCCATCTGCAGTATAGCTTCTTCAACCCCCATAGGTTTGACTGCAAATCGCTTCGTCTTGACAAGCTTAGGAGTAGATTCACTTTCCTCTTCAAATTGATCACTAAATAATGGCTTTTCATACTTAAAAGCTCCCTCTTTCATGCGCTTATCAAGCTTTGTCCTATACTTGTGTATCTGCCTCTCTAATTTATCTAATACATTGTCCAATGTCTTATACATGTCATCTGTATACTCTTCTGCTCTAATCACTACTCCATTGAAAGGAATCGTCACCTCCATTATATGCCTATCCCTTTCCACAGACATCGTAACTTGTACCTCAGTATTGTCGTCAAAATATCTCTCCAGCTTGCTTACCTTCTTGATGATCTGGCTCCTTAAGGCATCAGTAATTTCTACATTTTTACCGCTTATTGTTATACGCATTGCGGTCAGCTCCTTTCAATTATTTAGTTTTAGACAAAACTGATCAAAATGGTATCGAGCCCCCTTATAAATACTATTTAACTTCATTATATTTATACCCTTTTATATGCCCTGTAAAACTAGTTTATTTTAAAGAATTTCATCTTAGAATCTATCTCTTCTATTTTTTCTGTATCAGCAATATTAAATGTAGTTAATTGCCATTTATTATTGGGCATTTTAAAACCCATCTCTATATAAGTTAACTCATCACCTTTCTCATATTTGCAATAGAGTACATCATTGTCTCCCACTTTATAAGTCCTCTCGCTTAGATACACCTCATACGAAGTTTGCGGCTCTATCAAACTCAATATGGAATCATATTCCACATCCTCTAGTATGGATGCCAATCCCCTATCATATAGTATATCCTCAAAGTCAATTTGACTTGCTCCTTCCCTTGCGCAAGATACGAATATATCATTTACTTGTTCGGCAACAAGGGGGGCCTGATATTTTATCGTAAAGCTATGCAAACTAATTGTCAAAACCAAAACGATACTACAAGTTATGATAAGATACATAAATTGTCTACCTGCAATAGAGCTATCTTTAGACTTCATCGCTTCTCTAATTCTATTTATCCGCTTTACAAATATAGGTATTAAAATAAGAATAGTGATAAGACCATATACAATCTTAGTTGCCTTCACATAAAACCCTCCCTATAGCACTTGGCTTAAAAAAGCCCTAGTTCTCTCTTGTTTGGCGCTCTTAAATATTTCTTCAGGTGTCCCTTCTTCCGCTATTATACCTTCATCCATAAAGAGTATCCTATCGCCTACCTCTTTGGCAAAACCCATTTCATGTGTAACCACCACCATAGTCATTCCCTCTTTGGCAAGCTGTTTCATCACCTGTAGAACCTCTCCCACCATCTCTGGGTCAAGAGCAGACGTGGGCTCATCGAATAACATTATCTCAGGATCCATAGCAAGGGCCCTTGCTATGGCTACTCTCTGCTTTTGTCCACCTGATAGTTGATTTGGATATACGTGATCCTTATCGATAAGTCCTACCTTCCTAAGTAATGCAATACCTTTCTCCTGAGCCATTTCAGAAGACATCTTTTTTAACTTTATAGGCGCCAGTGTCACATTGTCTATAACCGTCATATGGGGAAATAGATTGAACTGTTGAAATACCATTCCAACCCTTTGACGAAGTTTATTTATATCCTTCCCAAGCTCCATAATGGGTAATCCATCAATATATATATGACCCGCAGTGGGTTCTTCCAATAGATTTAGGCATCTCAAAAAAGTACTCTTACCTGAACCACTTGCACCTATTATACACACCACTTCTCCTTTTTTTATATCGGTATTTATTCCCTTTAGTACTTTTAGTTCTCCGAAACTCTTATGCAAATCGACAACCTCAATCACTTACACTCATCCTCCTCTCTAGCTTTCCTAAGAAGTATGTAAGTATAGATGTAACATATAAATATATAAGTGCTACCACAATAAATGGTGTATATGCATCAAACGTTCTACTCCTCACTATATCACCCATTCTAGTCAGGTCATCTAGGGCAATATACCCAGCAATTGCCGTCTCCTTAAGTAGAACTATAAATTCACTGACCAATGCAGGTAGTATATTCTTCACTGCCTGGGGGATTATTATATACCCCATAGATTGTCCATATGAAAAACCAAGGGAACGGGCAGCCTCCATCTGACCCTTATCCACTGCTTGAATTCCCGCTCTAACTAGCTCTGCAACATAGGCACCACTGTTTATACCAAATGCAACAGAGGCAACACCAATCTTAGAGAGAGAACTACTACCCAATATTGCATAGTATATAATTACCAACTGGACAACGGCAGGAGTACCTCTTATTAAATCAATATATAATAGAGCTATCTTGTTTAAAACCTTATTTTTAGTCATCCTGGCAAGAGCAACGAGTAAGCCAATTATAATACCTAATATTGCAGCATATATTGTAAGTTTCAACGATACCCCTAGACCCTTTATAAACAAAAGATATCTATCTTCCTTTATTAAATTAATATATATTGCATCAGATAATATCTTATATATATCTACTAAAAAACTCATCTAACCTCTCTCCCAATCATATTTAAATTTATCTCTCACCGCATAAATTGGGCTAGCATCTAGACATGCTAGCCCAATAGAATCACTCACCAATAGAATATTTGTTTACAAGCTCATCTATCTCACCACTTTGCAGCATTTCATCTAATACCTCATTTATTACTTCTATGAGCTCCTCATCACCTTTTCTAACGGCTATCACATAGCTCTCTTCGTCTCCAGCTCGCTCGTCTAGTATCTTAACTCCGTCATTTTCAGCCACCAACATCTGAGCAGGTAATACATCTATGACTACTGCATCCAAGTTACCATTTTGAAGATCCAGTACGGCCTCTAGTCCATTATTGTATCTGTGGACATAAGCACCCTCTATGTCCTCAGTTGAAATGATATCCCCTGTAGTTCCATTTTGTACTCCTATCTTCTTCCCTTCAAGATCCTTTACACCTTGTATCTCATCATTCGATTCCTCTACTATTATGGCCTGCACTGCCTTAAAGTAGCTCTTACTAAATGTCATCTCCCTTTCCCTATCTGGATCCTTACTATAGCCCGCTGCAATAAAATCTATCTTCCCTGACTTTAAAGCAGCCGGAAGAGGATCAAATTTCATATCCTCCACTACAAGCTCCACACCCAACTTCTCAGCAATTTTCTTAGCAATTTCAGCATCTATTCCGATGACATCTTCTCCATCCCTCATCTCAAATGGAGCAAACTCCGCATTAGTACCCCATATCACTTTATCGTCTTTTTCTATCCTTGCCATTGTATCTATCTCTCCACATGATACAAGAGATATACTCACTACAGATATAAGTAATAACAACAATACTTTTTTTGAACCTTTCATCTTATTAGCCTCCCAATCAAAATTCCACATAATATTTATTTCACGATAATAATTATATACGAATAATTACAATAAATCAATGTATATTTATTCAAAATATAGACTTTATCTGTTTTTATTTTCTGCTGAGCGCACTCAAAAAAACCCTGGATGACTTCATCCAGGGTCTGTGACCATATTATTACCTATGATTTCTTAGGCAATCACTGCAGTATATAGGTCTGTCATTGCGTGGCACAAAGGGAACCTTTGTCTCTGCTCCGCAATCTGCACATATGGCATCATGCATCTCTCTGTGGCCACCATGTCTATTAGCTTTTCTAGCATCTCTACATGGTTTACATCGTGCAGGCTCATTTTGAAAGCCCTTCTCTGCATAGAACTCCTGTTCCCCTGCAGAAAAAATGAACTCAGCTCCACAATCTTTACAAACTAATGTCTTGTCTTGGTACATGGATATAATCCCCTCACTTTTTTGTTTTTTGTTCTTCCTTAGGGTGCGATAATCATTACATCCATACGATTAAATAAACCGACTTGGAGCCCTGCGCCGGCGTCATACCAGCTACACTACCCCGTTATACTACAGCTTTGTGCAAAGCAAATACCTTTGAAGGCTTGAGGGTCAACTATCCTGCCACCAAACTCTTCCACCTGCCTGTACAGCCATAGGTCGGACCTACAGTGTATACGCCCTACTATTATCATAGGTCCTAACACTAGATTTTACTATCCAACAATGCCTAAATTGTTGGCAATATAGATACAGACTATTACCAAAGATTCCTAAGTCTAGAACATTCTTATACCATTATAAGGCTTTTTGCAATAAAAAGCAATATAATTTCTTTATATTTTTATTGTTTTTTATCTATAAATACACCACCATCTATTGACGATACCTGGTTATATGCCTTTTGTCTCTTAGTTCCCTGTTGTATTCTCTTGATATCTCCCGCATATCTACCTTGCATATCCTTTATTGAGTCCATATTATACCTATCTTCCTCATAGACTTTATTTAAAATAGAACGAATACTTTGAAGGTTTTCCCTGAGTTCTTTGTATAATACTATACATTGACTATCTAACTGACCGGATTCATATCTCTTTTGAAGGTCTCTATATATGGGAAAAAACTCACTATCTAGATCGTCTATCTCTTTAATACATATTTCCTTCTCATCGATGATCTTAAGTAATCCTCCAATATCTTCGCTACCTATAAACTTTCTCTGCTTTTGTGTAAGTCTCTGGAGGTGATTGGCTTTTTCCTTTTTCTTGCTTACAATAGAGAAAAGATTGTCCAATATTCTCTTATCATGCTGATCACTCATAGCCACCATACCTCTGCTGTCTATTTAGCTTTATAACCTCTGCCCAAGTATCCCTAAGTTCAGCCATAAGCCCCTCTACCTCTTGTAGTATTCCCATATCCTTTGAAATATTTGCCTCAATCAATCGTCTTCCCATATATTCGTATAGTAGCTGCAGTTGCTCTGATATCTCATATTCCATATCTAGTGTAACTGTCAGTTCATTTACGATATCCTGTGCCCTTATTATGGCATTGTTTG
>CALKWW010000055.1 GCA_938003945.1 uncultured Bacillota bacterium | reverse complement strand
TATCTATTATATCTTCACTATAACTAAGCCTCGTTCCTATCTATTATATCTTCACTATAACTAAGCCTCGTTCCTATCTATTATATCTTCACCATAACTAGAGTACCTTTCATCCTATTTATCGTATGTGCCAAGATACATGACAACTAGTACTTTGACATTATAGACATAAATGTAACTAGAGACTTCTTGTCTATGTAGCAAGTCATATAATAGACCCTAATCCTTAGCAATTCCCTATTTAATCTTCCATTATTCGAGTTTTTATACTATCCACTTCATAGTATACCCTATCTAGATCTATGGTCCTCAGAACTCCCCCATCCATGAGTATGTTTCCATCTACAATTACAGTATCCACATCAGAACTGTATCCACTATATACCAAGAGAGCCGTTATATCATCTAGCGGCCTATAATGAGGTTTATCAATATCAAGCAAAATTATATCTGCCTTTTTGCCTACTTCAAGACTACCTATCTCATCATCCCAGACTAAAGCCTTGGCACCATTTCTAGTAGCCATATTCACTGCCTCTTTGGCTGACAAAACTTGTGCATCTTTTGCCACCGCTTTTCCAAGTATGGAAGCAAGTTGCATCTCCTTCATTATACTTAAATTATTATTACTGGAGGCGCCATCTGTTCCAAGAGCCACATTTATCCCCTTCTCCATGAGTTTCCCTGCCGGCATAAAGCCACTTGCAAGCTTTAAATTACTGTAGGGACAATGGGCTATAGATACATTACTGTCCTTTAATATATCCATCTCATAATCCCGAATATGAACACAATGGGCTGCCAAAGTGGGAAGTTTAAACAGTCCCAACTCTTCTAGGTATTCAATAGGTGGCTTTCCATATTTTTCGATACTCTCCTTTACCTCACCTTCTGTCTCTGATATATGGATATGTATACCTGTACCCAGCTCTCCTGCAAGGTCAATACATTTTCTCAAATAATCATGAGAACAGGTATATATGGCATGGGGACCCACCATTACCCTTATTCTACCTCCTGCACTACCATTCCACCTATCAAAGAGTAGCCGATTTTCCTTGAGCCTCATATCTGAGGCCTCATCAGGTCCTTGAAGCCCCCTTGCAAGTACAGCTCTAAGGCCTACCTCATCTACTCCCCGTGCCGTCTCCTCCATGAACATATACATATCAGAAAATGTAGTGGTACCTGACTTTATCATCTCAGCCATAGCGAGGAGAGACAGCCAATAGGCATCATTAGCTTTTATCTTGTCCTCAAGTGGCCACATCTTCTCTGAAAGCCATTCCCAAAGTGGTAGATCATTTGCATAGCCCCTAAATAGAACCATGGCTGAATGTATATGGGTGTTTATAAATCCAGGAAGGGCAACATGTTTCTTTCCTTCTATTACCCTATCACCTTCATATAGGGACTCTCCTTCTTGCGTATCTCCAATATATACAATTGTATCGCCATCCACTGCTATACATCCATCTCTATATTGGGTATAATCATTATCTACAGTTAATATATGGACATTTTTTATAAGAAGGGATACTTGTGTCTTCTCCATATTACTTACCCCAACCTGAAAAGTATACTCTCTGCGCCGGCGACGCCACATCTACATCTATGCCCGTGACCTCAAACTCCATACTTACCACTCTTTTCTAATTGATTTAAAAGTGGCATATAGCCCCTTACCCATTCTATTCTTATTCGATCTTTTGGTGCAATTATATCCCTTATAATACTCATAACTCATAGCCTCCTATATCCACCATTTTTCTAGTTAGCTCACCTATAACTTCACAACCACTCATAAATGGAAACTGTCTCTGACTCTAAACTAGCTCTCTCACAGTTTATAAGTTTTTGTCACAACCCCTCAATCTATATCCATATTCGTCGCCTATAACAAAATTATTTTCTGCAGAACCATACCTATATATTACTATAAATAAGTGCTTTTGTTTAGTAGATATTGAGATTTGATTTAAAACATACTTTATTCCTAAAAGAGATAAAGTCCATCTAACCTTGGCTCAAACGATACCAAGGCTCTTCAAGTTTACAATATATACATTCCCATTATAGCCAAAAAGGGATTGTGACAAAACCAATTATTAGTTTTGCCACAGCCCCTTTTTATACCCTCTACATGGATAATATAATTAAATTATAAAAAATCAATACAATTTGTCTGAAATAGAAGAACCACTCCGTGATTTATTTTTAGAAGCTGCCTTTATATTTCGTCTAAAATACTCAGTATATAGTACATCTATTACATATAACTGTGCAATCTTTGTTATCAATGCTCCTCCTTGCAATGGACTTTCATTGTAGCCTGATAACAATACAACATCAGCATATTTTGTAATAGGAGATTTGGCATAATGAGTAATACAAACTGTCTTCGCCCCATTTTCCCGGGCAATCTGCATAGTATCTACCGTGTCCTTGGTACTGCCAGAATAAGATATGGCAATAGCCGTATCTAGCTCTGTGAGTAGAGATGCAGACATAGCTTGCATATGCCCATCTGTATATGCATCTACAGGCACACCTATACGCATAAATTTATTTTTTGCATCTAGGGCAGTAATTCCCGATGTCCCCACTCCATAAAATATAGTCATTCGACTACCCTCTATAAAGTTTACTGCCTGTTCAACATCTTCTTTATTCAGTAGTGTAGCTGTCTCCTGCAGAGCTTCCACATTTATACTTATAAGTTTCTGAAGTACATCATCGAAACTATCTTTTATATCTATCTCCTCATTAAAATAACCGAAGGTATTGGATGAACTATTAGATAGTTCCTGGGCTACAGCTATTTTAAAATCATGATAGCCCTTAAAGCCTAACTTCCTACAAAATCTAACAACTGTGGTATCACCTACTTCTGCCCTCTCAGCAAAATCCGTAATTGAACTATATACTATCTCACCAGGTGCTTCAAGAAATGCATTCATAACCTTCTTTTCAGATTTTGTAAATGTATCCTTCAATGTGCTTAGTAATGGAAACAGAGTTCCCTTCTCATAATCCATTATATCTCCCCTTGCATAACTCCATAAGCAGCACCTATTATCCCCGCATCATTTGAAAGCTCAGCCGGTCTTATACTTAAGTGCTGGGCAAATGAAGGCATAATAAGTGGTATGGTTTTTTTCTTTACTCTATATATAAATTCTTCACCTTGCTTCGATACTCCTCCACCAATTATGATAGTACTAGGATTTAAACTATGAATTATAATACTCAATCCCCAGGCAATATAGGATATCCATTCATCTATAGACTCCTTTGCTAGACGATCACCATGATTCTCAGCTTTAAATATGTCTTTCCCACCTATAACCGAATTTTCCCCTAGAATAGATATTTCACCTGCATCTATTCTATCTGTGACCATCCTGATCAAGGCATTGGTAGAAGCATATTGTTCATAGCATCCACATAAACCACAAGTGCATTTGATACCGTTGGGGTATAACATCATATGACCAAATTCCCCTGCTGCTCCATTAGCACCGTAAAAAACTCTGCCCTCTTTTATTATGGCACCACCTATCCCTGTACCGAGGGTTAACATTATAATATTATCTCTATTCTGTGCTGCTCCCATCCAAAACTCCCCGAGAGCAGCACAATTCACATCATTATCCACATATACTGGCACCTTAAACCTACTTGTTAAAATATCCTTAATAGGCATACCTGTCCAACCTGGCAAGTTATCAGTTGCAAAGCGTACAGATCCCGTTTTGGGCTCTATCTGCCCGGCACTGCTTATGCCTATGCCTAGCAGATTAGAAGTATTATTGAGTTCCCTTTGGATAATACCTTCTATCTTCTCAATTAAAACTTGCCCTCCATAATGGGCTTCAGTAGGAACTATTCCCCTATCTCTTATATATCCAGTATGATCTACTATACCATATTTTATGTTTGTACCTCCAATATCAATGGCAATAATATCTGCCAATTTGATCACTCCCCATTGGATACTGATGCCACTGCTTTTACAAATCTCCGAGTAATCTTATGAGGCCTTGTAATGGCAGTACCTACTATTACAGCGTGTACTCCAAGTTCTAAAGCTTTTACAGCCTCTCTAGGCGTCCATATCCTACCTTCCCCAAAGACAGGTATTTCAAGATCCTTTGATAATCTCTCCATTAGCTCAAAATCTGGCCCTTTAAGTTGAGGGCTGTAAGGAGTATATCCAGACATGGTAGTAGATACAAAATCAGCGCCTGCCTCTTGAGCTTTTATCGCCTCTTCATAAGTAGATATATCAGCAAGTACCATTATATCAAAGCTTTCCTTTATTTCCTTTATGAATTCAGAGGTGGTCTTCCCTCCCGGATTTAATACATCTGTAGCATCAATGGCTACAACCTCTGCACCTCCATCTACCACTTCCTCTACTTCTTTTAAGGTAGGAGTTATATATACATCAGAGTCGCCATATTCTCGCTTTACAAGCCCTATTACAGGGAGATCTACGGCCCCCTTTATAGCTCTTATATCTTCTGCATAATTAGCCCTTATACCTATTGCGCCCCCCTCTTTGGCGGCTATAGCCATTTTTGCCATGGTTTCGCTACCATACAAGGGTTCGTCTTTTAATGCCTGGCATGAGACTATCAGACCTTTATATACCTTATCCAAAAATTCATCCTTTTCCATATTTCCTCTATTCCCCCATTCTTCCATGGGTCAACGCTTATTTTCTAATTCATTTGCCACTTGTATTGGTAATTGACCCATTCTCTCAACTATTTTTGATAAGCGTCTTTCTCTAAAGTCACTCATTGTTGTATATATATCATCATTAAATACTTCGATCCATCTTCTGTCTAAATAGTCGGGGCCAAAGTAAGCTCCTAGGATAGAACCTGCAGTAGCTCCAAAACTATCGGTGTCGTTTCCTTGACATACCTGTTTGCAAATCCCATCAGAAATACTTTCAGCAAACTTAAGTGTGTTTATAAGTGTCCCTATCTCTTGGTACACACAACACGCACCATATTGTCCATATTTATCATGAATTCTATAATATCCATCAATCCAATCTTGGGCTTCTGATATCTCATTCATTGAGTCTGACACAATTTTGTAAAACCTGCTCTTTTGTGGCACAAACTTAAGCGCAGTATCAAAAATTTCCATAGGATCCCTATACACTTGAGCTGTAGCAATGGCTGCAGCAACAAACATGGCTCCATATATACCTGTTCGCCTATGTGTAAAACTAGCATCTCTCCATGCAAGCTCAGCTGCCAAAGCAGGCCTTCCAGGACATGCATAACCATAGGCATCTGCACGAATTAATGCACCACAACGTTCCTCTCCACCATTAAAGACATCTACCCAACTTTCCATATCATAACTATATTCAGGCACTAGAGATGCAATACCTGACTTGAGAAGTATATTACGTTCTGGCCCCCACGTAGCGTTCACTGGGAGATTGTTCAGCCAAATTTCTTTTATATCTTCTTTGCTAAAATCAAGTCCACTCTTCTCTATAAGTAGCATCCCAATAATTGTATAAGTTATATCGTCATCCGGTGCAACATATTCAATATTACCCTTTATGCACTCTTTCCATGATATATTTCTTCTCCCGTATGACTCTAAAAACTCTTCAGTTAGATAGTCATTTAGGGGCCACTGATCTACTTTTTCTAGTGATGATTTAACATCATCTAAAGTTGCAAAAGGAAATTCCTCAATGGGCTTGCCTAAAATACATCCACAGATAGAACTGTAAAATGCTGTTTCAACCCTCTTTTGACTATCCAATAGATCGATATTGTCTACAATTAAACCTAATGGTCTATGTGGATCGCATTGTTGCCATATCTCTTCTAAATCATTAGGTTCTACATACGGCCAATCACTCCGTATAGGTAAGTTTGACAGACGCATTGCAAATTCGTATAGGGCATCATAACTATCAGGCAGTTGATTCAATTCTCGATACAACCCTTCTGTCTCGTGACCTTGAGCATGTTTTTCGTTTATTATTCCCTCTAATATGACCTTTATCATTTCATATTTAGGAAACATAGACAGCCTCCTCTATATTTTTATTTTTGTCAATCTTCTTGCTTATCCATAGAATTACACAATTCAAAATCAAACACCCATAATAACATAATATTTCTAAAACTCTATATAGATAGCCAAATAATTCTATATCAATTTGACATTAAAATCTATGTCAAAAATTCTTTTCCATGGTAGATTCAGATCAGTAAATTCTATATCTTTACCTAGAAACTTGTTGTTAAATTCTCTATCTATTTGATCTTTAATCATTTTATCCATAGTCTCCATGACAGTTTTCTCCCATTCACCCAACCTATGGGGATCAATTTGGGGATACTCTTCATATTTCCATAGCATTTCATGGAGTACATTGGATTGAAACAGCCAATCTTCTATGATCTTCCTCAAAAGAAACTCTGATGATAATAACTGTTTATCAAAGTTATGGACAAAATTGTTATAATAGCTACATAAGACACCATGGGCTAAAACAACCCCAATAGTATTTTGAGAAGTATTCCAGCCTCCATATCCGGCGAGTTTCTCTAAAATACCCTTCTGTTTTGCATATATCATCAATTCATTGTCAGCTCCATTGGAAAAAGCCACATCCGCTAATACACAAGGTCTATTTATGCTATTTATATAATATTCAATATAATTTAAAAATTCATCCATATTTATATGGCTATGGAAGCTTAAATCCTTAGTATATTGTTCCATGGACTCTATCATATATTTACCTGGCGAATGTATTGCTAACATAAAATCCGATTCCAAAGCAGTATCTACTATTACACCACCTAATGATGTGATCTGGGCCTTTATACCTTCATTTAAAGGTCTATCCTCATATCTGGGAATAACTGTTGGTCCTAATGTAGAAGAATACCTTATATATACCTTGGGCCTATAGTTTTTAATACGATTAAATACACGGGCAAAGAGTACACTACCTACCTCATCAGCTCCGGGATAGACCATCACCCTATCCATCAATCGGTTCTCATATACTTTTCGGGCAACAGCACTCTGATCGAGAGCTGCATAGCCATATTCTGCAGTATCATCTTTGGGAACCACAAGATAGTCTATATGACCTTGCTTTAATAAATCTAAACACGAAAGATTTACAAACCTATCTACTTCCCTACGATTTAAAAAATCATGGAGATATTCTCTAGGTATGGAGCTTTGTAGAGCATCAAATTCACTTTTTTCTTGTTCATCTGCATGCCCCCTCTTGATCTTATCCTTTAAGTAGGAATATTTCCAAATCTGAGTCCCATGGGTAGCCCAATAATAGGGATCTTCAGAATCGCTATTATAATTTGCTACTCTAGCAACTAAATTAAAGGCATGGATCTCTATATCATCATTCAACATCTTTATCCGTTTGAACTTTTCAAGATATTTAGTACACTCTTCAATATTCTTATTATGAATCCTAGAGTTTATTATATTGCCATATATAAGGGTATCTACTGATATTATGGCATAATCACAATTCGGTACATTTTCAAATACCCATTCCCATAATTTATCCACATCAGCTGGTTGTTTTAGCATCCCCATATATTCCCTAGGGGGAACCAAAACTCTAATATCCTCAGTCATCTCTGATAGAAGAACTGGGAACCTATAATTACATGCTCGTTCATCCAACGGTATATAGAGTATGTTTGTCATTTATAAAAGCCTCCTACTTCTAACATTTTAGCCCTTCATTCCAGTTACAGTTATACCTTCTATAAATTGTTTCTGTGCAAAAAAGAATATTATCACTATGGGGATTGTAAATATTGCAGATGCAGCCATAAGCAAATTCCATTCAACCACATGCTCCGAAACAAAAGCCTGCAATCCCAATGATAGGGTGTACTTCTCCTTTGTATTTATATAGAGTAAAGGTCCCATAAAGTCTGACCAATTAGCTAAAAATGTGAATATAGCCACTGTAGCTAGTACTGGCCTGACAAGAGGAAGTAAAATACTAAAAAATATTCTAAATTCCCCAGCTCCATCAATGGTAGCTGCTTCAAGTAGCGAATCTGGGATAGTCATAAAAAACTGTCTAAGGAGAAAAATGTAAAAAGCTCCTCCCCCGAATGCTGGCAATATAAGAGGCCAATAACTTCCTGTCATTCCTAGTCTTTGGAATACTATATATATGGGAATCATAGTAACTTGATAAGGTATCATCATAGTTGCAACTATGATTGGAAAGAGATATTTCTTACCCCACCAATTTATTTTGGATACTGAATATGCAACTAGTGACGAAGATATAAGCTGCCCTATCACATTGGCCACAGTTATAATTAAAGTGTTTTTAACATATTCAATATACGGAATTCTAGTAAAAACTTTGACATAGTTATCCCACTTAATTTCGTTAGGTATAAAAGTAGGTGGCACTTTAAATACCTCATCCATGGACTTTAATGAAGTAGATAGCAACCATAAAAATGGTGTTATAAATATAATACTAAAAAATATAAGTAAAATATGTGGTAGAACTTTTTTCTTAAATATTTTTTTGCCGTCTATATCTCTTGAACCTTCTCTGTGTACCATTTTATTCACCTCCATAAGTAACCCATTTATCTGATGTCTTATTAACGAGCCAAGTAACCAAGGCTACAATTACAAACAATATCCAGGCCATTGCCGAAGCTTTACCCATCTTAAAATATCCAAATGCATTTTGGAACAGATAGAGCGCATAAAACAATAATGAGTTTCGAGGGCCTCCACTAACAGCATTAAGTCCCTCGCCTGCTCCTGCTATGATATAAGCTTGGGTGAAATATTGAAAATTATTTATAAGCCCCATAATTAGCTGGAAAAATATCACTGGAGAGATGCTAGGTAGAGTTATATTTATAAACTTCCTCCATGTGGATGCTCCGTCTATTTCAGCAGCCTCGTATAAACTCCTTGGTACATCCTGTAGGGCTGCAAGAAAGATTATCATAATTCCACCTGTGCCCCATAATCCCATAATTATCAAAGATGGTTTTGTCATTGCCGGATCTGACAACCAATTAGGTTGTGGCAAAGATAAAAAACCTAACATTTGATTTAGAAGGCCATATTGGGGATTCAATATCCATAACCATAATAAAGATGAAGCCACTACAGGCACTATACTAGGTAGATAGAATATAGTCCTATATATAGATTTTCCCTTGACCTTCATATTAAGTAGTAATGCGGTCATAAGGCCAACTATAAGATTTAGAGGAGTACCTACCACTGTCATATATAAAGTATTAGCTAAACTCTTATAAAATAGTTCATCAGTAAAAAGTTCCTTATAATTTTGTAGTCCAATCCATTGAGGTGGCTGAAATACATTAAATTTACACAAACTATAGTACATAGACATTACTATGGGATACAAACCAAATATAATGAATCCTATAATCCAAGGACTAGCAAATAGAAAACCTGCAAGATTAGTTCTAGTTTGTTTTTTCTGAAAATTATTTCTTTTCGCCATGCACAATCCTCCCCTCCACAAAATCAATATATAATACTGATATGTGACTGACCAAGCCAGCCACATATCAGTTCCCTTTTCTTTATTCTTCTAGTAGTTTTTTAGCCTTTTCAGCTGCCTCATCCATTGCCTCTTTAGGAGATTTTTCTAAAGATGCAGCCAATTCTGCCTGATCACCAATAATCTGTTGATACTCTGCCTGTTGTGGTAGAGATGGGAAAGTCTTTAAATTAGGACTCTTAGCTAAATCAGCGAAGGCTTCAAAGTCTTCAAGCGCTTCAAAGTCAGAGTCTTCTAATAAAGATAATCGAGCAGGTAATCCAGCATTCAGCAGATTAAATTGTTTCATTCCTTCCCCACCACAGATGTAACTTAGAAACTCCCATGCACCATCTTTGTTCTTGGCAGTAACAGGAATGTAAAACATTGAAGATGATACTTCTGCCGATTTTTCTAGTTCAGGCTTACCTTCAGGATATGGCAAAGGTACTACACCATAATCTACATCTGCTTTTATAACATTTTTTATATTATGTCCAAGCCATGGACCATCGATCCGCATAGCCTGCTTCCCACTTATGAAAGGATCTGTGGGATCTAGATACTTACCTGAGGATTGGAATTTGATTACATTATCCAAACCGAACTTTTCACGATATTCTACTAATATGTCAAGAGCTCTAATAGTCCCTTCATTGTTAGGTGTTAGCGTCTTTCCATCCTCAGAGGCAAACTGTCCGCCTAGAGCAAATGACATAGGGTTGACATAGTAGACAAATGGAAAGTCAGGGAACCCTAATACATCTATAGATTTATCATCATTTACTTTTGTAAGTTTTATTGCACAGTCTAAGAGCTCTTCATCAGTCTTAGGTGGTTCTTCTATGCCTGCTTCTTTAAATAGTTGCTTATTGTAAAATAACATCATCAGATTCATACCTATAGGAAGAGCATAAGTCTCATCATTGTATTGACATGTCTCTAAAGCTGCTGGGACAAAGTCAGAAGTATCATAACCGCTATCCTTGATATATTTATCTAGAGGTTCCATTATACCTTTTTCAGCATAGGATGCGACATTGTTACTAAAATCGTCGGTTATATCAGGACCTTCACCACTTGATATGGCCACTGTCACCTTTTGAACATCGGGTACTGATAACCCCTTTACTTCGTATTTGTCCTGGTTGTTATTGAATTCATCAACTATTTTTTCAAGATTTTCACCTTCAACACCCGTCCACAAATACCATAAAACTACTTCTTCTTTTTCCTTATCATCACTATCTTCAGAGTCTGTAACTTCGTCTTCTGTGTTGTCTTTGTCTGCTACTTCCTGATCTGTTTGGTCATCAGAATTTACATCCTTATTACCACAGCCAACAAATAGACCTAAAACCATGGTTAATACTAAAAGTATTGATAATATTCTTTTCCCCATTTCTTCATCCTCCTATTTTGTCTTTGAAAATGTTTTTTATAATTAAAATATCAATCTAAAAGTATGAGCACTCACCTCCATGGTAATAATCTTGTTAAACAAGCAAAACTATAGAAATAATTTAAAGTTTTTCAAATATTTAGATACATAATGATACAAAAAGGTTTTTTTATTATTACAAGATATCAATTAGTTGTTTTATCTTTTATTATATTATAGCATGTTGAAAAGTTTTTTCAACCTTTTTTTAATAAAAAAAATTTCCTTCGTGTATTTTTATAATTTTTTATTGACTATCGTTTTGAAAACCAAAGGACCTATATAGAATTGTATAGAAAAATAATATAGTTTACATTGTAAATGTATCATCAAAGGGTCATATATGTAAACAGGTAAATAATGTTGCAACTTCACTATCCACACAGAACAAGAAAACAAATTGCCCAAATCCCTTTTATTATGTGTAAAAATATGTTATAATGGTTTTAGCTTCTGCACATATCACAAATTTCTTTTAAGCAGAGCCAGTTTTAAATCTATCTCGACTTACACTCAACGTTTTCAACACGCAGGAGCAAAACGTTTGAGTAAGGGGGAAAGATAAGATGTCTGCTATCAATGAGATGTATGTCAAAGAATTCAATGCAGATCTAGGTGAGCTAGCTCTAAATATAGAGGGCTCAAAACATTGGAGAAGGTTTAACGCCAATAGAATAGGCAAGATCAAAAAAACTACAGCTCTACAGAAAAGATTATTTACTAAAAAACAGGTAGAACGAATAGAAATATTTATAGATGGCGATAACACACTATACGTAATTCAAAAAAACAGGCTCAAAGATGACTTTAACTGGGTAAATGACGTGCTCAAAAGTTTTGCAGAAAAGAACAAAGTAGTATACGAAGAAGATGACAAATAAAAAAAATCCAGGCTAGCCTGGATTTTTTTATTTAATGGTGATATTCATTATAGCCACATCATCTTTAAGTAGCCTTGAATCCACCTTGCCAAACTGTTCTATTGTAGATTCTATGAAACTTTCAATATCATCTATGGCTTTATATCTATTAGAAGATATGAAACTGTGGATATCATCACAGGTAAAACACTTTCTCTCATTGGACTTTAACTGTGGTTCAAGAAGTCCATCTGTATAGCAAAATATCATATCGCCCTTTTTTATAGGTCTCTCATCATTCTCGTAAGTTACCCCTTCAAACACTCCAATTATTAGACCGTTTTTCTCTAACATACTCACATTGTCGTCTCCATCATTTATTATAATTGGATAGGGATGACCAGCATTCGCATATATGAGTCTGTCACCACGAATCACTCCCACAAAGGCAGTTAAATGGTATTTCCCAGATGTCATGGGGTAGAACATCTCATTCATGCATCTCAACACCTCAGCTGGTCCCTCATATGATTTTACGCAGTTTGTAAACATTACCTTTATCATAGATGACACCATAGCCGCTGCCACTCCATGCCCCGATACATCTGCAATTATGAACCACAGCCCATCATCTGTCTGGACACAGTCATAAAAATCTCCACCAATTTCACTACACGGAATATACTTTCCTACCATATTGCCATCTTTTAGTTCCTTATTCTCCACAATTAGAGTGTGTTGAAGATTATTTGCAAACTTTAACTCCTCCCTTAGCCGCTCATTCATCTGTTTCAATAGTTTATGCTGTTCATAACTATTGAGAGCATTTTGCACCTTTACAGGAAGTACCACCTCTAATTGTTCTAAAGTCAAGGGCTTTGTAAAATACTCATTGGCACCTAACTCCAACGCCTTTTTTATTGTATCTATCTCATCCACCGCTGAATTTACTATTACTGGAATGTCCTTATATTCCTTTTGAGACTTTAATTCCTTTAATACATCAAATCCATTTTTGTTTGGCATTATAAGGTCGAGTATTATGAGATCCACATCGTTACTTTTTACGTATTTCAGAGCTTCATAACCATCTACTGCATCATAAAAATTGATATCTTCAATATTTTTCTCCAACACAGATTTTATAAGCTTTCTATTCAAAAGCATATCATCCGCTATAAGCACATTGTACCCCATAAAATCCCCTCACATATTTTAAAATACTATCTGACTGCCATTTATGCCGTAGTACTCTTTATGCGCTCGATAAATGGCATCCTTACTTTTTTTATATATTGACTATCCTTAATATTACACCCACATCATCGGTTATAGAGTATCTACATATACAGTATGTCCTATCCTTAAATACCAACTCAACATCGTTGCCGGATATAGAAAAAGGTGATGTAATTGTAATATCCAAACCTTCCCTAACCAGATCGGCCTTCAATCTACCCACAAACATATTTACAAGTTCGGCCATGCCATCATGTATGTCTGACAGTGTAAGGTCTGCGGCTATCACCCCTGTCATATATGCCACTATGAGCTTGGCGGCATCTATACCTGTAGACAATGTCACCATCATATCTGCGCTACCAAAGACCGCCATTGCCCCTGTTATACTGTCTTCCTCAACTGTAAAACAATCAGAGGCCTCCTCTGCATCAAGTCCTGTCATAGTTCGAATTACATCTGTAAATGCTCCATTTAACAATCCAGTGAATCTGTCCATATCCATGTCTAATAGCCCCTTCCCAGACATTCTAATATCCGCTTTGCAAGTTCTTCTATTGTAAAAGGTTTGACAAGATAATGGGCAGCTCCTGCCTGTATCGCCCTTATTATATTCTCGCCGCCTGTTTCACTTGTGACCATCATAACTGGGATATGCTTTAGCCTATCATCCCCTTTTATGTTACTTAGCATCTCCATTCCGTCCATGCCAGGCATATTCCAATCTAAAAGTATAAGGGCTATCTCCTCATATTCACGCTCTAAGAGCTCTAGGGCCTCCCTTCCATCCATAGCCTCAACCACATCGTAGTCTAATACCTCTACTGCACTACGTATTATCTTCCGTGTTATTGCAGAGTCATCTACTGTCATGATCTTCACAGTGTTTCCTCCTTTTTCCGATAATATACTCCACCTCTATATTCCTCCGTATCAAATAGTTCTCTATGTCCACTAAACATCTCTGAGCTACCTACAAATAGCACACCCTCTGTGTTGAGTGCCCTATGGAGTTTCTCGGCCATCTTCACCTTAAACTCAGGTGAAAAGTATATCATAACATATCTACAAAATATAATATCAAACTTTCCAAGGAGCATAAAGCTATTTTGTAAATTAAACTGCTTCAACTCTACCATATCCATTATAGTCCTATCTAAAGTCCATATCCTGCCCTCATTTTTGAAATATCTATCCCTGCATTCTACAGGAAGTCCACGCATTATGGATATATTGTCGTATCTCCCGTTCTTTGCCATATCTAGTACTGTGGGGGAGATATCTGTGCCTATTATCTCAAATTTGTATAATAGCTCAGATTTAAGCCCTCTCTCCTCTAAAAAGCTATTTATTGTCATTGCAATGGAATAGGGTTCCTGACCCGTTGAACAGCCAGCACTCCATATCCGTATTCTGTCCTTCTCTCTACTCTTCAGTTGCTCTACATATAAAGGTAAAAGTTCTTCCTCTAATATAGCCCAAGGTGTCTTGTCCCTAAACCATAAGGTTTCATTCGTGGTTATTGCGTCTATAACTCTCTGTGTAACCCTTTTGTCTTCACTATTATATATGTGATTATAGAGTTCTCCATAACTTGAACAACCAAGCTCCCTTAGCATGCCAGACAATCTACTCTCTATTAAATATGCCTTATCATTACCTATACTTATACCGCATTCCTCTTCTATATATCTCTGCATTAGTTCAAATTCCTCAGATGATATATTTATATTCATTACATCAACCCCTACCCGATACAATATCTATAATTCTCCCTCCAATTTTGTCTATATGAACTATTTCATCTGATAACCCAGCTTCATACACACTCTTGGGCATACCATATACTACACAACTCTCCCTATCTTGGGTGATACAGTAGCAATTAGTATTAGACTTTAGTTCTCTTACACCTTGAGTCCCATCGACTCCCATACCAGTGAGTACTATTGCAAGTACATTGCCATTCTTATATGAGTTGGCCACGGACTTAAAGAGTATATCTGCAGCAGGTTTGACCCCATGTACATGGGGTGTATCTTCAGTTCTTATTGTCTTCTGTGTACCCTCCGCATCCACTACCATATGATAGCCCCCTGGAGCAATTAGTGCAATACCATCTTCTACTCTATCGCCCGCTTCTGCTTCCCTTATGGGGATATCTACCTTCTTATCTATTGTATCTGCCAACATCTGGGTAAAGGTTGGTGGCATATGCTGAACAATGAGTATGGGCACCTGTATATCCGATGGCAATTTTTTAAGTACCTTCTCCAATGCAGTGGGACCTCCAGTAGATGCAGCTATTAAAACTATCTCTACACCATCTAGATTGAATCTTTCATATCCACCCCTTCTAACTCGTGGTTTTACATCCTTCCCTTTCCCAGTGTCCACTTTCCCATTTACAACGTCAATCTTTCCTGCCGTCTCCCAGAGCTTTTCAGAATACTTCCTTGTAAGTATCTGGGCAAATAGGACATGGAGATAGCTCTTTAACCGCTCCATGTTCTTCTTTAAGTCATCGCCAGAAGGTTTTAATATAAAATCCATCGCACCAAGCTCTAGTGCCTTTACTGTGAGCTGTGCGCTATCGACTCCACCACTACTTACCATTATAACTGACTTATCTGGCCATTCTTCCTTTACTATATTCAATAATTCAATACCATCCATATTGGGCATATATACATCCAATAATATGACATCAATTGCTTCTTGCCTTAGTCTCTCCAATGCAGTCTCTCCATTAGAGGCAGTATATACTACCTCACCTAGACCAGTATCTTCCGCAACCTGAGTTAGGAGTTTCCTATACACTAGAGAATCGTCTACTATAAGTATCTTTAGTTTATCTCCCAATTCATTTCACCTTCTATATCTTGTATTGTCTGACTAGAGTATCCAATTTCTTTGCACGTTCTGAAAGTGCACTTGCAGCGGCACTGGTATCCATTGCTTGACTTGCAGTATCATTAGCTGCAGCTGTTATTTCTTCTATATTCTCTGATATCTCTCCTGTACCCTTAGATATTTCATCTGTAGACCTAGCTACATCTACTACCTTTGAAGATGCTATCTCTGTGTTTTGTGCGATCTCATTGGCTGCTGTGGATAGCCCTGCTGAGGAGCTAGCTATCTCTCGAACCCCAAGAGATGCCTCTGATAGACTCTTGGATGCATCTCGAGCATTCTGTGCCACATCGCCTATTTCGCTACTAACCATATTTACCTCACTGGCTGCCTTTACAACGGAGTCGGATATCTCACCTGTTATGGATGATTGCTCCGTCACCGCTGTAGCTATTGCATTTGTTATATTGTCTATCTCTTCTACCACAACTGTTATTGTCTCAACTGCATCTACGGCATCTCCCATATCCAATTGCATGTCCTCTATCTGCTGGGCTATCTCATCGGTTGCCTCTGCGGTTTGCTTGGCCAATTCCTTGACCTCATTTGCCACCACTGCAAAGCCCTTTCCGGCTTCGCCGGCGCCGGCAGCCTCAATTGCCGCATTGAGTGCCAACATATTTGTCTGATCCGCTATATCGTTTATCACATTTACAATCTTACCTATCTGTCTAGATGACATATTCAGTTTCTCTATTATGGCATTTGTATCCTTTGCCTTGAGCTCTGCATCCTTAGTTATAGCTATGGAACGATCACAGCTCTTGCTCACCTCATTTAATGAGATATTCAACTCCTTAACTGCAGTGGCTACACTATTTACCGACAATGCCACCTGTTCTGATGAGTCTGCAGCGCTATCTATACTATTTGAAATTTGACTGACCATATTGCTAACATCATCTACACTTACAGACGTCTCCTCAGATGCCGATGCTAGGTTGCGCACAGTTGCCGACATCTCTTCTATTGCAGATGCTATTACACTTATATTGTCACTGGTCTCTGAAGAGGCCGCTGCTGTCCCCTCTATACTCACAGTGATCTCGTGCACAGCAGCACTTACAACTCCCGTCTTTGCATTCATCTCCTCGCTATTTGAAGCAAGGGTATCTGCAATTGTCAAAAGTCCATCTGATGATTCATTTAACACTATGGTGGTGTCATATATATCACTTGTCATACTATGCATCTTGTCAATGAGCTCATTAAATGATTTGGTAAACATTCCAATCTCGTCTTTTGATCTCACCTCCCCACGTATTGTAAGATCGCCTCCCCCAATACCTTCCATTAGAGTCTCCAGCTCTTTTATGGGGACAGAGATCTTATCTGCTATATAGACACGGAGAATCAAAGCTACCACAATGCCTACAGCTATAGCCACCACAAGTATCAAATATGATATCTTAGCTACTTTCTTTGCCTGATTTCCACTCTCGTCTGCCAGTTGTCTACTCTTTCGCTCTAATATCTCCATGCTCTCGCTAGTCTCTCGGAATGCAGGCTTTTCATTTGCAATAGCATACTCTACCATCTCATGGTATATATCCTCTGCACCTTCTGCCACATCATCCATATTGTGAAGGAGCTCTAGCATTTTATTCATGTTTGGCTCTGTCACATCATTATATTCAGCCATGGCAAGTTCCCTCTTGTTGCTTGCCGTACCTTCTAATATGTCTACAATCTTCTCACCACTTCTATGTACTTTCTTATGATAGTCGTCTAACTCTCCTAACATTTCGTTTAACTCAGTATTTTTAGTTTCAAATGTACTTAGCCAACTCCCCAATGCACATTTATCAGGGTCCAACTCACCTTTAAACTGTGTACCATCCATTACAGCAAGACTGAGCTCCCTTATCCATGTCAGATGATCTCGCTCCCTTTGAGCTATTATATACCTGAGCTTATCTGGCTCTATTATGTATGTCTCATCTAACCTAGTATTCATATCCATAAATGCCCTATGGTGTTGCTTCCAATTTTCCCATTTCAACATGAACTCTCCCCAGAGTTTCTCCTCAGTAGTACTCAAATCCAAGCTTTCATATTGTGCCCAGGCATCATCTATTATCTCCCACTTTTCCTCTATGGTATTATATCGAACTTCTCTCTCCTCCATAGATAATTCAGAACTCAAGAGCATATTCTCTGCCATATTTATCTCTGAATGGGCTTTGCCAAGTACAAGCAAAGCTTCAATGCTCTCCATTCTCACATCGATTATATCTGTAAGTTGTGCCATTATATTGTTCATACCCATATATCCTACTAAACCTATTACAACAGTTATTATTATGGATATTGAAAAGGCAACTAAAAGTTTGCCCCTGAGTTTCATATCATTAAATCTAGTAAATTTAAATCTCTTCTCCTTCTCCATTTGATATATACCCCCTTAAAATATCTTCTCTGTATCTATGAGCATTATGAGCTCATCATCCTTCTTTACTACCTCACTTAAAAACTTAGCCTCAACCTCACTTACATTGGCAGGTAGTGGTTCACATTCATATTCGTTCACCTCTAATACATCCCCCGCCCTATCTATTACAAAACCTATAAAATCTAAATTCTCATCTCTGGGTTTGAGAATTATACATGTAGGGCTATCTCTTATGCAATCCTCTTCGTAGCCCATTTTTTTGCCAATATCAAACAATGTAACTACTTGACCGCGCATATTGAACAGACCTAAAATGTGATCTTTAGCACAGGGAACGGGAGTGTAGCTTATATTGCAGTCTATCTCCTTCACAGTGGCTATATCTATACCAAATAATCTGCCACATAGATAAAAAGTAAGTATCTTACCACTCACTTACTATCACCCCTCTCATACAGAGATGCCATATCTACAACCTCTTCTATGGATACCACAAGGACAATCCTGTCATCTATGAGAGTAGAACCATATAGTCCAGGTCCCTTTATATCATCGTTGTCTATATCCTTATGACTTAGTACGGTATCGTATATGCGTTCTATCAATATTCCTACACTTTCTCCACTGTATTTAGGTATTAGCAGATATGACTTATCTCCCCTTGTATCCTGGCGCTGTATAGGAAGATAATCCTCTAGCCTTATTATCATCAGTGGCTTACCCCTATAGCTTATATATTCTCTACCACCTATTGTTTCAATCCCATTGTCTTCTAGCTCCTCTACCCTTGCAATTTGAGAGAGAAACACTGCAAGCGTCTCTGGACCAGATGCCTTAAATAGAAGTAGTTCATGGGATGTCTCATCCGCACCAGGCTCCACATCTTTATGTTCTATTTCCCTGTCGTCATCGTCTATCAACTTAAGATCTGCCATCTCACTAAGCCCCTGGGGATCGAGTATCAATGCAATACTCCCATCCCCCATTATGGTTACTCCGGAATAACACTTACAATCCTTTATATGCTTGGGCAGTGGCTTTACCAATATCTCCTCGTCATCATATATGGAGTCCACCACAAGGCCAAATACCTTAGAACCTAGTTTCAACACAATTACCCTAACTATATTATCTATACCGTCCCTCTCATCCATATCCTTTCTAGGAAGACCTAATACATCTGCCAGATAGACAAGGGGAAGGAGTTTATCCCCAAGACGGAGCACCGGTGATTCATTTATATACTCTATACTACGTCTATCATCACCTGGTTTTACCCTCACAAGCTCTTGCACATTTATCTGAGGTAGTGCAAAACGCTGGCCATGCACCTCTACTATTATGGCGGTTACTATGGCTAGTGTTAGAGGGAGTGTTAGTCGAAATGTAGTTCCCTCCCCCTTTGAAGTAAATATTTCTATATTGCCGCCTAGGTTCTCTATATTTGTCTTTACAACATCTAGTCCCACTCCCCTGCCAGATACGTCAGTTACAACACTGGCTGTTGAAAAACCTGGAGTAAATAGAAAGGATAGTAGCTCTGAATCACTCATTGCCTGTACCTCATCTTCACTTACAAGCCCCTCTTCAACTGCCTTCTCCCCTATATTATCTACATCTATGCCGGCGCCATCATCTTCTATATCAACTGTCACATGTCCACCTTCATGATAGGCCTTAAGCCATACTCGTCCTATCTTGGATTTCCCTAGTTGCTCCCTTATCTTAGGCATTTCAATCCCATGGTCTATTGCATTTCGCACGAGATGTGTCAAAGGATCTGCCAACGATTCAATTATGGATTTATCTAGCTCTACATCCACTCCAGCCATTGTAAGGTCTATCTGTTTACCTAGCTCCTTTGAGATATCCCTCACTATCCTTGGAAATTTATTAAATACATTCCCCACAGGCTGCATACGCACCTGCATTATTTTTTCTTGCATCTGTGTTGTTATATGATCTATGTTTTGAAGTATGTTATCTAGTCCATCCACTTCCCTTATACGACCCTCCATACTGCGAAGAAGCTGGTTTCGTCCAAGTACTAACTCACTTGCCAGATTCATAAGTTCATTTAAGAGATCTACATGAACCCTTATACTATCATCTGCAAACATATGTGGACTGGGCTTCTTAGGTTTAACCCCATCCTCTGTATCTATGTGGGTAGATGGACCCTCCTCATATTCTTGAATATCTCTTTTATGATATTCTCCTAGCAATTCTCTTATCTCATCTATGGACAAATCCCCATCTAATTCCTCTATATTTGATACTGGAATATCAAATGCCTGTGCCACTAACTCCCTCTCAAGTACAGTTGTAAATATAAATTCCGTATTATCATGGATTACATGGTCCATGTCATGGACACCACTTGACTCTATAATATTCCCAATAGAGGTGGCTATAGGGAGTAAGTTTTCCCTAGAGGGTTCTTTTTCCCCCAACTGTATTATGTATATTCTATGACCATGTTTTAGGCTTTCAGCGAGGGTATCAACATCTATATCATTTTCCTCCTCAGCATATTGCTCTCCATACTCTTTTCCATGTAAGAAACCCTCTAACCTCTCCATATATGAGGATATGTCCATTTCCTGATTCTCCTCCACATGCTCCACCATATAAAGGAGATAGTCATTGGCCCCAAGAAGTCCATCTATCATATTGGTGGTGAGCTCAAGATTCCCCGTTCGCACCTCACCGAATATATTTTCCATCATATGAGAAAGGTTGACTATATTTTCTAGACCGAAAAAACCTGCCGTCCCCTTTATATTGTGCACTGCCCTGAATATGTCATTTACAAGGTCCATATCTAGCTCCTCCCCCTCTAGGCGAAGGAGATTATCTTCGACTGTCCCTATGTGAATTAGAGCTTCCTCCACAAATTCCCTTATAAACTCCTCTTTTTCAAGCAAACAAATCAACCCCTAAATATTGTCAAAGGGTAAATGCCTCGCCACATGATAAATTACATTCCCCTATTATGAACATATAACCATCTCTTTAAAATTTTCTACTACAGTCTAGTATATAACCGAATAGAAAATAATCAAAGCATTATACAATAGTAATTATATCAGAGATCTCCAGTTTTATGGCATAAAAAAAGCCCCTGTGCTTTAAAATACAGGAGCATTCTATTATCTACAACCTAGTTTAAATTTCTTGTGAATGGCAGCTATTGCCTTATCCACGTCATGAGGACTTATGAGGCAGCTTATCTTTATCTCGGATGTACTTATCATATGTATATTTACATCCTCTTCAGCTAATGCCTTAAACATCATGCATGCAATACCAGGATTCTCTACCATTCCCGCACCTACTATCGAAACTTTGGCAACATCGTCAGAATAGGATACCTTTTTTGCCCTTAAGTTATCTAGATTTTTATCTATTATGGCTACTGCCCTATCCCTATTTTGTTTGGCCACAGTAAATGATATATCTCTTGTATTGTCCCTAGCAGTACTTTGAAGTATTATATCCACATTTATATTCTCATCTGCTAATTTCCTAAATAACTTATATGCCATCCCAGGTTCGTCCGGAACCCCAACTACAGATATCTGGGCAATATCATAGTCATGGGCCACACCCCTTACTACCATCTTCTCCATTTCAGCCATACCCATCACCTCTGTACCACTATTATTGTTCAAGCTAGAGCGAACCACTAGCTTTACATTGTACTTCTTGGCAAGCTCAACTGAACGATTATGGAGTACCCTAGCACCAAGGCTTGCCAGTTCTAACATCTCATCGTATGAAATCTCCTTGAGCTTACGTGCCTCCTTCACAATCCTAGGATCGGCAGTGTATATACCATCCACATCTGTGAATATCTCACATCTATCAGCGTTTAAAGCCACTGCCAATGCAACCGCCGTAGTATCTGAACCACCACGCCCTAAAGTAGTTATATTGTTATCACAGTCAATACCCTGAAAACCTGCCACTATCACTATGTTCCCAGCATCTAATTCCCTTCTGAGCCGATTACTATCTATAGTCTCTATCCTAGCATTGCAAAATTCACTAGTCGTCTTTATCCCTACCTGAGCACCAGTTAGAGAGACTGCATTATAGCCCAACTCACCAATCGCCATGGCTAAGAGGGCAATTGATATTTGTTCTCCCGTGGATAGGAGCACATCTAGCTCTCTATTTGAAGGAGATTTACTTATCTCCTTTGCCTTTTCTATTAAAATATCAGTGGTATCGCCTTGCGCTGAAACTACTACTACCACCTGATTTCCCTCTCTATGTGTCTGTATTATACGCTTTGCCACATTCATAAGTTTGTGTGCATCAGCAATGGATGATCCTCCATATTTTTGAACAACGAGTCCCAAACTCTCTCTCCTCCTCTATATATAATTGCGTATGGAAACCCTATTTTAGTGTATATTATACAATATTTCGATTTTAATTTCAATATGTTGTAATTATACTATATTTCAAGCACTTTTACTCCATTATCACTTATATTCGCCCATTTTAAGTCCCATGCTCCATCTAATTCCTTTAGTGAAGCATTCATATTGGCTTGGAACATATGTCTATCCCTTTCGTCTACAATAGCTATTATGACAGGGCCGGCGCCACTTAGAAAGACACCCTTAGCACCATTTTCCATTGCCATATCCACCACACTGCCAAAATGGGGTATCAGCTTCTCCCTATAAGGTTGATGAATCCTATCCTCCATGGCAACGGCAAGATTATCCATATTACCATCTATTATGGAAGCTATTAGGAGCGCAGCCCTCCCCACATTAAATACACAATCTTCAAATGGAAGTTCACTTGGAAGTATTGCCCTAGCCTTCTTTGTAAGGAGTTCAAACTTCGGCATCATAAGTGCAACACATGCCCCTTTAGGAGGCTCAAGCCTTGAATAGTACACCTGCCCTTTAGCTAAACAACCGACAGTTATTCCTCCTACCAAAGCTGGTAGAACATTGTCAGGATGCCCATCTAGGGTAGCTGAGAATTCTATCATATCCTGAAGACTAAGAGGATTGCCGGCAATATGGTTGGCAGCCACAATTCCCCCTACTATACACGCAGCACTACTACCAAGCCCCATAGCTATGGGAATATTATTTGTCTGCTTTATATTAAGTCCCTTTACCTTATAGCCCACCTCATTAAAGAGAGCAGACATGGAACTATATATGAGATTGCTCTCATCGGTGGGTATTATATCCTTCTCAGTCGGTGGTACTTCTATATGAAGGCCTTCCTCCACTTCTTCCACTTCTATAATGTTATGCATATCTATGGCCATACCTAGGCAATCAAAACCTGGGCCTAGGTTTGCACTAGTTGCTGGAACTAAAACTCTAATCATAAAGATAGCTGCCCCCTATTCTACCCGTATACTCTTTATAAATTCGAGATCGTCCACCCTATCACTAAGAGTGGCTAAAAGACATTCCATACGTCCTTTAGACATTGAAGAGGTAACTACTGCCAATTCATATCGGGTATTTGGATCGTCTAAAGATAGAGTATCACTCCTTGGAAACACCTCTGAAACTGCCTTCTTCAGCTCCTCTAAGTGTTGAGTTTTCAATCTTATGAAGAATTTAGATTCAAGTTCGTCTACAGAGAGAACCTTTGCCACTTCACCATTCCCGTCTGGCTCTCTCTTTGTCCCCTTTAGATGTTTAGCTGCATCTATTATATCACCTACTACTGCACTTGCCGTAGGGAGTTTTCCAGCACCTTGCCCATAGAACATCACATCTCCAATTGCATCTCCCTTTACCATTATGGCATTGAACACATCCTCCACATCGGCAAGGGGACTATAATTACTTATGAGCATGGGGCTGACCATGGCAAATACTCCATCATCATATTTTTTAGCGCCTGCTATGAGCTTTATAGAATGGTCTAACTCTTTAGCATATAGTATATCTGTATGACTTATTTCATCTATCCCCTCTGTATAGACCTCTTTGTAGGGAACATGAGTCCCAAATGCAATTGACGAGAGTATTGCAATCTTTCTGCCTGCATCATACCCCTTGATATCTGCAGTTGGATCCTGCTCTGCGTAACCCTTTTCCTTTGCCTCTTCAAGGGCCTCTTCAAAATTCAAGCCTGCCCTCTTCATACGGGTCAATATATAATTAGTAGTACCATTTAAGATACCATAGATCTCCCATATCTGATTGGCGGCAAGACATTGCTTAAGTGGCCTTATTATAGGTATCCCGCCACCTACACTTGCCTCAAATAGATAGTTTACATTGTTTTCCCGGGCAATTTTCAGAAGTTCTGCACCGTGCTGTGCAACGAGCTCCTTATTGGAGGTTATTACATGCTTGCCTGATTTTAATGCTCTAACTGTAAACTCATAGGCAGGATCAATACCACCCATGGTCTCTACTATTATATCTATGCTTTCATCTTCTAATAGGTCATTTGCATCCTCTGTAAAGAGCTCCCTATATGGTACATCAAAACTCTTAAGGTCTAGGATTCTCTTTACAATCAACTCGTCTCCTGCCCTCTGGGCAATTGTATGGCTATTCTTCTGTAGAATCTCCACTACTCCCGAGCCCACCGTACCATGACCCATTACGCCTATATAAATCACTCTATGTCACCTTCTTTATGGTTATTTATATCTCTACTCCTGAGCCAAAATTTCAATCTTCTGCACTCCTTCACTATCCCTTATTGTCTGTATGAGGGTATCCTCTCCATCGTCCATATCATTCGTATCTATGGATATGGTCACATATGCAATACCATGTATGGGAATATTCTGATTTATAGTGAGTATATTCCCATTTGCATTTGCTATCATATTTAGTATCCCCGATAGAACTCCTGGGACATCCTGTAAGACTAAAGATATGGTTATTATCTTGCCCCTAATTCCCTCAGTGAAGGGAAATACCCAATCCTTATATTTGTAAAAGGCACTTCTACTCACTCCTGCAAGCTTCACAGCATCATTTACGGTTGTAGCCTTGCCTGTCTTGAGTAGATACTTTGCCTCTATGACACCCTTGAATACATCGGGCAATACATTTTTACCTACAATATAGAATATCTCTTTATCGGCCATATATATCTCCTCTGTCCTTCCCTCGTGGACATTTGTCTTTGCAATGCGTACATTCTACCATAACTCATATTCTATTACAATGTTTAAAATCCGTCAAATTCATATGAAAATTGATGAATATATATATATATTGCGCTATAGCTCAATAGTTCGCATATAAATAAAATATGCGATGGATATAATCCACCACATATTGTCCATCTAATAGCTGACAACTCCCATCTTTAATGGAAACACTAGTCAAACCATCAGATATGAAAGTATTAATCTATATAATCTTTCCATACCATACAATTCAAATATGACTATATTTCCCCTATTTCAATATGACACCTGTAGGGATAAATAGGCCCCAATTCGGCGAAGCCTATGTATGGAACCAGACCACAAGATAGGCCTGAGCCTCTCCATCTGAAATATTCTCTATACTATGTTCCACATCGGCATTATAGCGAGATGTGTCACCCTCATTTAGTACTTTAGAGTTGTTTCCCACCGTCACCTTTAATTTACCTGTAAACACAGTCAAAAATTCCTGGGTTCCTGGAAAATGTGCCTCAGAAGCGTTTACCCCACCTGCCTCAAATATGAGCTGATACATCTCTAGATTATCAGCCATATGTACGGGCGAATTTATCCTTATGAGACATTTCCCATCCTCTGAATATATTAAAGGCATATCCTCTTTTCGCATAACTTCAATGGCAGGCTCGTCCCCTGTCTTTAAAAGCTGATTTATATTCACATCTAGTGAACGCGCTATCTTCCATACGGTTAGCACTGTAGGATTGGTCTTCTCTTGTTCCACTTGGGATAACATAGATTTCGAGACACCTGAACGCTTAGACAATTCATCTATTGTCATATTCTGTTTCTTACGATGATATAATATATTTTTACCTATAGAAGGTGGTTGCATGTCCATATCAATTCACTCCTAATCTAAACTTTTGGATTACTTTTATAATTTCCCTTAATTTATTCCATACTTATTGAGCTGGGACATGATATTTAAACTGGATTTGAAAAAACAGTCAACAATTTGTTTAATCCATATACATCTGTCATACCATTCAAATGACTGATATCGTTTCAATGTATTTCTATGATATGATATCACATCCCTATCATCAAGCTGATAGTAATCCATTATCTCCAATATATCCCTATAGAAAAGATCCCTAATATTGTAATTATACCTGAATATTGCCGCCTCAACCTCTGGAAGGCTACCTAGGAAATCTCTCAGACATCTTATGGTTTCCCTGCAAAAGTCAGATAGATATTGGCTATCACCATATAGCGCCGACAAATTACCATACTTACTTATATAAACTAGTATATCCTGTTTTTTATATAGATCCATGTCTAGATCAGATATGAGTTTATATAACTTCACATCGGTATACTTATATTGTTCATAGGCATTTAAAAAGTTAATTATACCTGTTAAGACGTCTGACAGCCTGTCTATATTAAAGTTATAATCCTTACTGAATTTGCTAATATGTTCCTCAATAAACTCTTCGCCCCTATGAGTCAATACCAAGACAGGATAGATCCGATTATCGTTCTTTGCTGACTTTATACGTATAAGCCCTTCAGCTTTAAGTTTTTCCATTGTATCTTCTATCTCTTCCTTAGATAGACTATAATACAATTGCCACATGTCATCGTCTATATTAAATTCTATTCCCCTATCTAATGCATATATGGACCATAAAACCACATATCTCTTCAAACTATCATCCATTACCCAATCCCACGCCCCTAAAACAGTTTGTTTATTATTCAATATTTCAACACAATATCCTAAAATCCTTCTTATTTTATACTTTTTATGCCCAAAAAACTATTTCGCACACTAAATATTGAATATATGACTTTTTACCACAAAATATATGTAGAGTTTTCCCCTAAAGTATTGGTTAAAATTGACTTTTTACCGAATTGCTCCATTTCAGAGTTAAAGAATCCCCTAAAGTGTAATAGCTCCCACAAGGGAGCTATTAGCACTCATTTTATCATATCGCTCACATGATCAATGAACTCATCTGTACGTCTGTCTACTGATTGTCTATCCCGTCCATTTACTGAAAAATAAAGTTTGATCTTGGGTTCAGTACCCGATGGACGTATGGCAAACCAACTACCATCCGCAAGTCTATATTTGAGAACATTGGACTTTGGGAGCTCTATATATGTCTCCTCTCGTGTGTTTAAGTCCACCTTCTTACTCTCTAGATAGTCCTCTATTGACACGACCTCAATACCTGCCATCTCACTTGGAGGGTTTCTTCTGAGCCCTTCCATTATATTTTTTATTTTCTCCATTCCCTCCTTACCCATAAGGACAATAGGCCTCATCTCTTCTCTGTAATAGCCAAATCGACTCCATATATCCTCTAGGGCGTCATATAGGGTCATACCCTTAGACTTATAATATGCAGCCATTTCACATACAAGCATTGAGGCAATTACGCCATCTTTATCTCGGACAAAATCTCCTGCAAGATAGCCATAGCTCTCCTCATATCCAAATACAAATGTGAAATCTCCAGTCTCTTCAAATTCCCTCACCTTACCACATATGAATTTAAATCCTGTGAGAGTATTTGTCACATTGACTCCATAATGCTTGGCAATCTCTGCTCCCAATTCACTGGTAACTATTGTCTTTATCATAATTCCATCACGGGGAAGTTGTCCCTTGGATTTAAGAGCACCTAGATAGTAATCTACAAGGAGCGCGCCTACCTGATTCCCAGTAAGACTCACATATTCCCCATCTCCATTGCGTACCACCACACCTACCCTATCACAGTCAGGATCGGTACCTATTACTACATCTGCATCCCTCTCTTGGGCCAGCCCAATAGCAAGCTCTAATGATTCCCTCTCCTCAGGATTGGGATATTTTACTGTACTAAAATTGGGATCGGGAAGCTCCTGCTCCGGCACCACTGCTACATTTTTAAAGCCAAGCTCTTTGAGTACACGACGCACTGGCTTATTTCCACTTCCATGAAGTGGAGTATATACTATCTGTAAATCACTGCCCACTTCCTCTATTATATCCCTATTTACCGACAGCTCCTTTACCTTATCAATATAGCTATCTATTATGTCTTGACCTACTATATTGTAGAGTCCCTTCTCCTTTGCCTCTTTTATATCCATAGACTTAACTGCAGCAAAGCCCTCGACTCTTTGAACCTCGCGTATTATCTCAACATCCCTATTATCAGTGACCTGTGCACCATCTTCCCAATATACCTTATATCCATTGTACATGGGAGGGTTGTGACTTGCCGTAACTACGATTCCTGCCACTGCTCCTAGACTACGAACTGTATAGGACAGTATGGGGGTTGGCTGGAGCTCCTCGTATATATATGTCTTTATGCCATTTGCATTTAATACAAGTGCTGCATCATTTGCAAACTGGCTAGAACAATGCCTTGAATCATATGCAATGGCAACACCCCTATCCATTGCCCCTTTGCCTTGCTTTTTTATATAGTTGGCAAGCCCTTGAGTGGCCTTACCTACAGTATAGCGATTCATTCGGTTAGAGCCGGCGCCTATAATACCCCTGAGACCTCCTGTGCCAAACTCCAAATCTTTATAGAATCTATCTTCTATCTCCTTTTCATCTTCCCTGATAGACATAAGCTCTTCCTTAGTTGCCCTATCTATGACCGGACTATTTAGCCATTTTTCATACCTTTCTCTATAATCCACCTTATATCACCTTCCTAACTTTACGTGCCTTAACTATCTATAGTATTGTTTAATTATACCACTATGTATTCATATATTGTATTTTTAGCTGTGGATTCAATACTCATTTTAAATATATTCCCATTATACTAGTAAACGAAATATTTTACTAGACCTAAATCTCTATCTATATGGGTATAAAGTTCTGCAGATTTAGAATAGAGTAAAAAGAACCCCTCAATGTAGAAAGACCGGTGAAAAGAATCACCGGTCTTTCTACATTCAACCTGAAATCATATCTGTCTATATAGATCACTTTCTATAAGTCTATCTATATACTCCTTAAATCCATCCCTTAGATCGCTACGCTGTAGAGCATATTCTACGGTTGCCTCTAAATAGCCAAGCTTATTGCCTACATCATATCGTCTACCTTTAAAGTTATATGCATACATGGGTTCCTCCTTGGCAAGGGCATGGAGGGCATCTGTAAGCTGTATCTCCCCACCTGCACCTGGTTTGGTGTGTTCTAAAAAGGAGAATATCCTAGGTGTTATTATATATCGTCCTAATATGGCCTGATTGGAAGGTGCCTCTTCCACGCTAGGTTTCTCTATGAGATCTTTCACTTTATAGAGATCGTCTTCCACATATGTACCGTCCACTATACCATATTTACTCACATGTTCTCTATCCACAGTCTGGCACCCTAGTATGGTAGTATTATAAGTCTCAAATACATCCATGAGCTGCTTTAAGCAGGGTACCTGGGAGGCGACAACATCATCGCCGAGCAGAACTGCAAAGGGCTCATCTCCTATAAATTCCCGGGCACAGTATATGGCATGTCCAAGTCCCTTTGGCTCCTTCTGACGTATATAGTGGATATCAACTAGATTAGATATATCCTCTACTAGCTCCAATAGATCATATTTTTCACTCTTCTCTAGAGCATACTCAAGTTCCAAATTCTTATCGAAATGATCCTCTATGGAACGTTTATTTCTACCCGTTACTATTATTATTGCCTCAATACCTGAGGCGATGGCCTCCTCCACAATGAATTGAATAGTGGGTTTGTCCACTATTGGAAGCATCTCCTTAGGTTGTGCTTTTGTAGCAGGAAGAAACCGTGTACCAAGTCCTGCTGCTGGTATAACTGCCTTTCTCACCTTCATTATATACACTCCTCCTATACTCTAAATGCTTTAATAACTATAGAACTAGTCAGAACCGTAGGGTAAACCCAAATAATCATAAAATATCCCTGTAATTAATCTGAGCCACTATCGCCCAATGGTCCCAATACAAATCTAGTCTATCATAATGTTAGTCCAATAGGCATAAAACAATTAAAACTGCTAAGTTCTGTAATCTTATCAGTCTAGTAATCACAAAAAGAATTACTATATAATAAGTTCATAGCAAGTAGCCTCAAATAATTCCTTACTCACCTCTTCAAACACTGTTTTATCCCAATCATTGGCCGGTACCACCTTTATCCTTGCCAAATCCTGATGGATACTGGGGTTCTTTTTTATATATAATCCCCTCATCTCTAAGAGACGCCTCACGAGTTTTATAATTTGATTTAGGTTGGCATTGGGATTTATGCGAATACTCCACCCCGTATCTGCCTCTAGTTCTTCTATAAGATCAGAATATTGCATCCCTACCTCCGGCGTTATAAATGATAACTCTATGAATGATTGTTCTGCATCTCGTTTCAAACTCTTCTTATATAGTCGATGTCGAGTTTTAGAGAATGCATCTTCTATAATGGCAAATGCCCTGTTTTGTTCCATCTGCCCTAATTGAGCCACTGGAGGGGGAGAGGGTACCTCTGTAGAGCTATCATCTATTGAAAGTTCTAAACCTGTTAGAGCTTTAAATTCCTCCACTATATGTTGCTTTTCAGTATCTGTCAATCCCTCCACTACTATTCGCACCAAGCCTTCATCCCTATAGAAGGACATACTATCTTCCATATACTTCCCTGTAGGTAGAACTCTATATATGGCATTTTCAACTGCCTCTAGATTATACTCATCATTTAACTCCACCGTCCAACCAGTCGTATCTTCAAACTCCGCTAGCTTATCTCTATATCGCTTCTCTGCCATCGGAGGAAAGCTAAAATATAGAAGTGCCACTCCCTCATCAAAGCGAGCTCCCCTCTTGTATAGACCAGTTTCTGGGGGAAAGAACTGCTCAGCAAGTTTTAGCATCTGATTGACCTCCATGGGCCCGTCCTCTTCCTCTAGCTCATATTCAGGTACCAACCTAAATAGGAAGGGACGCCTTCTATCAGGCTCAAAAAACTTTGAAGTATTTAACCTGCCCATGAGTTCTTGCAGATCATCTTGGCTATACTCGCCATCCTCCCTCCATAGTCGAAGCATTTCCTCGCTACTTATGGCAAAGTTCTCACCACCATTTTCTCTTATGTGACCCCAAAGTAGCTCCATATCATCATCTGTAGGCATACCTGACTTGTTTAGAGAGGGAAGGTGCCAGCGCCTAATCTGTTTCCTAGGTCTGCTTATACTCACATCATGTTCCTCACCATTGGAGGCTATATATACTTGACCCCATATCTCCTCTTGTATCTCCCTTCCTAGATTAAAAGTGGCCTCCTCTTCACCATGGACTAAAAATAGTTTCCTTGGGGATAGGGAATGGACAAGCCCTAAAAGCTCACCCCTATCGGCGTGGGCAGATAGACTATAGCTAGCTACAGAACAACGCACAGGTACCTTCACATCACCTAATTTAAGCGATTTTTCCTCTTCACTATCTAGAAGAGCGAGTAATGCCCTACCTGGTGCCTCCTCATCCTGGTAACCCGTTATAGCTATATGGTTATTGGGATCTGGGGCAAGTTTACTGGCATACCACTGGCTAGGACCTCCACTTAACATGCCGGAGCTTGATATTATACAGCAAGGAGTCTCATCTTCCACTATCTCCCCTCGCATATCTGCGTTTTCCACCTCTACTATATCATCGTCAAAAAATATATCATTGCCCCTCCATACCCTCTTGGCCAGAGAAGGTTTTATATAATTTGGGTTCAGTCTATATACTCTACATATATCCTTCACCATACCATCTACATACACCTTTATACCCTTTAGTTCTCCCTTATTCTTAGCCCGTCTCAATATTAGAATTATCTCTTGGGCCCTTCCTAGGGCAAATGCAGGTATGAGTATCTTACCACCCCTTGATATGACCTCATCTACCATCTCCACAAGGCGTCTTTCCTCTATCTGTCTATTGGCATGGAGCTTATCACCATAGGTGGATTCAATGAGCATCACATCAGGCCGTAACTTTGGAACTGCTGCCCCAGGCACTGTATGCTGATTAGTCATAGATATATCTCCAGAGTAGAATACACTGCCTTCCGTTGACTTTATGTAGATACCACTTGCACCTAGTATATGGCCAGCACTATAGAATATAATCTCTATATCCCTATCGTCAAACGGAACTATGGGATGTTCGGGAGAAAAACACACTATTCTATCTAACATATCTATTACATGTTTCTCAGCATATATGGGTATTTCGCCTTCTTGTCTACTCATTATCTTAAGGCTGTCATAGAGAAGCACCCTTACTAGATCCTTTGTAGCATGGGCCATATATATGGGGGCCTCTGGATATTCCCTGCTTATTATAGGAAGTGAACCCGTATGATCTAGATGGGCATGACTTATGAATATGGCATCCACACCACCTGCCTCCTGTATCATACGAAAGTCAGGAAGGGCATCTTTTCCACCTGCCATCCTTATGCCACAATCTAAAAGTATATTCTTGTCATCTGCCTGAAGTAAAAAACAGCTTGCTCCTACTTCTCCGGCACCACCACAAAATAAAATATGCACATAACCACTCCTATTACAATATATCAACATAACCATTATTAATATTCAAAATAATTTGATATAGTCATACTCAAACTATCTATAGACAAAGCAAATATACCTGCTCTGTCTATATGAAACTATCTCTATATCTTATATGGAGATAGGCTATTATTTATATCGCTACTGACTATCTATAATCAGTACTTACTTATAAGCAATCCTTACTTATAATCATTACTGACTATCTTATAATCACTACTGACTGCCCACAATCGCTATTAATCATCTATGTATGAAATCTCTACCCTCTTAAATAGATATTTCAATGACAAGATGCTTAATACTATAAGCAATACAGACATGCCCGAGTATATTACAAATTCACCCATAGCCATGAGGATATAAGTCAAAGCTCCCAATATGCCCATGACAATGAATACAGACAAAAGTCCAAATAATCCATTTATATTTGATTTATATGCCTCTTGGGGATTGGTCCAATCTAGCTTTGGATTCATAATATCTACTATAAGCCCTATTATATTCATAAAGAGGGAGGCTAAAAAGCTTATAGATAATATTATAAGGGTTCTACCTAAGCTTAACTTCAAAAATATGGCATAGATTATCCCTATGGATACTATTCCCATTGTAGATACTATCATTGCATGAAAGAGCTTTGACAATACCTGTTTTTTAGGCGACACGGGAATGAGCTTAGATATCCAAACATCTTTCCCCTCTCGGGATATTGCTGTACATGAGATCATATTGGTTGTAGATGTAAATATACTTAGGAATATCCCCACAATTGTAATTGCCATATCTGCTCCTGGTAACTGCATGAGGGAGATGAGCTCCTCCATATCTTTACCGTTAGCTGAAAAGGATATGATTATAATAAGTGGCATTATTATAATACCAGCTAGACCATTTATAGCATATCCTGGATTTCTAATAAATAGTCGCCATTCCCTCAAAACTAAGGCAGACAGTGGGGATCGCCTTTTTACTTTAATTCGCATATTAGCTGTGTGTCTCTTTTTGCCTGCCTCCATACCTGCCAATAGACCCTCATAGAATACTCTCTCTGATAGAAATATAAGCCCCATGAAGAAGAGTATAGATACCCCTATGAACAGCAAAAGATTTAATATTCCCTGCATTTTATCATTGACAAGGCCTATAGTGGCCCATATACTGGGAGGGAATTTTTTACCTATCTCTTCGATGAAATTAATCTGAGTCTCTAAGAATAGTTCCTCATCCATGCCTGTCATGTCTTGAGAGTATATACTCATCACCACCACAAAGAGAATAGATAATAACCCACCTATGATAGTGAGCGTATCCTTGTGCCTACTCAAATTTATAAATCGCATTATTACCATTACAAGTATTGCAGCCATTGTCAAAGGTATTATGGGAGCAAATGCAATAAACGCCAAGGATTTTACCCAATAAAATAGTGAAACATCTCTATTTATTCCATATATGAGTATAGGAGGTAGGAGCATGGGCAATACCACTAGATATTCATTGGCAAGCACCGCTATAAATTTACTTAACATAACTTCAGATGGAGTTAGGGGCATGGGTATCAATATGGAGAAGTCTTTTGAGAAGTAAAACACAGACATTATATATATAATACCAAAGAACAATGTAAAAAACTGTGTGGTAGTAAAACCAAATGCTACTATGAGTTCTGGCTGTTCTGTGGCCACACCTTGCCTATACATACCTACCAATATAAATATATACATAAATATGAGAGAGGCAAAAGCTATAGCTATGGCAATTAAGGAGGCTATGAGCTCTCCACGCCTATTGTCTTGGTGCTTTAGTTTGTACCTTAGGGAAACAATACTGAAATTGTTTTTAAGACTTACTCTTATGAGGGACTTAAGTGGCTTTCTCATTTTGTAAGCTCCAAGAATATATTCTCCAATGATTCAATTTGTTCGCCATCACGCAGGTCGGCCATAGTACCTACAGCTATCAACTTTCCTCTATCTATTATGCCAATCCTATCACATAGCCTCTCTGCAATTTCCAGTACATGGGTTGAAAAGAACACTGTATTCCCTCTATTACAATGTTCCCTCATATATTCTTTTAAAAAATGTGAAGATTTTGGATCCAATCCCACCATAGGCTCATCTAGTACCCACACTGCCGGCTCATGTATAAGTGCCCCTATTAGGACTATCTTTTGTTTCATACCATGAGAGTATGTATTTATAGGATCGTATATATAGTCAGAGAGCCCAAATTTATGAAGTAGAAATTCTATTCTATCCTTCCTAATATCCTCTGCCACCTCATATACATCGGCTAGAAAATTTAAATACTCTATTCCCCTCAATCTATCATAAACCTCTGGATTGTCGGGTACATAACCTATTGAACGTTTTGCGTCAATTGCTTCATTTTGATTGTCATATCCATTTATGATTATATTTCCACTGTCGGGTTTTAAAAGCCCCACCATCATCTTTATTGTAGTGGTCTTTCCTGCGCCGTTGGGACCTAAAAATCCAAATATTTCACCTGGGCGTACATTAAGGCAGAGATCGTCTACTGCCTTTATCTCTCCCTTATTATAACACTTGGATATATGATCCATATATATCATTCTAGAGTTCTCCTTCCATACATTATTTTATTTGCTATGTGCCAATTAAACTTTATTCTATCCACATTACAAAATGCGTACTCTCCAATTAAAACCCGGTTATTTCCTATTATATAACATATTTGCATGAAGTAAAACCAAAACAAGAGGACTTTTACACAAAGTCATAATCAAAATGTATTCTATCATTGTAAATAAAAAAATAGATTGGGAAGGATATATAACTATTGCTATAAGGATGGCTGAATACTATAAATGATGACCTACTTAAACAAAGCAATGCTTTTCCAATATTATACTTTCCTTAATGTACTTTTTATATTATAATAGAAGTGTACGGCTTTTTAATTTTCAATAAGGACCCCCTTCATCCTCGTTGCCATGATCGGGGGTGAAGGGGGTCTCCCCATGGGAGAGTGAAAAAATGAATGGATACGGTTTAGTGCTATCAGGGGGTGGAGCCAAGGGAAGTTATGAAGTCGGAGTATGGAAGGCCATAGAGGAGCTTGACATTCCAATATGTGCAATTACAGGCACCTCTATAGGAGCATTAAACGGAGCCATGTTAGTACAAGGTGATATAGAACTCTTAGAGCTCGCTTGGTCTACCCTCTCAGTAGAACATATAATAGATGTCAGAAAAGACATATGGGAGACAGAAAAGATATATGAAAGACACATGACACCTTTTAAGTTTTTTAAAAACACAATAAATGGCGATGGACTTGATATAAGTCCCCTAACAAATCTACTACGAGAATATATAGACGAATATAGAATAAGAAATTCACCCATTGACCTTGGAATAATCACATTTTCATTGACAGATCGAAAACCTCTACAGATATTTAAAGACGAAATGCCAAAAGAGCATATAGTAGACTACTTAGTAGCAAGTGCATGTTTTCCAGCCTTTAAACCTATAGAAATTGACAACAAAAGATACATAGATGGAGGATTCTATGATAATATCCCCATAGCACCTTTAGTAGAAAAGGGTATAAAAGATATAATCGTGGTTGACATATCAGGTGGATTCACAGGTGTCCCAGTGGTACAACGTAGAGACAAATTAGAAGATTATAGCGACTGCAATATAACCGTAATAGAGAACACACAAGATCTTGGAGGCACTTTGGAGATAGATCCCCAAAAATCTCGAGAAAACATCAAGATCGGATACATGGATGCCCTAAAGACATTTGACATACTAAAAGGAAAAAAATATTACATAGTCCCAACACTAGATGAAGACACTAATACTACATCTCCGTATAATATATGTCTAAATGAGCTACAAGATTATCTTGGTGTAGATAGTAAATTAATACTATATAAGATGATGAAGACCATATATCACTATATGGATAAAGATACACCGGTAGATAGTTCTTTCATTGTGGCGATGGCTGAAATAACCGCCGAAGAATTGGGTGTAGATAGATATAAGGTCTATACATTAAAGGATTTAAATGAGAGTATATTCATCGCATATGAACATATGCTAAGTAGCTTAGAGTATAACGAGTATGTAAAAAGAATAGCATCTGCAATATCCGAAGATGATGATAAACCTTCTATGAAGAGTAATAGGACACTCCTGTCTAAGATACGTCTAGATCGAAAATACCTGCCTATATATCTATACAATGCAAGAGCTGAAGCAGAGAAGGATATTCGCTTTAAAAGACTCACATATCTCACATATCCGAAGACTGCCATTGCCAGTATATACCTGTATATACTGCTTCACAACAAAAATTGCATTTGGGATAGCACATCATAATAATATAATGTGCTGTCCCTTTTTTTGACTATTGAATGGGAAATAAAATCCTAGACATATATATTACTCCCGTCATGGTGATGGCACTTAAAATGGTAGATAGCATTACAACCTGCGCAGCAAAATCCTCCTTATTTTTACATTCTACAGCAATGAGTGCAGTATTAAGTGCCGTAGGTACAGATGAGGATATGAAAACTGCCTGTGCTATTACTCCTTCAAATTTGAATATATAAATGAGCAAGGCTGCAATGGCTGGACCTCCAAGTAATCTAAATATAACTGCCACATATACCATGGGACTCTTGACAGAAAGTTTGGATTTGCTGAGCTGAACCCCAAGTGAAAACAAAGCTATACTTATAAGTCCATTTTGTATGTATGTGAGGGTAGGCCACAGAAATGTATTAGTCAAATCCAATGGCAATGCCTTCAAGAGAAATACAAGAGGTATCACATATATGGTAGGCATTTTTAATACCCTTACAACAGCCTCCCTTATGGATACAGTTGCCCTACCAGCATTTATGAAACCCACTGTATTGGTGGTCAAATTTTGAACAACAAGTATCATAACTTGACAGGCAAGAGCCAGCTCTAAATAGGGAGTATCACTGAATACAAGAGTTATAAGGGGGATCCCTATATTCCCTGAGTTGTAGAACATTAGGGAGTTTTGCATGGCTGCAGTCATGCCCTTGTCTAGTCGGGCTATCTTTGTAACTATAAATCCTATAATAAAATTTATTACAAACATGGCGATACCAAATAACAATACATTTATGAGTTCCATAGATATCTGTGTCCTATATAGATTATAAAAGGTAAAACTGGGGACATATAAATAAAAATTTAATTTACTCAATGTATCTATGTCGAGATCAAAGCTCTTATTTAATCCATATCCTAAGCATATAATTATAAATATTGGTACTATATTATTGCTTAAAATGCTTAAAAATATATCCATCTAATTTCACTTCGCTTCCTAATATCATTTTAGATCTACTAGCTAAACCAATGTCCGCTAATGCTAATAGCTAAAAATGTTCACTTATAGCTATTATCTAGGTCAATGTCCAAACAGACAAATAGCAAATAGAGGTCTATTTGCTATTTTGATTAAGATATTTATTTAAAGCTATATTCTCTCATATAGCTTTAAATACTTTTCAAAACGCCTTCTATAGTGGCCTGCCATATCCCTATTAGGCTCTATCCTCTCACCCATTGGAGATGAAAATTCATCTAGAGATTCTAACTCTCCCATGGCATTTAAAGCTAAGGCCACACCACCTATTATGGAGGCGTGTTCTATCTGTGAAGTTATTATCTCCCTTTGGAATATATCAGCTGCCATCTGCAACCATATATCGGAATTTGTTATCCCACCTGATATCCTTATCTCCTTTGGTATGTCCATTACCTCAGTGAGTATTATATAACAATGATATAGATTAAAGAGTATCCCTTCTAATAATGAATAGTACATATCGCCTATGAGATGTTCTCCTTTGAGTCCATAAAAACCACCTTGCCTCTCATCATTCCAACCTGGACACCTCTCCCCATAGAGAAATGGCAAGAATATTGGTGCCTCTGCCCTATCAATGGCCTCCATATGAGCTTCCAGTTCACTAAATCCAAGGCCACTATGGCTATTTAAACGCTTTACAAACCACTCTACACAGTTGCCGGCGCCGGCAGTTGCCGCCCCAGCAATTCGCTTGCCATCTGCTAGATAATAGCACCATGTCGAAGGCTCTTGGGGAATGACTGGAACCTTAGATGCCAACCTAAGTGCACCACTAGTCCCCACAGACAATGTCATTATACCCTCCTCCATTGCGCCGGCGCCAATTTGGTTTAAAGCACCGTCAGAACCACCTATTACAACAGGAATACCAGATGCCAGATCCATCTCCCTTGCTGCCTCCTCTGTCAAAGGTGCAAAATAGGTGGGCTCTACAAGTGGGGAGAGCGCTCTTTTATCTAACCCTGCAAAATTCAATATGTCACTGTCCCAATCAAGAGTATTTATATTAAAAAATCCAGTACCTGAAGCCATTGTTTTAGATACTGCCCTCTCCCCTGTCAATCTTTCGAATATGTACTCCTGCTGAGAAGAGAGATATCTAGCCTTTTCTGCAGTGGCACTGTCCTCAGCTTTTATATGCATGTACTTCCAGATGGGATATACACTGTGTATTACACAGCCCGTCTTTTTATAAAACTCTGAGCTAAGAGTTGTATCTTCCCTATATCGCTTTGATGTATGGGAAGCTTCAGTGTCTGCCCACGTTCTAAGTCTACCTATTGGCCTTTTATCGGAATCTAATAATAATAGACTGTGCCAGGTAGTACTTATTCCTATTGCATCTATATTGAGGTCATTATCCTTGAGGATTTTCTTTGTGCATTCAATTAAAGTTCCATACATCCCCTCTATATCCTGTGATACCACATCACATACCTCAGATGGATAGGGTATGCTCTGTACATCTACAACACCATTATCAGAAGAGTAGATTATGGTCTTTGCCGATGATGTACTTACTTCTAATCCTAAAATATTCATACGCATTCCTCCCTACTAAAATTTACTATAAAACTCCCTTTAAACTATAAAGCCTCGCCTCCCTTAAAGAGAAGACGAGACATCAATGGCAAATTTAAAAAATTATTTTTGCTCTTCACATGCGTACTCAATAATGTCCCTAAACTCTTCAGGCAACTGTATTCCCATTGCCAAAATTCCTCCACCTATATCATAGTATCTATTCACAACAGTACCATCTTTTAAATAAAAAGTCAGCATATAATATTGCTCTTCTCCTACACCTTCACTATGATCAACAGGTGCCTCCATAATCATGTCCACCAATTTTTCAACAGTTTCTTCATCGTCTATTGTGGCAATTTTTTCACTGTCCTCTTCTCTATTTTCCATAATAGATATACTGTCTACCTTATCTTCAATGTCAAGTAGCTCCGAACCCTTCTTTGCCCATTTATTCCTATACGCTTCATATAATATGATATCTTCATCTTGAAAAGCTGCCACCCTAAAATCAGGATCATAGCCCTTTACCGTATATATCAAGGTGCCTTCATCAAGATAAGCAGCATCCCCACTCTTTGATACATATCCAGGATTATTTATCCCTCCAGATAGCTTTCTCTTGACTTCAAAATACTCTTTATCTATATCATCTACTGTTAGAAGATTACCTTTAATTTCGTTTTCATAATTTCTTATATATTGAATATCATCATATTCAACAAAATCTATCCAATCACCATGAGTATAAGCACAACTTGCCAATATGAATATCACCAGTATTGAGAATATCCTCATAGACTTTCGTAAAATCAACCATAAACCCCCCTAGACTTTCAATATTTTATAGTAAAAAAATATCTTCTACTATTATGCAGATAGCCAAAATCTATAACCTTGTCTGAGTTTGTTGCCATAATACTCTTTAAAATAGTGCTTGAAGTTTTTACTCAAGTTAAATTTTAGTGGAGCAATCTAAGAACCATAATTCTGTCTTTAAGATATGTATATACCCCAAACCACCAGGCTATAGGGGCAGTTATTCACCGTAAAGCTCTCTATATATATAATACCCTATATTTAGACATCTTTCAACAAACTGCAAAACCCATATTTTTGAATATATAAAGTGCTACAAGATATACCTAGCCCGACTATATTATAGAAATCTCATAAGTTTTTTCATTTTTTCAAATGGCGTAGTATATGGTGGGTACTTCTGTTTTGTATCAAATGTAAATCCACCCTCTAATACACTCTTTTTATTAGAAAAAGTATCGAATGAGGCTTTACCATGGTATCTACCCATGCCACTATCACCCACACCTCCAAATGGAAGCCATTTAGTCGTCATATGGGTTATGGTATCATTTATGCACACCCCACCAGATGAAGTGTTTCTAAGCACATAGGATTTTTTAGCCCTATCCTCTGTAAATAGATATAATGCCAACGGTTTAGGTCGATTGGTTATAAACTCCACCGCCTCTTCTAACTCATCATAAGCTATAATGGGAAGTAGAGGCCCGAATATCTCCTCTTCCATTAATTTATGATCTATTTGCACATTATCTAGTATTGTAGGAGCAATATAGAGTTCATCCCTATTAGTATCCCCTCCTAATACTACATCGCCACCATCTAACAGACCTGTCAGCCTATCAAAATGCCTCTCATTTATTATACGTACATAATACTTGCTCTTCCTGGGATCCCCACCATAAAAATCATGGATTACCCCTTTAAATGCGTCTAAAAGCTCTTCCTTTACACTGCTATTGACAAGCAGATAATCAGGAGCAACACATGTCTGGCCTGCATTTAAAAATTTACCCCAAGCTATACGCCGTGCAGTGAGCTCTATATCCACATCTTCTTCCACAATACACGGACTCTTACCACCGAGCTCCAATGTGACAGGCGTCAGGTGTCTTGCCGCTGCCTCCATGACTATCCTACCCACAAAGGTACTACCTGTAAAGAATATATAGTCAAACTTCTCTTTTAAAAGAGCCTGAGTCTCTGGTATTTCCCCTTGTATGACTTTTATATAATCCTCATCAAAATATTGTGTAATTAATTCATCTATTAGAGCAGTGGTATGGGGGGAATGTTCAGATGGCTTTATTATGGCACAGTTGCCCGCAGCAATAGCTCCAATGAGGGGAGCAATGGCAAGCTGAAATGGATAATTCCATGGACTCAATATGAGTACCACACCATAGGGTTCAGACAACACATAGCTCTTTGACCCAAAATAAGCGATAGGAGTCTTGACAGCTCTTGGGTAGGCAAAGCGATTTAGTTTTTTTATAATATAGTCGAGTTCATTTAATACGAATCCTACCTCAGTTAAGTAACCCTCCATATCTGATTTATTCAGATCCTTCCTGATGGCAGTTAAAATCTTTTCCTCATTCTCTACTATCATCTGTTTGAGTTTTATAAGTTGCTTTTCCCGAAATTCAACCTCTAGAGTGGCTCCACTTCTAAAGAATTTTCGCTGTCTATCTAATATCTCTTCATACATATGTACTCTCCCCCTTGTATTTTATAGCTCTATAGACTAGGATTTTATTATTTCCTGTCGAATTTAGACTCCTATTGTAATTATACCCTAAAATAGGAATTAGAAAAAGCCCTACCTACATATTTTGAATAGAGCTATATATAATAAAAATCCGGTAACAAATGTTACCGGATTTCTTATACTCAATCTCATATTTCAAACATTCTATGGAGGCTATCTGCAGCATCTCTATGTACATCTGTGTCAATATTTATGGGATATTGTTCCCAAAGAAGGGCATTGTGTATTCTCTCTAAAGTAATGTCCTTCATACCAGGACATACAAGCTTATCTGATAACATATGGAATTCTTTATCAGGACAACTTTTCTTGAGCCTGTGTAATACCCCAATTTCGGTGCCTATTAAAAACTGCTCATCTGCCGAGCCAATCGCATAGTCTATTATGGCCTCAGTACCTCCTACAAAATTGGCATGCTCCCTTGCACTAGATGTGCATTCTGGATGCACTAATACTTTGGCATGGGGATACTTGGCCTTTTTTTTGTATATATCCTCCGCCGTCAACGATGCGTGTACAGGGCAATAGCCATCTGTCTTTATTATTTCCTTTGTATGTACATGTTCTTCCACATAACTGGCAAGATTTCTATCTGGAGTAAATATTATTCTATCAACCTTTTGACTATTCACAATATCTACTGCATTTGAAGATGTACAAGATATATGACTCTCTGCCTTTACATCTACACTTGAATTTACATAGCATACAACCTTTGCATCCCTATATCTTCCCTTAAGCTCCCTGATTGTGTCCCTATCTATCATATCGGCCATGGGACATTTTGCATTTAATGATGGAAGAAGGACTGTCTTTTTGGGATTTAAGAGTTTGGCAGTCTCTGCCATGAATCTAACGCCACAGAATACTATTATATCCTCTTGACTCTTAGCCGCTTTTCTACATAGACTAAGGGAGTCACCTACAGAATCTGCCACCTCTTGCACCTCTGGCAATTGATAGTTATGGGCCAATATTAGAGCATTTTTCTGGGATTTGAGTTTGCTTATATTTGATATAAGGGTATACTTATCCAATATAGTTCCCTCCAAAATATTAAAATGTAGATATATGGTGCAAAAACAAATGTAGCATTTATATTCGCAATGTGTAGTGTTTAATGTGTAATATCATATACAACAGTATAGCATCTGCCAGAGTATTTCACAAGGGAGGGCTTGTCTGTTCGGCTTTGACAGTTCCATTGACAATAAGCCAGTCCACAACTTTGTTAGAAAATTTAGTTGCCATCAGAACTTGCGAAGTTTTTCTGCGCCTCGTGGTAGCTTAGGTTGGTGGATCCAGCACATACAAGTTTGATTTACGTTCATTGCCGTGGTAGCCAATGCAAAGGTTGCTATTAGATCACGGAACTTCATAACCAATCTTTTCATGAGCGTCTCCTCATTTTTATGTTAATATCATACATGATATTAACATAAAATCCATACAAAATGGACAAGTTGTAAAAACTTACAGTTTTAGAACGAAGAATAGATTTGATAATGCTATATATCCACATA
>CALKWW010000054.1 GCA_938003945.1 uncultured Bacillota bacterium | reverse complement strand
CTCTCAGCTCCACTATGTTTAAAGAATAACCCCTTCCCTGCCAAAAATCTGGCACCTTTTTCTCTTCCGGCACCCATTTCTCTTAAAGTATACTTCTAAAGCAGCCACGGCCAGATACTTTTCCGAGGGTTATTTTGATTTATTTTTCTTAAAATATACTTCTAAAATAACTGATTCGTTCCTAGCTAAAAAGCATACTGTAGTAGGAACTTTTGCAATGAAAACGGGAACGATACAAAATCGTTCCCGTTTGACTATCAACAAAGCTTACATATCACACCACATGCAAGACGCTTCCCCGCATTTCCCGCAGGTTGAGTCCTATAGTCGTCCGGACTTTGATGTATTATAACCGACTTCCCAACCACATCGCTTGACTTAAACCTATCTGTGAAAAAGCACATCTGACCATAACCATTGTTTGAGAAAATCACAGGAAAATCTCCTGCGTGATTGCCATGGGGCTGATTGTCAGGATTCCAATGTTCTCCTGCCTTCATAAATGGATTTTCCTCATCTTCCACTTCACAGCAACCATATTCATGTATATGAAATCCATGAGGCCCTATCTGGGGCTTGCCATCTTTGGCCGTACTATATGGAGGCAGACCGCATACTGTGACTTTTACCATGGTTCCACCTGCAACCTCTTCAAATAAGACCGTGCCTATAAGATCTGGAGCGAGTGGACCACCTTTTATATGTGCAATAGCTCCATCTCTACAAGTACACGAACAATCCATAATATCACTTCCCTATAATATACTTAATATATTGTATTTATAACTATAGGAAAGTGTGCCAGTTTCTACATCATTGACCATTTGCAAAGCGAATAAAGACACTACATTCCCCTCACCTGTCTTTTTTTAATATCGCGCCGGCGCCGGCCGATGTCACCATGCTAGCATACCTTGCAAGATACCCTCCTTTGACTTTGGGCTCTGGCATCTTCCACTTCGCAAGTCGTCTTTTAATTGCCTCGTCATTCAGTTCAATATTAAGCCTTCCATCGGGAATATCTATGGATATAATATCCCCATCCTCCACTATCCCAATAGGTCCCCCCTCCATTGCCTCTGGAGATACATGACCTATGGATGCACCTCTAGTGGCGCCGGAAAACCTTCCATCAGTAAGTAAAGCAACATCTCTATCCAAACCCATACCGGCAATTGCAGATGTGGGAGATAGCATCTCCTTCATCCCAGGACCACCTTTAGGACCTTCGTAGCGAATAACTATCACATCACCCTTTTTGATACTGCCATTTAATATAGCTTCAAAAGCGCCTTCCTCCGAGTCAAACACCCTAGCAGGGCCCCTATGGACAAGCATCTCCTTTGCCACTGCTGACTGCTTTACAACTGCTCCATCGGGGGCTAAATTCCCCCGAAGTACCCTTATCCCTCCAGTTTCACTATAGGGGGTAGTGATGGGCCTTATCACTTCTTCATCTAAGAGCTTAGCCTTTTCTATATTCTCTCCCACTGTCTTTCCTGTAACCGTCTTTTCATCCATGGCTATGAGGTTACCCTTAGATAACTCTTTCATAACCGCCTGCACTCCACCTGCCATGCAGAGGTCTTCCACATGATGAGGGCCTGCAGGACTCAGTCTGCACAGATTGGGTGTCCTCTCGCTTATCTCGTTGACTATGTCCAAATCTATTAAAATACCTGCTTCATTGGCAATAGCCGGAAGATGGAGTACTGAATTTGTGGAACAGCCAAGTGCCATATCCACAGTTAGAGCATTTTTAAAGGCATCTTTCACCATTATATCCCTAGGTTTTATATCTCTTCTCACCAAATCCATTATCAGCATTCCTGTCTCCTTCGCAAGTCTCATTCTAGCCGCATATACTGCAGGAATTGTCCCATTCCCAGGAAGAGCCATACCCAACGCTTCAGTAAGGCAATTCATAGAATTTGCAGTATACATACCAGAGCATGAACCACAGCTAGGACATGCCCTCTCTTCTAATTCTCCTAGTTCATCCTCTGTCATATTACCTGCCTTTACAGCACCCACAGCTTCAAATACCGTACTCAAATCCACATCTTCTCCACCTAACTTTCCAGCAAGCATGGGACCACCACTTACTACTATAGCTGGAATATTGAGCCTAGCAGCTGCCATGAGCATACCTGGCACTATCTTATCGCAATTGGGTATTAAGACTAAACCATCGAATCCATGAGCCATTGTCATGGCCTCTATACTGTCTGCTATAAGCTCCCGAGTAGCAAGGGAGTAATTCATACCCATATGCCCCATTGCTATACCATCACACACACCTATACAGGGAAATTCAATGGGCGTACCTCCAGCCATTCTCACTCCCTCTTTAACTGCTTTAGCTATTGTATCCAGGTGTATATGACCAGGTATTATTTCACTCTTTGCATTTACTATACCTATAAGAGGTCTATCTAGCTCCTCATCAATATATCCCATGGCCTTGAATAGAGAGCGATGAGGTGCCCTCTCAAAACCTGTTTTAACTCTACTGCTTCTCATATCTTATCTCCCCCTAAAAGCCATTTATATGGATCATATCCCTTGATGAATATACTTAGGTATGACATGGAAGACACTCTTAAAATCCATTTATGTGGAGTATACTCTCTAGTGCCCTCTTAGGTACATGTAAAACTCCTTTGTCATCCCTATAGTATTTTATAGAATCGGTCATATCCTCGAATATAGATGCTTCCGCCGGATAACCTAAAGCTATAACCGAATCAATTTCATAATTGTTGGGGATATTCAATATTCCCTTCAATTCTTCCCTCTTGGCTGAACCTATCCAACAGCTTCCTATTCCATAGCTATGAGCTTCAAGTAATATACTCATTATGGCCGCGCCGGCATCATGACCAACCAATCTACTTTTATCTTCAGTTTTGATAAGCACAACTATATATGCTGTAGGCCTCTCATTTTCTTTTGGTGTACCCTCTGGGGCAATATATGCAGCCCATGCAAGAGTCTCAAACACTTCGTCTAAGAGCTCTTTATCGTCCACCAAAATGTATTCTAAAGGTTGTAAATTAGCCGCCGAAGGGGCTAATCTTGCCCCTTCTATTAATGCCTCTAGTGTACTCCTTTCAATAGATTTCTGCTTATACTTTCTAATACTTCGTCTACTTCTTATAACATCTCTTACATTCACTTTGTAAAACCTCCCATAACTCACTATTCAATCTCCTCTTTATATAGTTCCCATGCCTTTAAAAATGGGTATGGATTTACAGCCTTCCCCTTTTCATACATACCAAAATGTAGATGTGGTTCAAATTTTCCACTAGTTCCTATTGAGCCATATCCTGTATCACCTACATATCCTATTAGTTGACCTTTTTTTACATTACTACCTTCTTTTATACTCGCTGCATACTTAGACAGATGGGCATAATAGTAGTCTATTCCATCACTGCCCTCTATATATAATCGCCATCCTCCCAGCTCAAGCCAACCTTTCTTTTTCACTGTGCCATTACACACAGATATGACGGGTGTATCAAAGTCACACATTATATCTATACCTTCATGACTTCTCTCCCCTCCATAGGTTCGCTTGGCACCGAAACCATCTTCATATACATATTCATATCCTAGTGAAATAGGGAAGACCTTACCTTCATATATTCCATTTAAGTATTTAAACTTTTTAACTTCCCTGTCCACCTTGGATAGAAATTTCTTATCTTCTCTGTAATTTGCTAGCATATCTCTAAGCTGGTCTGATGACTGGATGTCCTGCAGATATAGACCTATCTTGCCTGACCTTTCAGTTGTCACATTCCCTGCAGAAATTTTCTCTGCCTTATCAACTGCCGCCAAATAAAACCATGGTACCTTCTGATCTAAGGCAGTATTGAAATATATATTGAGATGTTCAGCTTCCATATCCCCCACTCTATATTGATTGGAAAAAACATCAGGCATTATAATATAGAGTATGAGAACTATGAGAAGAAATAATGTAGTGAGGAACATCGTAAACCGTCTCTTATTTATAGTGTATCTCTTTCTTCGTCCATATCTTATGTGCCTTGATCCTATATACGCTTCCATATTTCCCCCTTGAATCAAACAAAATATTTTTAATTTTTCAGTGCACCTGCAATCAAGTCACCCATCTGTTCAGTGCCAACTTCCTGCATACCCGGCTCCATTATATCTGCTGTGCGATAACCTCTATCTAATACATCTCCCACTGCCCTATATATATCTTGCGCCGCATCCTTCATGTTAAAGGAATACTCTAACATCATAGCACCACTCATTATACTGGCAATAGGATTTGCTACATCCTGCCCTGCAATATCTGGAGCTGAACCATGTATTGGCTCATACAATCCTATACTTCCATCGCCTATGCTAGCAGATGGCAACATACCTAGTGAACCTGTGAGCATACCTGCTTCATCACTCAATATGTCACCAAATATATTATTAGTTACTATTACATCAAACTGCTTTGGATTCCTAACTAACTGCATGGCCGCATTGTCCACATACATATGGCGAAGCTCTATATCTTCGTAATCCTTTGCCACCCTCTTTACAACAGAGCGCCATAACCTAGAACTCTCAAGCACATTGGCCTTATCTATAGATGTAAGGTGGCCACTTCTATCCCTAGCTATATCAAATGCAAAGCGTACAACACGCTCTATCTCTTCTGTGGTATATACCTCTACATCCCATGCCCTCTCACCTTTTTCTAGTTCCTCCCTACCTTTTTCACCAAAATACATCCCACCTGTAAGCTCACGGACAATCATTATATCAAGCCCATCTCCCAATACATCCTCCTTAAGCGTAGAGGCTGCCTTGAGCTGGGGAAATAGTAAGGCAGGACGAAGGTTGGCATATAGCCCTAGCACCTTTCTTATTCCAAGAAGTCCAGCCTCTGGACGAAGGTTCCCAGGGAGGGCATCCCATCTGTCTCCTCCCACGGCACCTAAAAAAACTGCCCTACTCTCTGTACAGATGTCTACAGTCTCCCGTGGAAGTGGTATCCCAGTCTCATCTATTGCCACCCCACCTAAGAGGGCATATTCATATTGAAATGTACATGAGTACTTAGCTCCAATTACATCTAATGTTTTTTTAACCTGCCTTGTTATCTCTGGTCCTATACCATCTCCTGGTATCAATACAATCTTCATAGAGTCTCCATCCTTCCTACATCATTTTCTATTATCCTTTATATATCCTATGAGTCCATCTGAGTTTATTATCTCTTGCATAAATGGAGGAAAACCCATAGCGTGATATTCCCTTCCCTCTGTGAGGTTGATTATTATCCCTTTTTCCATATCCACAGATACCATATCACCACATTCAATATCATCCACCGCTTCTGTACACTCTATTATAGGAAGTCCTATATTTATAGCATTTCTATAAAATATCCTAGCAAAGGACTTGGCTATTACACAGCTGATACCTGAGGCCTTTATGGCAATGGGTGCATGTTCCCGAGATGAACCACATCCAAAGTTCCATCCTGCCACCATTACGTCACCAGGCCTTACTCTGTTGGTAAAATCCACGTCTATATCTACCATACAATGAGAGGCTAATTCATCCCAATCAATGGTTGTGAGATATCGTGCAGGTATTATCACATCTGTATCCACATTATCGCCATATTTGTGCGCCCTTCCTTTAAGCATCTATAGCACCTCCTCTGGAGAAGATATTCTACCCGTTATTGCCGAAGAGGCAGCAACTGCAGGACTTGCAAGGTATACTTCACTCTCTTTATGCCCCATCCTACCTACAAAATTCCTATTGGTAGTAGAAATTGCTCGCTCTCCCTTTGCAAGTATTCCCATATGCCCTCCCAAACATGGCCCACATGTTGGAGTGCTGACCACAGCACCTGCCTCTATAAATATTTCAATGAGGCCTTCCCGTAAGGCTTCCAAATAGATCTTCTGAGTAGCAGGGATTATTATAGTCCTCACTCCCTTTTTTATTGTCTTCCCTTTTAGGATATTGGCTGCAATTTGTAGATCCTCCAGCCTACCATTTGTGCATGAACCTATTACCACCTGATCTATGGGGATGTCTCCTATCTCATCTATAGTACGAGTATTATCTGGTAGATGAGGAAATGCCACTGTGGGACGTATGCTCTCTAGATCTATCTCATATACTTCACTATATTCTGCATCGTCATCTGCCTTAAATATATCATACTTCTTTGTAGAGTGCTGCTCCATATAGGTAATTGTCTTCTCGTCTACTTCAAATATTCCATTCTTTGCTCCTGCTTCAATTGCCATATTGGCAATTGTAAATCGTTCATCCATGGAAAGATCTGATAGACCTTGTCCTGTATACTCCATTGACTTGTAGAGAGCGCCATCTACGCCAATCATACCTATTATATGAAGAATTATATCCTTTCCACTCACCCATTTTTGTTTCTTGCCAGTGAGTACAAATTTTATGGCCTCCGGTACCTTGAACCAGGCCTTACCCATTGCCATACCTGCTGCCATATCAGTACTGCCTACACCCGTGGCAAATGCCCCCAATGCCCCGTAGGTACAGGTATGGGAGTCAGCACCTATTACAACATCTCCTGCCACCACTAAACCTTTCTCTGGGATGAGGGCATGTTCTATTCCCATCTCTCCTACTTCAAAATAGTTTTCTATATCCATTTGGTGAACAAAATCCCTAATGGCTCTACACTGCTCAGCTGCTCTTATATCCTTATTTGGTGTGAAGTGATCAGGTACTATAGCCACTTTTTGAGTATGAAACACATCGGCTTTGCCTATCTTTTTGAACTCCTCTATGGCTACAGGTGTGGTTATATCGTTACCTAATACCAAATCGAGATCTGACATTATAAACTGACCTGGCTCTACAGCGCCGGCACCGGCGCTGTGGGCCAAGATTTTCTGAGTCATGGTCATCCCCATATTCTTTCCCCTCTCTATACCCTCTATTTTTTTGAATGGAAACCCTTTGATTTTTCACCATATCCACTATTAGTCTATGCATCAGTTTGACTGTACTATCAATAATATCTAACCTCATATTATATATTCACTACTAATCTATACATCAGCCTGCCTCCACTTATCTTCGTGGTATAGATAATATTCTATCGAGTCTACAAGTGCTATCCAACTGGCCTCTATTATATTTGTAGACACCCCTACCGTACCCCACATCCTGTTTCCATCTGTAGACTCTATATGAACCCTAACCTTTGATGCAGTGGTAAGTGTAGCATCTAAAACCCTCACCTTATAGTCAGTAAGACGCATTGTTTTGAGCTGGGGATAGAATACCTCTAATGCCTTTCTAAGGGCCAAATCTAGGGCATTGACTGGACCATCTCCCTCTGCAGCCGTTATCTCATCCACGCCATCCACCTCTACCTTGACAATGGCACTAGCACTATATTCACCACTCCAATGTTCTTCACAGAATACCTTAAAGTCTTTGACCTCAAAAAACTTTATCTCTTTACCCAGTGTTCGCATTATCATGAGCTCAAACGAGCTCTCTGCCCCCTCAAACTGATAACCCTCATATTCCAATCTCTTTAGCTCATCAATTATAAGTTGGGTTTCGGGACAGTCCTTTGTTATATGGGGAGCTACCTTTTTCACCTTGCTCAATACCGTGCTCCGTCCTGCCACTTCTGACATGAGAATACGCCGCTCATTGCCTACAAGCTGAGGTTGTATATGCTCAAACGACATGGGTTCTTTGAGTATGGCGTCTATATGCATACCACCTTTGTGAGCAAACGCGCTATTGCCCACATATGGCATTCTCTCATCAGATTGAAGATTGGCTATTTCGTCCACATATCGAGATACGCTGGTTAGGCTTCTAAGTCGCCTTGTGGGAATGCATTCCCTCTCCATCTTGATCTGAATATTAGGTATTATTACAGACAAGTTTGCATTGCCGCATCGCTCACCATATCCATTCATGGTTCCTTGAACCTGGGATACACCATTTTCCACAGCTACTATGCTATTTGCAATAGCCATACCACCGTCATCATGACAGTGTATACCGATGGGTACTAAAAACCTCGCCACTATTTTTTGGACTATCTCACCCATATAGCTTGGAAACACACCACCATTTGTATCGCACAGTACGAGCCAGTCAGCACCAGCTTTTGCTGCAGTCTCTAAGACCTCCATTGCATAGATAGAATTTGAATTATATCCATCAAAGAAATGCTCTGCATCAAATACTACTTCTTTGCCCAAATCCTTAAAATATGACACCGTATCATATATCATACTTAGATTTTCTTCATATGTTGTCCTCAATACGTGGGTTACGTGAAAATCCCAACTCTTCCCAAAGATTGCAATGGTATCAGTGCTCGCTTTGACAAGAGCATCTACATTTCTGTCTTCTTCTACTGGGGTATGTGGTCGTCTAGTACTTCCAAACGCCACTAACTTTGAATTCCTTAGTTCTATTTTCTTCATCTGTTCGAAGAATTCTGCATCTTTAGGATTAGAACTGGGATTGCCCCCTTCTATATAATCTAGTCCTAGTCCATCAAGCACTCTGACTATTTTCAACTTATCCTCTACCGTAAAAGATATACCTTCTCCTTGAGCACCATCTCTAAGTGTAGAATCATATACATATATCTTGTCTTTAAAAGTATTTAAATTCCCAACCCCACCATCTCCTTTTCTACTTTTTAAGTTCAGTCCTATCCTATCTCATAGAGCATCTTATTTATTGCATTTACGTAGGCTCTAGCACTAGCCTCTATGATATCAGTGCTTACTCCTCGCCCCGTGAAAATCTCGCCATTCTCTCTAATCCTAACTGTACTCTCCCCAAGAGCATCCGCACCACTTGTAATGGCCCTTAGAGAATAATCTTCAAGTTTAATATCTAATTCCGTTGCCCGACTTATTGCCTTAAAGGTTGCATCTATTGGTCCTGAACCGCAAGCGGCCTCTTCTATCTCTCCCTCTTCACACTTTAGCCTTACTGTAGATGTGGAGAGCAGTGTATTTCCACTCGATATATGAAAGTATAGAAGTTCATATACCTGTGGCACCTCTATGGCCTTCTGATTTATAATAGCTTCTATATCCCTATCCAGTATATTTTTCTTCTTATCAGCTAATTCTTTAAACTTGGTAAAGGCCTCGTCTATCTCTCTCTTGTCAAGGGATATATATCCAAGTTCATATAGACGCTCCTCAAATGCATGCCTACCAGAATGTTTGCCAAGGATCATTTGACTCTGCTTTAAACCTATAGATTCAGGCGTCATTATCTCGTATGTCTCCCTATGACTCAATACCCCGTGTTGGTGTATACCTGATTCATGGGCAAATGCATTACTTCCCACTATTGCCTTATTAGGTTGAAGGTGCATCGCTGTCAGCGTACTCACCATCATACTAGTTCTATATATGGCCTCTGTATTTATATTGGTAGTATAGTTTAGATAATCAGATCTTGTCTTTATACCCATTACTATCTCTTCTAGGGCAGCGTTACCTGCCCGTTCTCCAATGCCATTCACTGTACACTCCACCTGAGATGCACCATTTTCTATTGCTGCCAGTGAGTTAGCAACAGCTAATCCTAAATCATTATGACAATGAACACTTATAGTGGCCTTATCTATATTGGCTACATTATTTCGTATATCTGCTATAAGGGCACCAATTTCATCGGGCATCAGATAGCCCACCGTATCTGGAATATTTACAACTGTAGCACCTGCATCTATTACGCCTTCAATTACCCTATATAAAAACTCCCTATCTGTCCTCGTGGCATCCTCGGGTGAAAACTCCACATCTGGACATAGATTTCTTGCATATTTAGCCATAGAAATCGCCTGATTTAATACCTCTTTTGGACTCTTTTTGAGTTTGTATTTCATATGGATTGGAGATGTAGCTATGAATGTGTGGATCCGAGGCCTACGAGCACCCTCTATGGCCTCCCACGCCCTATCTATATCCTCTTTTATAGCCCGAGCAAGGGCAGTTATTATTGGTTTAGTTAAGGTATTTGCAATTATCTTCACCCCTTCAAAATCACCTTGTGAAGCAATGGGAAATCCCGCCTCTATAATATCTACCCCAAGTCTCTCAAGTTGCCGAGCTATCTCCAGTTTTTCCTTCATATTTAAATTGACACCAGGGGATTGTTCCCCATCCCTGAGGGTTGTGTCAAAGATATATATACGATTTGACATAAGACCTCCCCCTTATTATCTGAATTTTTAGACTATTCTCATATCTTTTATACCGGAGAGAAGATTAGTCAAGTTCGTAGGGATTATCTCTTAATTTTGAACTTGACTAATCCCATGAAGTTTTTGTCTGTACATCAATAATATCCTCCATACTGCTATAATACCCTTTATAATGCCTTTAAAAGCAGATATGGCTTTTCCCTTCAAACTGCGAATACCAGGTTATTATTCCTAACAAATGCAATTTACTCAATCTACGTCCTTACTGTCTATCCAGGGCATCATATCCCTGAGTTCTTTTCCTACCTTTTCTATTTGGTGTTCTCTAGCCATCTTTCGCATTGCATTGAAATTAGGTCTATTTGCCTGATTTTCTAATATCCAATCCTTGGCGAAGGTTCCGTCTTGTATCTCATCTAATACCTTCTTCATCTCAGCACGGGCATCTTCATCTATTATTCTCTTGCCCACACAATAATCACCATATTCTGCAGTATCACTTATTGAATACCTCATATAGCTAAGTCCACCTTGATACATTAGATCTACTATGAGTTTCATCTCATGGAGACACTCAAAATATGCACTTTCCGGCTGATATCCTGCCTCTACCAAAGTCTCAAAACCGGCCTTTATGAGTTCTGAAATACCTCCACAAAGCACTACTTGCTCTCCAAAGAGATCAGTCTCCGTCTCCTCTTTAAATGTGGTCATCAAAACTCCTGCCCTAGTGCCACCTATGCCCTTTGCATATGCAAGCCCATAGTCTAGAGCCTTGCCTGTATAATCCTGGTAAACTGCTACCAAGCAAGGAACGCCCTTTCCTTCTCTATATTGATCTCTAACCATATGTCCCGGTCCCTTTGGTGCCACCATAAAGACATCCACAAATTCCGGGGGTACTATCTGACCAAAGTGTATATTAAATCCATGTGCAAATACAAGGGCATCTCCCTTTTCTAAATTCGGCTCTATATTTTCCCTATACAACTTTGCCTGCCTTTCATCTGGCACAAGTATCATTATTATATCTGCTTCGCTTGCAGCTTCATCAGTAGTTAAAACTCTAAGCCCAGCCTCTTGTGCCCTCTTCCAGGATTTGCTCCCGTCATAGAGCCCAACTCTGACGTCTATACCATTTTCTTTGAGGTTTAATGCATGAGCATGGCCCTGACTTCCATACCCTATAACCGCAACCCTCTTTTCTTTAAGTAGATCTAAATTTGCATCCTGATCATAATATAATTTTGCCATCTCTATTCCTCCTCAAATTTTATCTCATGACTGCCTCCCGTAGGAGAGTATATTGTAAAGTCATGTTTTTCACTAAATTAGATGGGGTAAAACTCTATCCGATTTTATTTCGCACCACTCACTTTTATCACCCTATTACCTCTGTCTATGGCTATAATCCCAGTACGCACCATCTCCTTTATACCAAAGTCCTTGAGCATATCCACAAGAGCAGATATCTTTTGATCGTCTCCTGTTATCTCTATAGTTAAAGAACCCTTTGATATATCTACAATATTGGCCCTAAACACGCTTGCTATCTGTATTATCTCATTGCGATTAGAGGGAGTCGCGCCTACTTTTATGAGAGCCAATTCCCTAACAACTGAATCAGAGCTTATTATCTCTACCTTTATCACCTCAATGAGTTTATTGAGCTGCTTTGTCACCTGTTCTACTATATAGCTATCGCCCTTAACCACGATAGTCATACGAGATATGGAGGGATCTTCTGTCACCCCTACTGCCAAGCTCTCTATATTAAATCCTCTCCTGCTAAATAACCCAGATACCTTAGACAAGACCCCCGGATTGTTCTCAACCAATACGCCTAATATATGTTTCATCACTACACCTCCCCAAGACAGGTATGACATTTGCATTTGGATCTATTGAAAATTCTCCTATTATTGCACCTTCATAGTCTAATATTTTCCGTATCGCAGGATATATCTCTGTTTCTTTCTCGACCTTTACAGACTCTATAGAATATGCAGAGGCAATCTTTGAAAAATCAGGGTTTCCCAGCATCTCCACACCATAATATTTCCCGTCATAGTAGTGTTGCTGTAGCTCTCTCACCATACCTAGAGTGCTATTATTAAATATTATTATCTTTACAGACAGTCCCTCTTGCCTTATTGTGGCAAGCTCTGCCATGCTCATTTGAAAACTTCCATCTCCTGTTATGAGCACAACTTGCCTATCTGGATTGGCTACTTTCACTCCTACTGCTGCAGGTAAACCATATCCCATGGTGCCTAATCCTCCTGATGATATAAATGTCCTAGGCCTATTTACTTCAAAATGTCTGCCTGCCCATAACTGATGCTGTCCTACATCTGTCACGAGTATTGTCTCATCGGAGCATAGTGACGATAGCTCTTTTATAATGGCAACTGGATCTAATCCTTGTGTGTATTGCCGAGTTGTATAGATATCCCTTTTAAAACCTTCCACTATATCTTGCCATGCACTCCAATCCTCTCTATCCACCTCAAATTTCAAAAGCTCGCGTAATGTTATCTTTACATCGCCCACTATAGGTATATTGGTACTCACGTTTTTTCCTATCTCTGCTGGATCTATATCAATGTGTATTATCTGTGTTGCCTTTGTAAACTCATCCGTCTTGCCGGTTGCTCTATCACCCATCCTTGCGCCTAATACTATTAGAAGATCTGCCTCTTTTATTGCTTTATTCGCACTATATGATCCATATTGACCTATCATGCCTGCAAACAGTGGATCTTTTGACGGATATGCACCAATCCCCATTAGTGTGGTTGCAACAGGAGCTTTAATGCGTCTGGCGAGTTCTAACACTTCATCTGTAGCATTGCTCGATATTACACCTCCCCCTACACACAAAACTGGCCTCTTACTCGTAGCTATTGCATGGGCTGCCTTTTTTATTTGATTATAATGCCCTTTATAGGTGGGGTTATAGCCCCTCAAACTAACTTTGTTAGGATACTTGAAATCTATTGAGGCCTCTTGCACATCTCTGGGAATGTCTATGAGCACTGGACCTTGCCTACCTGTCCTTGCTATGTGAAATGCCTCCTTTAAAATACGAGGAATATCATCTCTGTCCTTAGCTAGATAGTTATGCTTTGTAAAAGGTTCAGTTGCCCCCGTTATATCCACCTCTTGAAAGACATCTCTGCCTATCATCTCAACAGGTACCTGCCCTGTCACAATTACCATTGGAATAGAGTCCATGTAAGCTGTTGCAATTCCTGTAACTAGATTAGTTGCTCCTGGTCCTGATGTAGCTATACATACCCCTACTTTACCCGTGCTCCGGGCATAACCACTTGCTGCATGGGCTGCACCTTGTTCATGTCTGACAAGTACATGCCTAATTGTAGATTCCCTCAGGGCATCATATAAGGGGAGTACTGCTCCACCGGGATATCCAAATACTACTTCTACCCCTTCTTCTTTAAATGCTTTGAGAACAGCTTGAGCACATGTGATCCTCATCTCACTGCCTCCTTTCAAGTGCAGTTTTGAAAAACATCTGACTTTAAAAGGCTCTCACTTTTGATATGCATTATGGATAACTAAAAATGAATTTGTTTAGTTATCTAAAAAATCGATCAAGCTTATTTGCTTCAGCTTGACTAAGTACAAAAAAACCTTTCATCCTCCTGCAAGGACGAAAGGTCTACCTTCGTGTTACCACCTAGCTTTATCTGCGCCTCACGACGCAAAATCTCATTAGGTTCTGTCAAACCATGGCCTGTAACGGGACCACCCGTCAAGCTCTACTTAGAAAATATCTTTTCAAGCTTGCTCCTTAGGAGTGAGCATACAATCTGCATATCCACCGATTTGCACCAGCCATCGGCTCGCTAAAGATGATATATCAGATCTTATCTCTCCGTCATCGGCTCCATATGATTATAATGATGCCCGACAACAGGCTCCTTTTCAAAAAAACCTGCTGCCGGGTCTTATCCGCATATATACTATGTATATTTATAATTTGCTATATATATTAGCAATCAATCTATACTTTGTCAATACCTATTTTAAATTTTTCTAAAAATCCAATATATATATAAGCTACTCGGCCTTATCCACTATCTTTTTAACCCGTCTTTCAAATGACTCCCTATCTAGCATGACAATTCTTCCACAACCTTGACATTTTATCTTAAAATCGGCTCCTATTCGAATAACTTCCCATATATCACTACCACAAGGATGCTTCTTCCTAGTCTGCACTTTATCGCCTATAGAATATCTCACAGTCATTATAATACATCCCTCCCCTCCATAGATTCTATCAAGATCTTGCGATCATCCACAATCTCTATACCTTCTCTATCAAAGGCTTTCTTTATCTCCCACCTAAGCTCCCTTTCCACTCCCCAATGTTTCATGGGAAGCGTCCTTGCAACTAACCTTATATTTATTCCATTAGATGCAAAGTTAACCACTCCAAGAACATTAGGTGGTTCCACAATATCTTCATTTTGGCTTGCATATTTCTCTGCTGCATCCTGCATCACTTGAACCGCCTTTTCAATATCTGATTTATATGCAATATTTACATCTACTGTTGCAAGAGCATTGCCACGGGTATAATTTGTCACCTTTTCTATCTGACCATTGGGAATTATGTTTAAATCACCTTTAAATCCTCTAATTTTAGTTATTCTAAGCCCTATCTCCTCTACTGTCCCTGTTATTTCATCTATTGCCACAAAATCTCCCACAGCATACTGATCCTCAAACAATATAAAAAAACCACTTATCACATCTTTAACAAGACTCTGCGCACCAAACCCTAACGCGAGTCCACCTATACCAGCTGTTGCAATTATAGATTCTGTCCGTATCCCAAATTCAGGGAGAATTATTAGCACTGCAATAAAATAAACTAAATATTTTAATATGCTCTTAGATAGAGCATTTATGGTATTTGCCTTCTTTTCATCCATACTAAAACGTGTCTCTTGTCGTCTTTTGAAAAAATTAGATATTAAGGCATTTCCTAATTTTATTACAATTCGCGCTATTATTAAAACAAAAACTATTTTTATAAGAATACCTGCAAATTTTATATACTGTTCAGGTGCCAATGTCTCTACCCATTCTGTAAAACCCAATTTAATTCCACTCCATAACTTTCTCATATACATAGCACCCCTTATACCTCTACTTTAAAAATCTTCGTCTTCTTCTCTTCTTATTTTCCATATTCACCAAATACACTATAAAGAGAATATCGAGCATTATAAATACAATATTTCCAAAACATATCGCTTCGTATATATTTATACTACCATACTGTCTATATATACCCATACCACAAAAATATGACATAAGTCCATCTAACAAAAAGGCAAACCATATAAAGACTGGATTTATAGATTCAAAGAATATGGCTATGAGCCAAAATATTATAAGTACAACAGATGAAAACACTAAATTGTGATCAGCATGAGATCTAGGGAAATATATATTAAATCCATTAGCTCCTGCTATCAATAAAACGAGTGTGCGTACTATGCATATGACTATAATATAGATCCTTATCCACGATATATATTTATCTCGTCTCATAGCTACACCCCTCGTATAATATGTTTGTAACAGTATCTATGAAGCCTAAAACATATAGCCTTTGGTTTAACATAGATATTCGCTTTTATCTCTTGTATGTAAAACTAAATACTAGACGGTTTTATTTTTATATGCATTTGCCACATTTATAAACTCATTAAATATATTATCTGCGTGTTCATACCTACCAAACATTCTCTCTGGATGCCATTGCACGCCAACTGTAAATAGTCTATCCCTTCCTTCTATGGCCTCTATCACACCGTCAGAAGCATGACCTACTACATCAAATCCAGGAGCTATATCCTTCACCGCCTGATGATGAAAACTATTTACCTGTATCGCGTGGTGCCCAAATACATTTGATATTCTACTCTGGTGATTTAAGTAAACCTCATGTATACCATACCATTTAGGAGCCCTTTGTCTGTGACATATACAAGTTCCTTCAAACTGACTTTCAATATCTTGATATAGGGTTCCTCCCATTGCCACATTTATCACCTGAATACCTCGGCATATCCCCAAAATAGGCATATCATTCGATATTGCCTGCCTTGTCAATTCAATTTCAAATTTATCCCTATATGGATTGACCTCTCCTAGCTTACTATGTGGAGATTCACCGAAAAAAGATGGGGCTATATCATCTCCACCTATTATCAATATCCCTTCTAAAAATTCCAGTATTTGTGGTATATCTTCCACAACACTATTGGCTGGGAGCAACACAGACAGACCTCCGAATCGAGCTATAGCCCTAACATAGCCCCCATATGCCTTATTATCTTCGAGCGTATAATCATAATCACAGGTTATGCCTATAATAGGTTTCATATCATAGATACACCCCTAAGAGTAATATAAAACAATTACTTTTCTAAAATACTTAAGCATTTATTTTTGACGAATATAGTTTTTTGTATTCGAAATTCCTAAGTTGCTTATATCTTATTTTAAAAGACGAGCTCACGTTTCTAAAAACATATAACTATATATATTATAACATAAAGACACCGTCCTTATCAATTACATTTTTGCATATTTCTTCCACCTCTTTATTCTCTATGTTTTCACCATCTCCATACCTCGCCCTATTATACAGAGATATGAGCTCTGCTAGTGATATATTTTCTTCCTCATTTTTATACCACTTTTCTATATCTTGTCCCATCTCAATAGGCGTCATATGATTTTTATACCTATATCCTGCCCTAAGATATTTAAAGACAATCCCCCTATAGATATATCTAATACGTTCTGCATTTGTCTCTAAATCTTCCCATTTTGGTTCCCTCTCCATCATTCTATCTATAAACGCTCCGAACTTTTCCTTATATTTTTCCCTTATTTTTTTCATATCGATGAGACTCTCCTTCTCATCTACATATCCATAGCTCTCCTCATGGAGTTCACGTTCCGTAAAAAAACCTCTTATCCATTTAGAAATAATACCTATAAGCTTTTTTAATCCCATATATATGACGCGTAAAAGTAGGATTATTCCTATAATTGTAAGCACTATACCTAAGACGTAAAGTATCTTTTCTACTATTGGATGTTGGGCTTTTGCCACATCTTCCACAGGAAATTGCGCAATCTCCCCTGGAGGCTCATCAGCCATCTCCCCAGTTTGAAGTAGAGAACTGAGCTTTACAAGTATAGTTAGTATAAATTTAAATAGTTGTTGTACTCCCTTCTTTATGAACTCTTTTATTGTATTAAAAGATGCAATCACCACAATGATTAGAAGGGTTATTATGAGAAGGACTATATTTTGACGCTTCATAGGTAAGGGAACCAATGGTTTTTTATCCTTGATAAGTGTTGCATCTCCTAACTGTTTGAAATTGAGCATAAATAGGCTTACAACCACATGTGCAAATCCAAAACCTACTACATATGGCAAGTATCCCTTTATGACAGTTACTCGACTATATAAAAAGCCAGCTGTCATATAAAATATAAGAGTTATCCACCACATAGATCTAGGAAATATATTTTCCCAATTTGATTCCGTGAAGAATATTCCCCTAAAGAATGAAACAATACCTAATATTAGAAAAAGAGCTCCTTTAAACCATCTAAGTTCATGAAAATATGCAATCAAAAGGCATATCCCTATCCCAATAAGGACTTCCTGCCATCTGTTCTTAATATTTAAAACAGCTCGTACTACAATGCCTACTATACATAATAGATATATATATAGAAAGTATAATCCTATGTTCATATTGCTTTCCATATATATACCAAATACAAGTAATATAGGAAAAAAGGCTATGATCTCTAAGAGACCCTGTATAGATCTCTTAAGTACACCCTCTATTTTGCCCATGCATATTCCTCCTCTAATCTGCCTTCCTCATCCAAGAACATAAACTCCACAGCATTACCATTCTTTCTCAATATGTTGATTTGATCTTCCAGTCTATCACTCATAAAGCAGCTAAGAATCAATATATCGTGTCCTGTCAATCCTCTTTGTATGTCCTGCTCTAAAAATGTATGAAAAGTGAGATCCCTCTCAATCTCCAGTTTTGCCATTGCCTCTAAGAGGTATAGAAGTTGCTGTTTCCCTCCTGCAGGTTCTATTCGAATTGGTTGAGCCTCTGCCCCCTTCATATGTGCATTAGAACCAAATCCCACATCAATGCCCTTAGATATTGCATAGTTTGCTATGGAAGCAGCGTAACTTATACCCTTTTCTATACGCTCCTTATCTGTCACTGCATCCCACATATCCTCTGAAATATCCACATTGAGATATATTAAAATACGTGGTTGGGCAGAAAAGTCATTGTTGTGAACTTGTAATCTCCCTACCTTTGCCGTGGCCTTCCAATTTACTCTATTCAAGGGATCACCATAAGTATATTCCCTCACTCCTGAAATTATAAAGGGATCATCTACTATCCAACGTCTTACCACCACATCCCCTTGTAGACTGTGAGCTGGAAGTGGAATCTCATCCAATGAAAGTATCTCAGGATATACTATTAGCTTTGCATCAATTTGATATGTCTTAGATATGTCCTGTACTCCAAAAAGGTCTCCACATGTGATGGCTGCAGAATTCAGAGTATACAAACCTCGTTTTTTGCATTTTATTTTATGTCTTCTAATTATTCCTGTATATGGCATGAGGCTAAACATACTCTTATGAAACTGCTCATGCTTTATATCTAAGTTGGTCTGCTTTTGAAATTCTAAATTGGCATCTATTTTAGACTCTATACGGAGCCAGGGAAGGGGGAGTATCTTTTTGTTATATATTTTTTCCACCATCTCAACAAATTCCCCCTCAAAGACCTCCTTCTTATTGAAATATCTACTATATTCCACATTGGATAATCCCCATCTTCTGTATATACATGCCTGTATGAATACCACGAAAAACGTTATGGCAATAAACCATGTAAGGCCTGTCATTTTTCATTCCCCTCAGCTTTCATAAATTGTGGCTCAGAAGGTACCGGTACCCTTTTTATTATATCTTCTAGGATCGATTCTATATATTCTTTACTTAATCCAGTAGCCCGCCTCAATTTCAACCTATGTGACAGTACCGGAGCTGACATTGCCTTTACATCATCTGGAATTACAAAATCCCTTCCATTTAATAATGCATATACAGACGATGCTTTTAAAAGTGCCTGCGTTCCCCTTGGACTAACCCCTAGTACTACTTCAGGATGTCTCCTGCTCTCCTCACCGATCTTTACTATATATTCAAGAAGATCATGGGACACAAAAACTTTAGAATAATCCTGTTGGGCTCTTATAATCTCTTCTCTTGTCACAACTGCATCTAGCTTGTCCAACGGATTTTGTTCCTTAAAGCGGCTAAGTATCAAAACTCCTTCCTCCGTAGTCGGATATCCCATATCTATCTTTATTAAAAACCTGTCTAACTGGGCCTCTGGTAAAGGAAATGTGCCCTGTATTTCAATTGGATTTTGAGTAGCTATCACCATAAATGGGCTTTCTAATTTTTTTGTCTCTCCATCTATGGTCACCTGTCTCTCCTCCATACATTCAAGTAGACTAGATTGGGTCCTAGGTGTTGCTCGATTTATCTCGTCGGCAAGTAATATATTTGTAAATATAGGACCTGATCTAAACTCAAAATTTGATGTCTTTTGGTTAAAATAATTTATACCTGTAAGATCAGAGGGAAGTAAATCTGGTGTAAACTGAACCCTCTTAAAATCACTATCAATGGAAGCAGCCATTGCCTTAGCAAGAAGTGTCTTTCCCATACCAGGGACATCCTCTAATAAAATATGGCCTGATGCTATCAAGGAAATTAACATCAAATCGATTACATCGTCCTTACCTACAATCACTTTTTGTATGTTTTTTTTGATCTTTTGGGACAAATCGTATATTTGTCTAAATTTCATTTGTTATCACCATCCTCTATGTCTATATATTCGCCAAATATACATATTTTCCTTGATCAAAATGGGAATTTTAAGTTTTTAGTCTAAAGAAATGCTTCTGTTCTATATGTGGTCTTGAAAAAATTATATACTCTGTTTTTCAATAAAAATTTATTTTAAACAATAATCTATTAATTAAAAAAGCCACCATAGGATGACTTTTTAAGCTACCTATCATGGCACTGCCGTTTTTGCCTGTATTGCCAGATCAACTAGTGTTATGTAGAGATCTATAAGCTCTATTCCTATTTTTATTTCTTCCTTTGTATATCCCTGTCTTTTATATATATCCATATCTACATTTGTACTATTTACTCGGTTTTCTAATATATATGAAAGAATATCGCAGTTTTCTATTTTTTCCCTGATTCCGTCTAATATATAGGTAATGTCCGAATCCATAGATAAACCCTCCTCATTCTGAACACCACTTTTTACACAAACCCCTAAACCTTCCATAGAGTCGATATCTTTCACTATATTATATTCCAAAATCTACTAAATATACATCTCAACAATCAAATTTCCCAAATATATAGTATTCACATTATACTCCCTTTTTTATATAATTTCAAATAGCTTGAATTTTTATCTGTGGTTTTCACTGTAGAGAAGTCAAACATATGTGACACAGACCTCTGAAAATTTCTCTGGATAGTG
>CALKWW010000053.1 GCA_938003945.1 uncultured Bacillota bacterium | reverse complement strand
CATTAAATAAGCTATAATAATTGCAAGGATGTATCTCATCTTGAAACCCCTCCTTATCTTTGACGAAATATTATCCTTATAGGTGTACCCTCCAAAGCAAATGTCTTTCTAAAAAAGTTTTCGATATAGCGCTTATAAGAGTAGTGAACAAGCCCTGTATCATTGACAAATATGACAAAGGTAGGAGGCCTTATAGAAACTTGGGTCCCATAGTATAATTTTAAGCGCCTTCCTTTGTCTGATGGTGGTGGTATCATGGCTGTTGCCTCGTATAGACAATCATTTAATACGCCTGTCTTGATTCGTCTAACAGAATTACCATATACACTGTCTACAAGTCCTATTAACTTATCTACCCTTCGACCAGTCTTTGCAGATATGAAAATATTTGGCGCATAGCTCATAAAAGCAAAGTCTATTCCTATCATATTCTTATATTCATATATTGTATTCGTATGCTTATCTATCAGATCCCATTTATTCATTACAAGTATAGAAGGCTTTCCCTCCTCGTGCACTAACCCAGCAATCCTCACATCTTGTGCACTTATTTCAAGGGTTGAATCCATAACTATAATTGCTACATCACAGCGTCTTATAGCTGATAAGGCTCGCATAACACCATATCGCTCCAACGACTCATCTATACGGCTCTTTCGCCTTATACCTGCCGTATCAATTATTGTGTATTTCCTACCATCATATTCAAAATGTGTATCTACGGCATCCCGAGTAGTACCCGGTATATCTGATACAATCACCCTATCTTCTCCTAATATTCTATTTACCAATGAAGATTTCCCTACATTAGGCCTACCCACAACAGCTATCTTTATTGTATCTTCATCCTCATCTTCTAAATCTCTATCTGGAAAATGGGCTATAAGTTCGTCTAAAAAATCACCCATACCCCTCTTATGAGTTGCAGACACTGGGATGGGGGTTCCAAGCCCTAGATTGTAAAATTCATATACATTGTCTTCCATATGAAGAGCATCGATCTTATTCACAGCAAGTACAATCTCTTTATTAGACCTTCTCAATATATTGGCTATCTCATAATCTGTATGGGTTAGCCCTTGAATGCCATCTACAAGAAATATAATGACATCTGCTGTATCAATGGCAACTTCCACTTGCTCCCTTATATAAAATAAAAATTCATCCTCCCCTTGTGGGTCTAGACCACCTGTATCTACAAGAGTAAATTGCCTACCTAACCACTCTGTATCTGCGTATATCCTATCCCTGGTTACACCTGGTTCATCATGTACTATGGATATTCGTCTGCCTACAATCTGATTGAAAAAAGTAGATTTGCCTACATTAGGTCGCCCTACAATTGCCACTATCGGTTTTGCCACACCAATCACCTCAATTTCTACCATATATACTTGAAATAGTATCTAGCAATACATGTCCATCAACGGGTACTGGAATAATCTCCACCCCTAGTTTTTCTTTTAGTTCAACAAGAGTCATATCATCTAAAAATATATCTTCTCCCCTTCTAAGCATTACATTCGGGATCAAGAGAGCATCACCTAAATCTTTGCCTTTTAGGGTTCTCACAATATCAATACCTGTTACAAGCCCTGCCACTGTTACACTAGAACCAAAAAATTTGTTCTCTATTGGATATACATCAATTTGTATACCACTCTTATGCTCTATGGACTTTGTCCATTTTATCATAAAATTAACAGCCGATAATCCTGTTGCTATAGAGATATGTCCATCTACTCCCTCTATGCTAAGCATATTGTCCAATGCACTGTATAATTCATCTTGAAATTTGACAATAAGCCCCACACCATTAGCAAGTTGGGGAAAGTCATCATAGCACTCATAGGAGGGAAAGTCCCTACCTGACATTATATAAAACTCATCTGACGCATATATAAATCTTTTATCTAGTTCATCCAGCGCCCTATATTGCCACCTATCTACTTGTGCTAATACCTTACCAGCTGAGCTGGCATCAAACGGTTCTATATACTCTAATCCATCTCTGTATCTAGTTAAGCCAACAGGCACTAAAGCAATGGACTCTATCATATCGGCATATTTCCACAAATCTGTCAAAGTCCTATCCAGCTCTGAACCGTCATTCCAACCAGGACATAATACTAACTGACAATTGAGTTTTATACCAGCCCTATTAAAAGTATCAAGAAATTTAAGCACTTCCCCAGCCTTATTATTATTCATCATTTTCTTACGCAATTGGGGATTTGTAGTATGAATAGATACGTATAGAGGACTTATACCCATAGCTACTATTCTATCCACATCCTGCGCTGATAAATTTGTAAGAGTTATATAATTGCCCATCAAGAATGATAAACGCCAATCATCATCTTTAAAATAGAGTGTAGAACGCATATTAGGAGGTAACTGATCTATAAAACAAAATATACACTTATTTCTGCAACGTCGGTTCTCATCCATAAGCCATGGATGAAAACTTAGCCCTATATCTTCATAGGGTTCTTTTTCTATCTCAAATATATACTCATCTCCATTTTTACTCTCTATCGTCACTTCTAGATAATCAGAGGACATGATTTCCATATAATCAAGTAAATCTATAATCTGCTCTCCATTTATACTGATGAGCTTATCTCCCTTTTCTATACCTAGTTCATCTGCAATGCTACCTTTACACACATCGTCTACAATATGTTCTATAAATTTCAATCGTTTCTCTCTCCTCATAAGTCTTATCGCTCTAGCGACTATTTAAGCTATTGTTGCATACTTATTATCTTTAAAAATTACCATCATGTCAAGGACTACTTATAATATTATATTCCTTTTGCTTTACTTTTCCAACTAATTCGACAAAACTGCCATAAGATCTTTGAATTCCCCATATGCTCAAAGGTCGACCTATTGACACAAATCCTAATCTCCTAGACAACATTCCTCCTAAAGCTGTCATTGGATGGAGTGTTACTAAAGCATTTACAAATAAGATATCATTATATGAAACAGAATATTCATTTAGATAGCTCTTTATAGAGGGAATTACAATTTCCCTACCGTTTCTCATACCCATTATATATATATCAGATCCATATTCATCAGTACCTACAAATACAGTAGAACCAATATTCTTATCTTCCATCTTATCATAGAATGGGATCGCTTCAATGACAGCAGCTTCAGGTATATCATCTCTGGGGAGATAATCTAAATGTAGGGCTGCACATACAACGGAAGTATGGGCCCCGCCATAACAGTGATAAAAAATTTTCAATGCCCATTACTCCTTCAAAATATGCTATTTACTAATAAATAATCTTTCATCTTCTACAAAATATTTTGCCTTAGAATAAGTTTTCTGACACCAATAATAAAACAGCCGCCTGGCTGTATTATATAAACAATCATAATCTTTTATTTTTTCTATTACATGAGGAAGAGATGTGGAAATTTTGACCGTATCTATATATTTTATATTCTCACGTATATTACAAATTTTATGAAAACTACTTTGGCTATTTATAACTACATCCCCAAATCCCTTACAACCCATTGCATATACCTTGTTTAGCTCATTGTCCAAACCTACAAATATCAAGTTCCCAAATTGATTTGAATATCGACTACATAATTTGAAATGTGAGTATATATCATAAGATTTAAAATCTATGCCTATATGGACAAGAGCACACAAATACGCCTCATAGGTTGGAAAATAACCATAATATACTGTGTCCATATATACTCCCCCTGAATTTCGATCCTATAGTGCTATTTTTCATCATCTCCACCCCTCTTAGAACCTGATAATTTTGCCTTGAGCTCTCTGCCCCCCGAGCTTATAAACATATAGCCTACTATTCCTACTACCAAAACCACCACCAACCATAGCATACCTTTGCTCTGTCCTTTTGTCTTTTCATAATTGATAGGTGTCGTCCTATACTCCTTTATAGGTTTCTTTACCGATTTTATAGTCCCTCCAAATAGGCTCTTAGAAACTACGTCAGCCAAATAATTTGCAGATGTCTGGGCTGCTTTCTTATCATTTTCGTATGTCCCTACCTCAAATAATAGAGAACGAGGAGATAATTCTTGATTATACATCCCCTGACCTATATATATATCCTTTATTAGTCCTGGATAAGTCTTGTCAGCTACCGCCTTTACCTTATATGCCAATTCTTGGTTAGCCTGTTTGTTTTGATTTCGCCTGCCTATAACTATCCTAACCTTCGTAGCAGGTTGCCCAGCTAAATTGACATCATATTGACTTTTAGGCACTGCATCTCTGTGAATGTCAAATATTGCAGCAACCGGTTGCTTGGTCTTTATGAGTTGTATTGCAGTATTCCTCGAGCGCCTATATGCACCTGCATCGTGAGGGTCATGAGGAGTCTTGTCTATATGCGTATTGACTCCATGAGTTTTTAAGGAGTCATTAAAAGATTGTGCTACATCTAAAATTCCTCCTCCCCCTTTTATACTCGTGGTGCCGTCAGTTGGGACATATGATTCATCACTATGAGTGCAGTATATAAGTACATTTGCATCATCACCGAGATCCGCCACAGGTACAATACCGAGATTCCTTACCGTTTCCTTCACATCTCCTACCTCTTCAATTTCAGGTAACTGTATATCACCCAATAAAGTTGCAGTTGCTATACGATTCACCTTATCTATAGAAGATATTTTGTAATGTCTATTACCTTCAGTCACATATTCATCATCTACAAATAATTCCCGTCCCATAAGGGTAAGTATATCTCCTCCTTCTTCCCTTATAGTATAATATCCAGGTTCCTCATCATACCAATCATCAGCCATGGCATAATTGGATATTACAGTGATAGCCAGTAATAAAACGACAGTGTTCGCAAGCCATCTTCTATTCTTCATCACTTTCCGCCTCCTCATCTTTGACTTCTAGATCTATATCAGGTTGTATTTCTTCTGCAAATTCACCATGATTAAAAGTCAGACGTTTTTTCTCAGTGCCTCCTTGCATTCGTTCCCTAAACTCACCTATAAACTCAGAGAGAATCACAGCTAAAAGCCCCGATATTACAATAGCATCCACAGCTCCCCCGCCACCTAATTTGACTGGACTGGGAATATTCATTATCACATTTTCCACACCTTGGCCAATATCGGCTAAGATTACCCCCATCACACCTGCAATAAAAGATGCCCTTCGTGACCTTCCCATAAGATACGCAACTATACCTGCCACAATGCCATATACATAATTAGGATCCACAACAATGTTTTCAGGTTCTGCTGGCATCAATCTACCCACTAAAAATACTGCTATACCTGCTACTATAGAAGCTAGTATGGATCTAACCTTTTCTTTCTGTGTTCCAGCCTTCACATATAGATATATTACCAATATAAAAGGTACAATGGCACCACCAATATTTATCGAGAATCTCCGACCTATGGGTATGTCAGGTAGAAGACCACCTATAAATATGGCCAACATAAATAATACTGCAGTTTTATCACTTAGTTTCATCCTGTCCAAAATATTCTGTCCCACACCAAATAATATGAGAATAGATATAAATACAAGCATTGTCAATCCAAAAGGCATTATACACACTCCTTAAATGGCATACTACATATCTTTTTCTATCTTAGCTTTCCCAAAGTTTTGTATATATATTCTTTTAAACATAAAAATAGCCCACCCTAAATCTTAATCATTGTAACGATTTGTAGAACGATGAATAATATGCTATTAGTCAGGCAAGATGAAAAGGAGTGATCTGATGTTAGAATCCTTACTAATAGTGATAGTAATGTCCTTAGATGCATTCGTAGCCAGCATAGCCTATGGAGTAAATAAAATAGAAATTCCGTTTACGTCAATATCTATTATCAATATCATCTGCGCATGTTTTCTTAGTGCATCCCTATATATAGGCTCCATAATAAAAAAAATGATACCAGGAAATATCACAGTAGTACTGAGCTTTATAATTTTAATAATATTGGGAATATATTATTTGTTTGAGAGCATCATTAAAACTTATCTGCAAAAGCACTCTAAATCCAATAAAAAGATAAGACTTAATCTATTTGATTTACAACTCATAATAGATATATATGTGGATGAAACTAGAGCAGATTTAGATAATTCGAAATGCTTAAACTCAAAGGAAGCCCTATATCTTGCGATTGCCTTGTCCCTAGATTCGTTAGCTATAGGGTTTGGAAATAGCTTAGGTGAAATTAACTATTTTCGGATAATTCTATTATCCCTAGTCTCCGATATGATTGCTATACCGGCAGGACTATTTACAGGTAGAAAGCTTGCTGAAAGAACAGATATCAATATCTCCTGGTTAACGGGAACAATTCTGATAATCTTGGCCATTTTGAAATTGATATAAATTATACCAGCATAATAACCGCTGCCATACGCCCATTTGTACCCTTTTCGCTCCTATATGAAAAGAGGATATGAGAAGTACAACTGGTACAGATATTCGATTTATATATATTCTCTTCTAATACGCCGCATTCTCTTAGTAGCGAGGCATTTGCCTCTGGTAAATCTATGTGATATTTCCCATGTCCCCTGTAGTCTAATATATCATCAATACGAGCAAAGGTCTGTCTAAATTCTTCTGCAACAGGGTAATCTACTTCAAAACAACATTTACCTATTGAAGGACCTATCACCACTATACAGTCATCTGGCTGGGTACCATATGCACCATTCATGGCATATAAAGTATTTGCTCCTATATGTAATGTGGTACCTCGCCAACCTGCATGGGATATAGCTATGGCCTTATTCACTGTATCTAAAAAGTACAATGGCACACAATCTGCATAAAAGGTCACAAGAGCAATACCCCCTTTGTCTGTCATAATACCATCAGCAGTCTCAATATGCTTATCACAGGTTGTCACTACCTTATTCCCATGTACCTGTCCACAGAAGGCAATATCATCAGGATCTATGCCCATTTCATTACAAAACTTAAATGCCGATATCTTATCACCTTTATATACGGGCCCTACCTTAGTACTAAATGCAGTTTTTACAAGTTTAGTTTCATCCAATACTGGTATAGTATAGCCCCATGTAGTTTTAGTTTTTGTTAATACAAATTGGCTATTCATTTAATAGTTTTTTTAGTTCCTCCATAAAAGTATTTATATCCTTAAACTGTCTATAGACAGATGCAAAACGTACATATGCCACTTCATCTAAGTCTTTAAGTCGTTCCATAACCATTTCCCCTATATCCTGACTTGTTACCTCTTGCTCCAAAGAATTATAGAGTGTCTTCTCCACGTCCTCTACTAATAGTTCCATATCTTCTATATCCACGGGTCGTTTTTCACATGCTCTTAAAAGTCCATTCATTATCTTGCTACTATCAAAAACCTCACGCCGGCCATCTTTCTTAATTACAAATATGGGCATATGCTCTATCTTTTCATAGGTCGTAAATCGCCTTTCACAACTTATGCACTCTCTACGTCGGCGTATAACAGTACCATCATCGGTAGGTCTCGAATCTACTACTTTACTCTCTTGATAACTGCAAAATGGACATTTCATTTCTGTTTTCCACCCCCATTATAATCTATGTAAGAATATTTACCACTTATTCATTTGTAATCTCAGTCTTATTAACAATATTGACAAAGTTCTTGACATCTAGAACTATACTCTATATTATAAAACATTTCCTAGAATATTAAAAGCGCTTAAAATTTTTTGTGGAATTTCAATCCTGCTGGGTATCCAAATCTACCAATATTACATCATCTCCTATTCGCTTTATCTTTTCCCATGGAATTACTAAATCCCCATCACCTTTTAAAAAACCCAAGATTTTATTTGCACCTGGCACAACTATAGCAGTAATTCGTCCTTCGTATAGATTAAATTCCATATCAATTACATAGCCTAACCTTCGACCGTTCTTTATGTTTATGACCTCTTTTTGTCTAAAATCAGATGATTTTGTCATATTTACTCATCCCCCTTTTAACCTTTGTACTTCCTATCTAAAAATATATTCCTATCAATATAAAAAATGCGCATAACAGAATTTCATTATACAATTATCTAAATCATGGAACCTAAAGTTTTGCTCAGAACTTAAATAGTTATAGATGAGGGAGAAACTAAAGTTTTCCCCTCAAAATGTGATGTGCAAAGTCTCAAATTAGATAAAAAAGACTTTTAGTCTATTTCAGTAAACTAAAAGTCTCCTACATCATACATGTTTTCTCATATGGATAAGAGCTGATTTTTCCAACCTTGATACTTGCGCTTGCGATATTCCTATCTCCTCTGCAACCTCCATCTGAGTTCTACCTTCAAAAAACCTCAAAGTGAGTATTAGCTTTTCCCTATCATTTAATTTCTCCATTGCCTCTCTTAAAGCAATGCTCTGTAGCCAATCTTCATCTTGATGACTCTCATCCTTTACCTGATCCATCACATATATTGCATCACCCCCATCATGATAGATGGGCTCAAATAGGGATATAGGATCTTGTATGGCATCTAAGGCAAATACTACTTCTTCCCTAGGAAGTTCAAGAGCATTTGCAATCTCTGAGATAGTAGGCTCCTTTGAATTTTTAGTTATCATCTGCTCCCTTATCTGCATCGCCCTATATGCAATATCTCTCAGCGATCGACTGACCCTTATAGGGTTGTTATCCCGTAGATACCTCCTTATTTCTCCAATTATCATAGGAACTGCGTAAGTAGAAAACCTTACATTGTGCGAAGTATCAAAATTATCAATAGCTTTAATAAGTCCTATACATCCCACTTGAAAGAGATCATCTAAGTTTTCACCACGATTATTGAATCGCTGTATCACACTCAATACCAATCTAAGATTCCCCTGTATAAATTCCTCTCGTGCTCTCATATCTCCAGCATCTATGCGCTCAAATAATACCATCATCTCCTCATTTGTCAGCACAGGTAGTTTAGAAGTGTTTACACCACAGATTTCCACCTTATTTGAAATCATGCTATATTTCCTCCATCCCAATTTATCCTTTCATAGAAAGATTATTACCTTGGATGGAGATTTTTATTCTCATTCACAACATCCTATTGATTTCCTTTTTTAACCTCTTTATTATTTTTTTTTCTAATCTTGATATATAAGACTGGGATATTCCTAATATATCAGCTACTTCCTTCTGTGTCTTTTCATCCCCATCTTCAAGTCCAAATCTAAGTTCCATTATTCGCTGTTCCCTTTGTGTGAGTTTGCTCATTGCTATTCTTAAAAGTTCCTTATCTACTTGTTCTTCAATGAATTTATATACAAGATCATTTTCAGTCCCTAATATATCAGATAGGAGAAGTTCATTTCCATCCCAATCTATATTTAGGGGTTCATCAAATGAAATTTCTGATCTTGTCTTTCCGTTCCTTCTAAGGTGCATGAGTATCTCATTTTCTATGCAGCGGGAGGCATATGTTGCAAGTTTAATCCTTCGCATGGGATCAAATGTATTTACAGCTTTTATTAGCCCAATGGTCCCAATAGATATTAGATCTTCAATACCTACACCTGTGTTTTCAAATTTTCTTGCTATGTACACGACTAACCTCAGGTTCCGCTCTATAAGAGTACTTCTAACAGATTTATCCCCATCCTTTAATAGATCCACAAGCAGACCTTCCTCCTCATTTGTAAGTGGTGGAGGCAAAGCCTCATGTCCACCTATATAGAATATAGGATATCTTTCAAGTAAGTTGAGAGTCTTTAGTATCTTAAATACCAGTCTATTATAATTAAATACGAGTTTCCCATGTAATGACATATTGTCCACCCCCCTATTCTATTATCTCAGGATTTATGAGCGCATGGTAATTTTCTGCCTTCGATAATCTGCTATTATATATTCCTACGATAACACTACCTGTCTGTATCCAATCTTCGTCAACAAATACTTCCAACACATCGGGTTTAAAACCTATCAACATACCATTGGGTTTACCTAGGGCAGTAAAGGGTATGAGTCTAAATCTTCTTATCCACTGAGAGTTTGCTACATTTTCAGTAATCAATGCTAGATCGTCTTCAAGAGAGGATTCAAATATATTCTTTATCTCTGGGGGAAGAACTTGCCTCATCTCTTTGTATTCTATTACAACTACTGGATAATTACTCACTGGATCATAGAGTGAATTGCCTGTATCTAATAAAGCCTGTGTTGAGATGACATCCTGCCCAAATGATATACATATACTATATATAAGAGCCTTTTTAAAAAATCTACACTGTATATAAGACCATAACCATTTAAAGCTTATTAGCAATAATCCACAGACCATTATCAATAACTTTATTGGATAATTTTTTATGTAGAATACACCATTTTCAATTAAAATTATATCTTCAAAGAAATAATAAATGCCAAGTGCCGCACCACCAAATGTAAATGTCACTATATAAAAGAATATAAATATCTTTGAGAACTCCTTAAAATCCCTTAGATCATACGCAATTAATATCATAATCAGTGAAAGACAGAATTTTAGGGATAGACACTGTAAAAACTCATAGCCAGGTAGGAAAATCAATACTGCATATATTCCTCCGATAGCAGCGGATAGTAATATTCGCCATACCGTACTTCGCCCTTTTGTTAGTTTTAAAGTTATGTAAAGTACTATAAAATTCATTATTAAATTGTCCAACCATATTATATCTATATATCTATATTCTACCCCCACCCTCGTCACCCCAAGTCCCCATGTTTCTCATATACTATTATATATCTATACATACCAAAATATTGTAGAACTCTGTATATGAAATAAAAAAAAGAAACGACAATAAAGAAATTTATTGTCGTTTCGTGGAATTTATATTTATTTCTCATACCTTCCCCTTCGCAAGAAAGTTGGTATATCAAGGTCATCTTCTGTATCTTGGCTTCCCAAAGTTTGCTCTAATATCTGGTCTGCCCTTTTCTCTTTTTGCTTTTGCTTATCTTGTTGTTCAAACCCAGTAGCTATAACAGTAATACTTACTTCATCCTGTAATTCATCATTTATGACTGCACCAAATATTATATTGGCATCTGGATGAGCCGCTTCGGCTACTAGCTCAGCGGCCTCATTTACCTCGTAAAGGCCAAGATCTTCACTACCTGTTATATTGAGTAGTACCCCTTTGGCTCCTTCTATTGTTGTCTCAAGAAGAGGGCTCTGTATAGCCTGTTTTGTGGCCTCTATTGCTCTATTATCCCCTGCTGACCTTCCTATACCCATATGGGCTAGACCTTTCTCCTGCATGATGGTTTTTACATCGGCAAAATCAAGGTTTACAAGGCCAGGCACAGCTATGAGATCGGATATACCTTGCACTCCCTGCCTCAATATATCATCTGCCACTTTAAATGCTTCCAACATGGAAGTACGTTTTTCCACCACTTGAAGTAGTCTATCATTGGGTATTGTCACTAATGTGTCTACCTTGCCCTTCAAAGCCTCTATTCCCTTCTCAGCATTCAACATACGCTGCTTTCCTTCAAACATAAAGGGTTTGGTAACCACTCCTACAGTAAGTATACCCATCTCCTTGCTTATATCAGCTATAACAGGCGTAGCACCAGTGCCTGTGCCACCACCCATACCAGCAGTTATAAATAACATATCTGTGCCTTTCAAGGCTTGAGAGATCTCTTCATAACTCTCCTCTGCTGCACTCTGTCCAATCTCAGGATCAGCACCTGCACCTAAACCTTTTGTGAGCTTTTCACCTATTTGAATTTTTTGATCGGCATTTGAAAGAAATAATGCTTGCTTGTCGGTATTTATAGCTATAAATTCAACCCCTTGCAGGCCAAATTCTATCATCCGATTTACAGCGTTATTTCCTCCTCCACCAACGCCTACTACCTTGATTTGTGCGAAATGTCCTGTATCAACATCAAACTCAAGCACAAAAAAACCCCCTTCTACTTGTTAAAGAATGATGAAAGCCATCTTTTTATTCTGTCTTTAATATTTGTATGTTCATCATCTGTAAGTCTATTGGTCTTATCTTCATATTCTACACTCTCAGACGTAACATCCATTGCCTGCTCTCCTATGAGAGCATATGTACTAGCAAGAGTCATTACGTTAGATATATTATCTAAATTAGGTTGTCCTATTCGTAGATTGCCACATCCAATATGGGCACTGGCAAAATCTTTAGCTCCCCTTATTGGAGCCAGCCCTCCACCTATAAGGACTGCATTACACACTTCTCTATCAATGACATTTTGACTATCTATCCTTTCTACTATAAGCTCGAAAATCTCTTTTACCCTTAATTCAACAATTTCTTGCATATAGTTAAGAGGTATATCTTTAATCATCTCTCCAATCTTTAAAGGCATATTTAATTGTCCCTGCTTTTCATCACTTGATTTATAAAAATCAAGTACACACTGCCTCTTTAGCTCTTCTGCCTGCTTAAATGGTATATCCATGCCTATTGATAAGTCACTTGTTATATTAGAGCCACCAACAGGAAGCCACTCTGTATATATGGGTATCCCATCTCTATATATTATTATATCAGTAGATTTGCCTCCTATATCAATAAGTATTCCACCATTTTTCCTCTCTAGTTCTGTCAAGAACACATTGCCAGATGATAGAAGTGCAGGCCTTACATGGTCAACATGAATACCTAATTTAGTTAACTCTTCTGTTATTCTTGATATAAATTTCTGATTTATGCATACAAGAGAGCTACTAACCATCAATGAATCTCCCCGCATATCTGTGGGAGTATATACTTGACTCTGACCATCTACACCATAAACCCTAGGTATTACCTGTAATATACTCCACTCATCGGGTAATGGATATTTTCCACAAGCCTCGATTGCTTTAGAGATATGATATGGTGTCACAACTCCCCCATCTATGTCTATAGTGCAACTATTTTCTAAGATACCAGTATAATAACCTGGTACACCCAAAATGGTTCGGACTGATTCTGCCCCTATTATATCCTTAAAACTAAGAACTGCTTCAGTAAGTATAGGAGCAATATCCATATACTCCCAACTATCCCATTGCATATCTGAAGGATATGGAAAAGACTGAACCGTTTCTATTTTTATATACTCTCTTGTCTCGTGCGCTATAATTATTGCTAACTTGGTGGTTCCAAAATCTATTGCCATTAGAAAGTCCTTCAATATATTCTACCCCTTTTCAGTAGAAGCAATATATAGCTTACTATGCTTTATATAGTATTGTACTCTTTTATGTTATCACAAAAACAGTAAAATTTAAATGGTTTTATCTACTTATTTTTATCATCTTCTAAATAAGATCTATTCTTGAGATGGCTTAAAAAATAGCGACGGATTACGGCAAAGTTGTTAAACATTCTATTACCAAAGGCAAATATTGCAGCTAGATATATGGGTACATCTAACCTATCTCCTAGATAGGCCAAACCTGCAGCCAAGAATGAGTTGCCAAAAAATCCTGATATAAATACATCTGTCTCAAAACTCCCCTCTAATTGAGCCCTTATGGCTCCGAAGACTGAGTCAAGGGCCGCCAGCACAGCAATTGACATATATGACGAATAGGCCATAGGTACTCTTATGGGAAGTAACATACCCAGCAGAATTCCAATTAATACTCCCAAAATAGGTAACCACATGTTTATTCACCCTCTTTTACTATGTTTGCATATTTATAATCTAGATCACCATATATATACCTAGGTATATATATGTCATCTGATTTTTTAATCGTAAACTCCAAGCCCCAAGCATCTAATATATGATATATACTATCTTCCTCCTTAAAGAAATTTGCAAGTTCATCTGGGTTACCGATTGCTCTTATCTTAAAAGGTGGCACAAATCTCTCGTCTTTTCCAACATTGATAGTAGGCCCCCCACAACTTATCCTAGAAGTTTCAATAATCCGTACATCATTTATTGATATAGCCTCTGCACCAGCCGCCCTAAGTTCATTTACTACATTGAGAAGATCACTATCATGCACAATATAATTTTCAATAAGGCCAGGATTACTATATATTATATCTTCTTTCTTCCGATCGTTTAGTGTAATTTCTATGCCAGGACCTTGCATATCAATAAGTCCCGACATCATTCTAAGGTCCAATAATTGTTTTTCTATATCCTCTGGATTATTGTCCCAATTAGCTACTTGTCTTTCAAGCTGAGAAAGCTTTTTCTCCTTCTCCTTAAGTTCTCCTAATAATTCCTCCTTCTTTTCATCATAATGATCCCTTTGTTTGAGTAATTTCTCCACGGTTTTTATACTACCTATATTCTCCATCTCTATTGCTGGACCATCTGACTGAACTGCAAGCGCAGTAAAAAAACCTAAGAAGACACATATTATACTTACCACTACAAAAGCCTTTTTGTCCATACTGCACTCACCCTAATCATTAGTTTTCCTCCACTGGTTTAGCATAATCAAACTCTATTGTACTGCCATACTTGGGAATATATATATTATCTTCCCGTTTTATATTGATATCTAACACTTGTGAGAGTTCATCTGCAACTCCACCTAAAAGTTTTAAAGCAGCCTCTAAAGTATCAGGATTACCGATTGCCTTTATCTCAAAAGGCAATGAATGTCTATTTGTGTTTATCACTATATAGTCTCCTGCATTGCGTATCTCTGTTGTAGATATTATCCTCTCATCATTTATAGACATTGCCTCTGCCCCTGCTGCATTTAATTCATTTACTAATTTTAAAAGATCTTCATAGTTGACATTGGAGACCAATTGCCCCTGTGGATTTGTCAAAAATGTATTTACTGTGACCACAATACCCGGTCCCTCTAAATCCACCACTCCAGCTAGTATTCTCATTCTATCTAACTCATCATATATAGCTTGACTTAACTTTCCTTCTCCCTTTGTAGCATTTTCATATTCCCATATTTTTTGATCGTATTCCTGTATCTGAATTCTCATCTTTTCATTTTCTTCTTTAAGCCTTTGTACCTCTCCTGTAAGTTCCTGTGTCCTCTGCATTGATACATTCCCCCCCACCCTTTGCACATTTTTGAACTGGGTGGCAAGCATAAGACCTAATATCATACATACAAATGCCACTGTCAATTGTCCAGAAAACCGTTTATCCATTGTCTCACCTCAATCTATTGTTGGACTGAATATGGCTTTTCCTGGGATACTTATATCAAATATCCATTCTGAACTTGAATCTGGCTTTAATTCCTTAAATTGCTCAGTCTTAAGCCATTTTAATTTGTTATCCACATCAATAGCCTGTCCTAATTTTATTCTTATACCTCTATTTGATATTATATATATATCATCAGGATTTTTCATCTGTATTTCTTTTATCATATCCTCTAATTCCTGATCATATATAGATTGCAGTACCCGAAGAAGCGCCCTAAACTGGTAATCATCTCCTGCAATAAGTTGTTTACCCTTAACAAAGCTCTTTACACATAAGTCTGTTACAATAGGATAATCCAATATCTTATCTTCACTCTCTATATCTAGTACTATTCCCTTAGTATCAATAAGTATGTTACTCGCCAAATAGGGAATCACAGCACCCTTCTTCCGCTCTAATATATATATATGTACCCCATCAGGATAGCTACGGTCTATCTTTTCTACTTCTATATATGGGTTATTCTCTAATCGTCTCTTTACTAGACCTTTATTCAATTTTAATATATTGTCGCCTTTAAATATTCCTGACAATTTCACTATTTCCTCTTTCGATATATCATTATTCCCATGTACTTCAATATCTTCTATCTGAAAATAATCGGTACCCACTATTACAACACATGCCATGGACATTAATAGTATAAAGAGTAATAATATTATTTTCCCTATCCTTTGCTTTCCCATAATACCACCTATATCTATTCAATCCTTTTAATATCAGCTCCAATACTGTTGAGCTTCTCATCTAAGCATTCGTAACCTCTATCAACATGCGTTACATTATCTATGACAGTTATACCCTGTGCACCTAATGCAGCTATTAGAAGAGCAGCACCACCTCTTAGATCAGTGGCACAGACCTCTACTCCTTGAAGCATGTCTACTCCTTGCACCACTGCAGTCATACCATCTATATAGATCCTCGCTCCCATCCGTATCAACTCTGGCACATGTTTATATCTACTTTCAAATATGGTTTCAGTTATAATACTAGTACCTTCAGCAGTTGTAAGCAATGCCATAAGTGGAGATTGCATATCCGAAGGGAATCCTGGATAGGGCAATGTAATCGTATGAGATATGGCTTTTAATCTATTTTCTACTAGAATCCTTACACCATCCTTCTCCAAGCTTACAACGCATCCCGCCTCTTGCAATTTAGACAATATGGGAAATATATGCTCAATATTTACATTGTCAACGAATACGTCTCCCCCTGATGCTGCACATGCCATTAGATATGTACCCGCAACTATTCTATCGGGTATGATGGTATATTCAACGCTTTGAAGCCTATCAACCCCCTCAATGTATATAGTATTACCTCCAGCACCCCAGATCTTGCCACCCATAGCATTTATAAAATTTTGCAAGTCCACAACTTCTGGTTCTTTAGCTGCATTATATATAACTGTATGCCCCTTGCCTTTAGAAGCTGCCAACATTATATTCTCTGTAGCTCCTACGCTGGGATATTCAAGATGTATCTCCGCCCCCTTTATATGGGGAGCAGTGCAGTTTATATAGCCATGACTATCATCTACAGATATACCTAGCTTTTTAAATGCATCTAAGTGGAGATCTATAGGTCTTTGCCCTATTTCACAGCCACCTGGATATGCTGCTTCTGCCCTTCCCATTCTACCAATTAAAGCACCTAGAAATACGATAGATGAACGAATCTTCCTCACATATTTATCAGGTATCCTCCACATATCTATGTCCCTTGGTTCCAAAATTATGTGTTTTTCTTCCCTCTTTACACCACAACCTATGGACTCCAATATGAGTAGCATATTTTGAACATCTACAATCTGGGGACAGTCATGAAGTATAACTTCACCATCAGACAATACTGCTGCGGCAAGTATGGGAAGTGCTGCATTTTTCGCACCATTATTCCTTATTCTACCTTCAAGTCCTTTGTCACCATTTACAACAAATTTGCCCAATAGCAACACCCCTTTCCTTAGGACCTATTACGTAATGCACTAATATAGTATGCATTTACCTTTTTAATTGTGACATACCCATCCTATGGAAATATAAGGGGTAAAACTCAAGTCGCCTTAGAATATTTGGATATATTTAAAAGTACTCCTACACTTGACATAAATAGAAACAATGACGAACCTCCATAACTTATAAATGGCAGTGGCACTCCAGTCGGAGGTATGGTATTGGTGACTACAGCTATATTTAATATAACCTGTATTCCAATCATGGCAATTATGCCCGATGCAAGTAAAGTACCAAATAAATCCGGAGCTGTTATAGCTATCCTCACACCTCGCCATATGAGTCCAAGAAATAATATCATTATCAAAGTGGCACCTATAAAACCTAACTCTTCACCTATTATTGCAAATATAAAATCTGTCTCGCTATATGGTAGATATAGAAACTTCTGTCTACTCGCACCCAATCCCATTCCAAACCAACCTCCAGAGCCCAGTGAATAAAGCGATTGTATTGTCTGATATCCCGTCTTTGTAGGATCAGACCAGGGATCTTTATATGCCAAAATTCTGTCCATCCTGTATTTTGCTTTCTTAACCAAAGCTACTACACCCACACAGCCTATACCTACAAAACTCATTAGATGCCATATCTTAGCACCTGCTAAGAACAACATAACAAATGTAATCATAACTAATATCCCAGCTGTGCTCATATTGGGTTGCTTTATTATGAGAAAAAAAAGCACTCCTGTGACTAGAAGAGAAGGTATTACTCCCCTCCAAAATGACCTTGCCTTCTTCCTATTTCTAGATAAGCTCTCTGACAGATATACTATTAAAGCAAGCTTTGCCAACTCTGACGGTTGAAAACTAAATGGACCTATGTACAGCCATCTCTTAGCATGATTTATTTCTGTTCCAAAAAGTAGTACTGCTACCAATAACAAAAAACTTATAAATAAAAAGAGCTTGGAAAATTTCTTTAGCTTTCTATAGTCAAAATTCGACATAAAAATCATTCCAAATAGCCCTATAATTGCCCATAGACTCTGCCTCTTAAAAAAATAGTAGCTATCATCAAACTTCTGCTGGGCGTAATAAAAACTAGCACTAAACACCATTACAACTCCTATACATACTAAGAGTAGGGTGATAAACATTATTGGATAATCTATGCCCTTTTTATTCATATAATTACCTCCTAAGTGCTCTCACCGCTTCTTTGAAAACCTCTCCCCTCTCCTCATAGCTAGCAAACATATCCCAACTAGCACATGCAGGAGATAATAATATGTTTTCTCCCTGTGTGGCAAGGGAAAAAGCCTTTAATACGGCCTCTTCTATGCTATTCACCCTATGGATATTTGAAAATCCTCTCCTTCGGGCAGTGAGTATCAGTTTATCTGCAGTTTCCCCCAATACAACCATGTGAATTACCTTATCATCAAAGGCCTCTATAAATGAATCAAATGAGGTACCCTTATCCATACCACCTGCTATCACAATAGTATGACCCCTCATTGCCTGTATGGCTTTTATAGCAGCATCGGGATTTGTCCCCTTTGAGTCATTATAAAAGTTTACACCCTCTATATTGTCTACAAATTCAATTCGATGGGATACGCCTTTAAATGTCTTTAAAATTTCCCCTATTATTTCTGGAGCTATATCCATAATTCCAGATATAGCCGTAGCTGCCAATGCATTTTCAAGATTGTGAGCACCCGGAATAAACACGTCCTCAACAAGACAGATCTTCTCCTTGCCCCTTCCCATATCCATCACTATATGACCTTCTTCTATCCATACCCCTGGGGTCTGCTGGGTATTCCTCCCAAACATCACAACCTCTCCCTGTATCAGTGGAATAAAACCTTTGAGTTTATAATCATCAGCGTTTATGACCATATAATCTGTCGTATCTTGATTCTCAAATATCCTTCCCTTTATATGCATATATTTTTCCATAGTCTTGTGTCTATCAAGGTGATCCTCAGTTATATTTAGTATTGCCCCAATATGTGGTTTAAACCTATCTACGCTCTCTAACTGAAAACTACTTGCCTCTACCACCACCACATCATTCTTGTCTATATCTAATACCTTGTCAATAAAGGGGATCCCAATATTGCCTACTACATGAGTAGTGTATCCTCCAGCCTCTATAATTCTACCTACTAAAGTAGTTGTAGTAGTCTTTCCATTTGTACCCGTTATAGCTATTATTGGAGCACTACATAATCTATATGCCAGTTCCATCTCCCCTACAACATCTAAACCTAATTTTTTTGCCTTTGATACAAAAGGGGCATCTAGGGGTACTCCAGGACTGACAACTATCATATCCATCTGAGGCAGCAAGGCGTCTGGCGATTCGCCTAGATAGAAATTCACCCCGTCTGATTCAAGCTCTTTTATCTCTTTGTTTAACTCATTTGCTGACTTTGAATCATTCATATATACATGGGCTCCGAGTTTTCTCATAGTTTTAGCACTAGCCATGCCACTTCTAGCCATGCCGACTATTAAAATATTCTTATCTCTATATTCTTCCAACAGTAATCCTCCTACACTCCTAATAATCCTATGAGACAGAGAATCACAGTAATTATCATAAACATTGTGACAATCCTCGTCTCTTCCATTCCTTTAAGTTCAAAGTGATGATGAAGGGGGCTCATCCTAAATATACGTTTCCCCGTCAGCTTAAAAGATGTCACTTGTAATATAACAGAAATAGATTCAATCATATATATACCACCTATTATAGGCAAGAACAATGGCATTTTAAGAAGTACAGCCAATGCAACTACGGCTCCACCTATACCAAGTGAGCCTGTATCGCCCATAAATACCTGGGCCGGATATGCATTGTATCGCAAAAAACCAAGACAAGAACCTACCAACGCTCCTGCAAATATACCTAAGTTATGATAATTTGCCGCTATATACGCAAACCCTTCCTTAGAAAACTTATACGAGGCAAAGAGGGATATAATACAAAAAGTAATCGCCACTATCACAGTTACTCCTGATGCCAAGCCATCCAAGCCATCAGTTAGATTTGTACTATTTACTGTTCCTATGATTACAAATACTATAAATGGTATATACCATATTCCTAAGTCCCATTCTCTGTCAGTAAATGGAATATATATACTACTACCTATATATACATTTCTATAGGCAAATATGGCAAATACTACGGCAATTATAATTTGACCTATTATCTTTTGATATGCACTTAAGCCTAGAGAACGTTTCATAGCGACCTTTATATAGTCATCCAAAAAACCTATAAGACCAAATCCTATCGTCACCAATACAGCTACTAATATAAAGTCTAGACTATTTTGGGCCAATAGAAGGGTAGTAATGCATAGTGGAACTAAAAAAATTATTCCACCCATTGTAGGGGTTCCCTCCTTTTTTAGATGGGAACTAGGTCCATCATCTCTTACATATTGGCCAAATTTAAACCTACGAAGCATAGGTATAAATATCCTTCCTGAAATAAGAGTCAGTATAAGGGATAATATCACTGAAAATATTACAGATTCCATTGTATTCATCTCCTCTCCCGCAGATAGTCCACAATATCTTCCATCTGCATACCACGGGAACCTTTCACTAATATTGTATCACCAGCAGATACTATAGTGTCTAAATATTGTATTACATCTTTGTTACAGCTAAAGCTTTTTATGTTACTATTATCCAATCCTGCCTCATAGGCCCCAACAGCCATATATCTGGCATCATCACCCAAAGTAACTAGTATCTCCACTCCTTCTTGAACTGCTAACCGCCCTATCTCTGTGTGAGCATTTTTAGAATACGAACCAAGTTCTAACATCTCTCCTAAAACTGCAACTTTTCTTCTACTTTCCATGGCTCCCAACACTGAAAGACTAGCCTCCACCGATGCAGGATTGGCATTGTACACATCATCTATCACCTTTATTCCTTCATCGGTATTAAATATATTAAGTCGTGCTCCCCCTGGTTTAAAACTATGGAGGGCCTGTTTTATATCTTCCATATCTACCTCGTATAAGAGCCCAACAGCAATGGCGAACATACTATTATATACGTTATGAACTCCAGGTATGGAAAGTTCTATTCTGTGACTTGTACCCCCCGTATCTACATAATAGGATATACCATCATTGTGATTCTCTTCTATATCATATGCTCTTAAGTATGAATTTTCTGTACCAATATATAATATAGGAAATCTGAAATCATCTTCTACTTTCCTCAAATATGGATCGTCTCCATTGAGTATTGCAATGCAATTATCATGAAAGTAGTCGAAAATCTCCATCTTTGCTTTAAATATATTATCACGACTTTTTAACTTTCCTATATGAGACACTCCAATGTTTGTTATAATTGCTACATCGGGAAGTGATATATTGGCTAATGCATGTATCTCTCCCAGAGCATTCATACCAAGCTCCACCACAGCTATCTCATGGCTATTATTGAGCCGTAATAATGTGAGAGGAAGACCTATTTCATTATTTAGATTACCTTCTGTTGCAAGCGTATTGTATTTAGTACAGAGCACACTATATACCATATCTTTAGTAGTAGTCTTACCTGTACTGCCTGTAATCGCAATAACAGGAATATCTAGTCTCTTTCTATTGTAGGTTGCAAGTTTGTGCAATGCCTTCAATGTATCGGGAACCTTAATCACAGCTACTTCCGATTCGTCCACATATCCAATTGATTTCTCAGTCAAAAATGCCCCTATCCTTCTTTTTCTCACCGCATCATGTATAAACTCATGTCCATCAAATCTCTCACCTCTTAGTGGAATAAAAAGGCTACCTACACTTGCAGTCCTACTGTCGGTACTAATAGAATCTATTTCAAAATTGGCATTTCCCGACATCAAAGTACCCCCTGTAATATAGGCAACTTGGCCTATAGTTATGGGCTCCATATCACATCTTCTCCTTCCGAAGTAGCTCAGCTACCACTTCTCGCTCGTCAAAATGGATGGTCCTATCTTTCAAGATCTGATAGTTTTCATGCCCTTTACCTGCTAATATTATCACATCACCTTTTTTAGCTTCATTAAGTGCAAATCCTATTGCTTTACGCCTATCTTCAATTATCACATACGGACATTCGGTCTTTTTTACTCCTGGTATAATATCGTCAATGATTGACATGGGGCTCTCGGTGCGGGGATTATCTGAGGTTATAATACAGATATCTGAATATTTGCCTGCCACTTCTCCCATAATAGACCGCTTGTCCTTATCCCTATCTCCTCCACATCCAAATAGAGTAATAAGCCTATTTTCCGTGATACTCTTGGCCGTCTCCAATATATTTTCGAGCCCATCGGGCGTATGAGCATAATCTATTATAACGGAATAATCTGTATCTGTGTCTAAAAGTTCAAATCGTCCAGGTACACCATATATTCCCTCCAAGCCTGCCTTAATTGGCTCAACATCGATATCCAAAACATATGCAGCCGCTCCTGCAGCTAAGGCATTATATACACTGAATATTCCAGGAATATTTAGATCTATCCTCAGCTTATCACTTGGCAGATGCATACTAAACGATACACCCCTATGTGTTATATCTATATCCCTAGCATATACTCGGCAATCCCCATTGCTTATTCCGTAAGATATAACATTTCCATCTATATTTTGGGCTATTATTTTACCATGCTCATCATCCACATTTATTATAGAAACTCGACTATACCTAAATAATTCAGCTTTAGCTGTTCGATAATTTTCCATTGTTCCATGGAAATCTAAATGTTCCTGGGAAAGATTGGTGAATATTCCTATGTCAAAATTACAACCCGCTACTCGCTTTAAGCTCAAAGAGTGAGAAGACACCTCCATTACAACCACATCTACTCCCTCAGTTCTCATATGAGCAAGTAATTGTTGAAGATCTAAAGATTCAGGAGTGGTTCGCTCACTACTTATTATTCTATTGCCTATCATATTTGTTATAGTACCTATGAGACCTACCTTTAGTCCTGCCTTCTCTAATATAGATTTCATAAGATAGGTTATAGTTGTCTTACCATTGGTGCCTGTAACTCCAATCATATGCATTTCATTGGCAGGTTTCCCAAAAAAGTTAGCAGACATGAGAGCCATAGCGAGTCTAGAATCTTCTACGAATATCTTTGTAACATTCCCCACCACCGGAACATCCTTCTCCACTACTAATACTCTCGCTCCTCTATTCACTGCGTCTACAGCAAAGTTATGACCATCAAATTTAAAACCCTCAATACAAAAAAATAGGGAATTGGGAGTAACCTGTCTCGAATCATAATATATCTCATCTATATCAACGTCTAGATCCCCCTCTACATCAATGTAGGGGATATCTTCCAAAATTTCACATAATAGCATTTTGTCCTCCTTAAGTTCATAACATCTTTTGTAATAATTATATATCACTATATTTCATATTTTATAATATATAAGCGATATAAAGGTTGATACATCTTTTTTTGTTAAAAACTAGATACAACTCTTCTATTCAGTTTCGAATATCACAAGTACCTCACTACCGTGGGAAATCTCAGCCCCTGCCTCAGGACTTTGGCTTGTGGCAATCCCACTACCTTCCACCTTAAGTTTGAGTCCCATGGATGTCAAAATTTTATTAGTCTCAATAAGAGATTTTCCCAATACATCAGGTACAATAACCGTATCGTCCATATCTCCATTATCTTGTTCTTGCGTCTGTGAATCATTTTCCTCCTCACCTGGTTCCAAATATAATAACACCTTTGTACCTTCCTTGACTGTTGCCCCAGGTTTTGGCATCTGTTCTTTTACGACAGTACCTGACAGTTGAGTGGAATACGTAAGTCCTAAATTCTTCAGTTCCCTGGTAGCTTCATCTAATGGCTTGCCTATAAGATCAGGAACGCTCACATCTGGTATATCACTGAGATTTGGATCGTCAGCATATCTAGGCTCTATATCTAAATATTTTAGAGTATCCTCTAATATCATCTTTACATAGGGGGCAGCCACTTGACTGCCAAAATCTACAGCCGCCTCTGGTTCATCTACCATAAATAGAACAATAACCTGAGGATCGTCGGCTGGTGCAAAACCTATAAATGATGCAATATGTTTTCCTTGCACAATTCGGCCATCAGAACCATATTTCTGAGCCGTACCTGTCTTACCTCCTACCCGATAACCTGGTATATATGCATTTTTCCCGCTTCCTTCCATGACCACTTGTTCTAATATAGAACACATCGTCTCAGAAGTCTGAGGCGATATTGCTTGCCTTATCTTCTTCGATTCAATCTCCTCTATGACATTTCCTTCGATATCTCGGAATTCTTTAGCTATATGGGGTTCCATAAGATCGCCCCCATTTACTACTGCCGACACAGCCGTTATAAGCTGTATAGGCGTCACCGATATGGCCTGACCAAATCCCATTCGAGCAAGATCCACATTCTTAACTGCTTCCTTACCCATTATAACGCCTTTCTCCTCACCTGACACATCTATTCCCGTATTGTGGCCAAAGCCAAATGCATCGAGATATTGATAAAATCTATCCCTTCCCAATCTCAAAGCTGTTTCCATAAATATTGGATTACAGGAGTTTTTCACACCTTCCACAAATGTCTGATGTCCATGCCCCCAACTCCTCCAACATTTTATTTTGACTCCATCCACCATCTTAAAACCAGGACAATCGAATGTACTATCAGGGGTAATTACCCCCTCTTCTAGACCAGCCGCCGAAGTTATTATTTTAAAAGTAGAACCTGGGTCTAGATTATCCTTACAGTTTATATTTTTTATGTATTCTTGCATACCTTCAAAACCCAAGTCTCTAGGTGGATTATTGGGATCAAAATCTGGTCTACTGGCCATAGCTAATATTTCGCCTGTCTTTGGTTCCATTACAATAGCATATACTTTTTTAGCATTATATTTTGCCATGGCGTCTGATACAGCTTTCTCAGTAAAATACTGTATAGTCTGATCTACGGTAAGTACTAAATTCCATCCATGGTCAGGAGAGATATATTGATCCACATTATAAGGTAGTTCCCGGCCATGTACATCTGTCTCAGTTATTATTTTTCCAGGAGTACCCTTGAGTTGCTTATCATAGTATAATTCTATACCCTCCTGCCCTTCACCATCTACTCCAGTAAAACCTAATATATGAGAGGCTAAATTTTTATTTGGATAATAACGTTTACTTTCTTCCGTAAATACTATACCCTTTATCTCAAAATTTCTTACCTCATTTGCCATTTCTTTGGGTACCTTCCTCTTTAGCCAAACCTCAGACTTACTTTTATCAGATATCTTATTATATATATCTTCTTCAGACGTACCTATTATAGGCGCCAAGAGTTGAGCTACCTCTTTAGGATTCTCTATCTCAGTGGGTCGGGCAACTATAGTCTCAGCGCTTGCACTCTGTGCAAGTATATTACCGTTTCTATCATATATTACACCACGTTTAGGTGCAACAGGTAATTTTCGTGTCCATTGGTCTAACGCCCTATTTTGAAGTTCTTCGCCCTTTATAAGTTGTACATAGGCTAAACGCCCAATCAATATAAAAAAAATTAAGGTTACCACTATAAGCGTCGTCAGTAACCTTTTGCGATTGGTAACCCCCGGTGCTGTCACCCCATACTCCCCCTTTTATAAAAATATAGATCTATAACCAGTTCTAAATACAAAAAAACAGGAAAACCTTACCGTTCCACGCATTATAGAACTAAAAGTAGCTAAGAAAAACACCTATACTAAGAATCAATCTATAAACTCTTTTATCTTTTCAATCACTGTCTTTTTAGCGAGCTGAATATCTCCTTTATTATTTGCTTCATCGGAAATATCACTGGGCAAACTGACTACTTGAACTTGATCCTTTGTAGGATAATCCATACCTAAATCTTCTCTCGCTACCTCCTCTATACGCTTCAAATCGCCACATGTAGCTAATTCTACACGTAAATTTTGCTGTCTATTCTTCTCATGGTTTAAGGTCTTCTCCAAGTCCAGCATATTCTGGTGATTCTGGTTTATGAGAGCATATCTACCCACAGTTATACATGAAAATACAAATATCACTATGAGCATGACTATGGGCTTAACTTTATTTTTAGCCTTTGGTTTCGTCTGAATCTGTGTCTTTTGCTGTCTCTTAGGTAGGTGAGACCGGGATTTAGGTTCTTGCCCATCACTTTCATATTGTGGATAATAACTATATTGTTGTTTTTCCGCTACTAACAATTTATTCAGCCTCCTATCTTAATATACATCACTAATAACACTATTATAATTTTTGACAAACTCTAAGTTTTGCACTTCTAGCTCGGGGGTTATGTTCTAGTTCCTCTTCACTTGCTGTCAATGGTTTACGAGTAACTATTTTGATATCGGGCTTAAGACCACATATACATATGGGAGCATCACTGGGGCAAATGCATGGATCTTCATGCTTTTTGAATGTCTTCTTCACAATACCATCTTCCAGTGAATGAAAACTTATTGCACATAGTCTCCCTCCAGGATTTAAGAGTTCTATTCCCTTCTCTAGCCCTAGCTTTAATGCATCTAATTCCCTATTTACTTCGATCCGTATAGCCTGAAATGTCCTCTTAGCAGGGTGCGGACCTCTTCGTCTTGCCCCAGCAGGTATTGCCGCCTTTATTACCTTCACAAGCCCATCTGTAGTGGATATAGGCCTATTATCAACTATAAACTTTGCTATTCGACTCGACCATCTCTCTTCACCATATTCCCATAATACTTGAGTAAGTTCACTGACCGAATAAGTATTTACTACATCATATGCAGAAAATTCCTGTTCCGGATTCATACGCATATCAAGGGGACCATCTTGCATATACGAAAAACCTCTACCCGGATTATCAATCTGAGGCGAAGACACCCCTATATCCAATACCATACCGTCTATAGAGGGTATATCCAACTCATCTAGTATGATATCTATATTGGCAAAATCCCCATGTACAGGAATAAATGAATCACCAAATTCAGATAAACACTCAGTGGCATGTTCCAATGCCTTGGGATCCCTATCTATTCCTATCAAAATCCCACCAGGAGCTATCTTCTCAAGTATGCCAGATGCATGCCCTGCACCACCTAACGTTCCATCCACAACCACATCTCCTGGCTTACAGTCTAAAAATTTTAAAACTTCTTCATACAATACTGATCTATGCGTAAAATTCATATATCTCATATCTCTCCATTATCTTTATATTCCCAACTCAGCCATCCTTTCAAATATGGCCTCATGATCCATGTCAGCTAAATCGTTATATTCCTCCCAAACTTCCCTACTCCATATCTCCACCCTAGACAATACTCCTATAATTACAATATCCTTCTCCAACTTTGCATATTCGCGAAGATTAGAGGGGATGAGTGTTCTCCCTTGTTTGTCCAATTGACATTCAGAAGCCCCAGCAAAGAAGAACCTAGTAAATGCTCGGGCATCTCTGCTAGTAAGTGGCAAGGTACGGAGCTTGTCCTCAAGTTCTTTCCATTCAGAGCTAGGATATACGAACAGACAATTATCAAGACCTTTTGTGATTACAAAGATCTCGCCCAACCCTTCTCTAAATTTAGAAGGCATTATTATACGTCCTTTTGAATCTATAGTATGTTGGTGCTCGCCAATGAACATATATCCCACCCCTATATATATTATTACACCACTTCGCTCCACTTTCAACCACTTTATAGTATAAATTCTACAAATCTTTTTTATTTCCTGCATATTTCCATTGGGAAATTTTTATTTTTAAAAAAAATGATTCATAAGTCCTACATAAAAAAATACACGATGTTTTATAAAACATCGTGTATTTTCCCTATTTAAGAAGTTTTCTATCTTAAAACTCTACGTCCCCAACAAAATCCCTCTCTATAATATCCTGAATTTAAAGTACTTATTACCACTTTTCTACTCCTCTTAGCTGAAGTGGCATGTATAAAATTCCCTCCACCTATGTATATACCTACGTGATGTACTGGCCTCTCAGTTCCCCTAGAATTACTAAAAAATACTAGGTCTCCAGGTTTTAAACTGTCTATATCTGAAATTTTAGTCCCCATTGGGGCATTTGCTTGTTCAATGGCCCTACGTGGTAAGAATATCCCGAAGTTTCTAAACACAAAAGTCGTAAGACCAGAACAGTCAAATGCTGACGGACCATTTCCTCCATATACATACGGTACTCCTAGGTATCGCCTTGCAAAATTTATTAGATCGTTGGCATTTGCCGTTTGAGATGCCACACCACCTCTGCTTGTCTTTCCACTGCTATTTTGTTCAGTAGTCTTAGCATTTTTTCTTATGGCATCGTCGCTAAATAGCTTGCCCTTTGTCGCACTTCCCGTTATTCCATCCACCCTAAGTCCATTTGATCTCTGGAAATCTCGAACTGCTTCTCCTGTAATAGGTCCATAATACTGAGTTATACTGTGGTATGTATAGAATCCTAATTCCTTTAAACGCCTTTGGATAATAGATACCTCTGAGCCTCTATCTCCTATTTTAAACATTTTATTTGATAAACTAGAAGTATTATTTGAAGATGCAGAGGCAGTGCTCGATACATTGGACTTTCCTAGCTTGCGCATCGTAGCTGGACCTACAATCCCATCTACTTTAAGAGCATTAGCCCTTTGAAAGTCCTTAACTGCTTCTTCTGTAATAGGACCGTAGTATTGGGTTATACGATAGTGATTATAAAACCCTAATTCTTTTAATCTACTTTGAATGGCTGAAATATCTGGCCCTCTATCCTCTAACCTATATATATTTCTAGATAGCTTAATTACACCACTTGATGTCTCAGATTTACTACTTGACTGCTTGAGTTTGCCCATGGTAGCTGGACCTACTATGCCATCTACTTGAAGGCCATTTTGAACTTGAAATCTTTTCACTGCATTATAGGTGATTGGTCCATAGTATCCTGTGATATGAGAACTCTTCACAAGGTCCCGATCTGATAAGAGCGATTGCAATTGTTTGACCTCCTCACCTGTACTACCTATTTTTAATATTGAACTGGCATAGACAATAGAATTAAGTGGAAAAACTATCACGCCAAGAGCTATAATTAGACCCCATATAATGACCTTCTTTAAATTACCCAAAACAGTCCCCTCCTTCATAATATACCTTTGTATAAAAGTATACCCCTTGTCCACCCAATGGTCAAACCTCATAATAAGTCACATTTTCTGATATACTCATATTTTTGCCATCTGTTACAATATTGTTACATTTCAGTCATATATTTTCGATATTTGTAGCATCCTGAGAGAGCATATATCTCTTAAAAGCTATCATCTCATGAAAACCATCATGGAGAAATTGCCTTAAACGCCTGTTTTTATTCGTTTTTACTCTTTTCTTGCCTTTATATATTGTAACCTCACCCATATCCTCTAATATGTAATCAATAAAACCTGCTTCTCTTAGATATTCAAGGGCTATCTCTATCAGCTCTTCTGGTACACACATGAGAATTGACAAATCCTGTATGGTACTAACACCATTTTTGCCCCTTACTATGTATTTTAATATTCCTTGTAACTGCCTCATAAATTGATTTATGCTTACTATATCCCTATCCGTAAAACCGAGTACTATATCCTTTGCTCGGCTGGATACAACTATCTCTCTGAATATTGCCGGCGCCGGCGGTATTGACAAAAATACCAATGTCTCACACTTTTCTATACCATAGCGATCTACTCCGTGTTTGAAGTCCTTTCCTATCCCTTCATAATATACCAATGCCCCATCATATTGGGCCAATATTTTATCTATTGGCATACCCCTAAGATCATGCCAAACCACATCGTGCAAGAAATTAGATGCAGCTTTCTTTGCATCTCTACTCTTTTCCATATTGAGTATTGTAAGTGACAATCTTCCCCTATTTCTCCCCAGTGTATAGACAATATCCACCTTATCTAGTTCACCATTATCAAATATGGGGGAAGCCCACCACCATATCCCATCTAGTCGTTCGTCGCCATTTGAAAATATAAACCTTTTATGATTCTTTCCTATATTCCTTTGAGAGACTATCTCCACACTTCTTGAAAAGAATATTGGCTTTTCAAACTCATGTCCAAAGGGGGCAAGGATCTCTATTCGTCGGAGCATAACATCATCTATCTTTGATATATGGGCTTCAACGTCAATATCTACAATACTATCTTGCATTCCCTTCTCTATTGGAAGCAACCCTTGAATATGATGAGTAAAAGATTCTATATTCTCCACATTCAATGACATACCTGCTGCCTGCTTATGTCCACCAAATTTTTTGAGATAATCCTTACTATCTACTAATAGCTCGTATATGGACACATCTCCTACAGATCTAGCAGAACCAGTTGCAGTGACTCCATCATCCTTTAGTGTAAGACAAATACAAGGCCTCTTATACTGTTCTGCTATCTTGCCAGCAACTATGCCCAGTACTCCTTCATGCCAATCTGGATGATAGAGCACTAGTATTCCTTTTTCCTTTTGCTCTTCCTCTACCATAAGAGCCGCCTGCTCAAATATCTCGTTTTGTAGTGCCTTACGCCTACTATTTAGACCGTCTAACTGTATGGCCTTTTCAAGCGCCCTATCCCAGTTCGACTCAAGCAGGAGCTCTACTGGAAGATATGGACTGTCCATTCTACCTGCTGCGTTTATGCGAGGTGCTATTTGGAAGGCAATGTCCTCTTCGTCTTCTATTATACAATTATTATTTTTAAGTACACTATAGAGGGCTTCAAGCCCTATCCTCTCTGGAGATATGAGATAAGGAAGGCCTTTTTTAAGTAAATATCTACATTCATCTAATACAGGCACTACGTCTGCAATAATCCCGAGGCCAACAAGATCTAGCCACTGCCCTCTTGGCATATCATATCCAACTTTCTCGTATAGCGCCTTCACTAACATATAGGCAACCCCAACACCTGGAAGGGGATATATGGGGCTTTTTTCTCCATAGAGCTTCGGATTTAGTATGGCATTTGCAGGTGGGAGAATATCAGGTGGTGTGTGGTGATCTGTTATTACTACGTCCATACCCAGACGTCTCGCCAAATCTATCTCTTGAACATTTGAAATCCCGCAATCACAGGTTATTATAAGGTCTACCCCTCTAGCTTTGAGAGCCTCTATGACTTTGCTATTCATTCCATATCCCTCAGTAAATCTATGGGGTATGTGATAGACCATGTGATCAAAAAAAGGTTCAAGGGCCTCTTTGAGAAGGACTGTAGATGTGATACCATCCACATCGTAATCTCCGTATATACATACCTTTACGTTTTCCTCCGCCTTTTTGAGGATTATTTTAAGCGCCTCTTGCATTCCTTCAAATGAAGATGGATTGAAAGGCTCATACTCATCTTCACTCAAAAAACCCTTTATCTCCTCCGGCGTGTTAATACCCCGTCTATATAATATCCCAGCAATGAGCTCATCTCCATCTGCTGCCTCTATGCATTTTTTAGATACCACAACTTCGTCTGGAAGCAATACTCTAATGTCCACTCATAAAACCTCCACTTAAAAGTGTATGTCCTCTATATCATCCCAATCATCTAATTCAATCTCTTCCTCTGAAAATATAGAATGATACTCTACCTTATCAGTGTTACAAAAATAATTAAATTCACATGTCTGACAGTACCTTGCACTTTTTGACTTATCATAACTATCGTAATCAAAATCTCGAATTGTAGCTACAAGCCCCTTTAGAAACTCCTCATCTTCCTCAAATTGCCTTCTATCATAGGGAAGCTCTATAGAGCGCTCTGGAAATTCTGGTTGCCAATATATCATGGTAATGTCCTCTGGCTCTATTTTAGAACCTTTAAATCTACTTCCCCCTACTGCCATCACATATCTATATACCCTAGTTTGCATAGATGTAGCAAGCTTTTTATCGTCTAAGGGACGCTCCTCAGTCTTCCAATCATATATGGTTATACTATCATCCACATATACAAGATCATATTTGGCCTGGAGTTTCATCTCTTCACTGACTATTCGCATACTATACTCTGAATAGCATGCTCCCTTTTCAGCCTGGGGTACATATTCCCGTAAGGCATCCATCCAATCGTTGAGTTCACCATATTCCTCAAAAAACTCCATTTTAAGTGGGATATTGGAAAAATATCTATCTGCCAATACATGGAAGTTCTTTCCTCGTTCTAATTCATAACCATTAGGCTCAATACCACGCCAATAAAGCCCTTCTATATAACGCTTTTTAAATCTCACTGGACATCTTCTAAATATATTGAGAGAATATTGACTAAAAAAGAAATTATCATCTAAATACATATTACCACCCCACCTCTACTCCTCTTTTAGCACGCAATAGATATTGTTTGCATACATTAAAATAGATAGAAGGAGTATTATGAGTTGACAATATTAAATATTCCTTGGCCCTTGTCATACCCACATACAATAATCTAACCCTCTCACTTATAATGCCCTTCTTCGACTGCTCTATATAGTCGCCACCTTCTCTAATACCCACAAATTCATCAAATTGGGCCTTTGCAAGGGCATCTGGATTTTGATACTCCTCCCTCAGATAGTAACAATCTCCCCTAAATTTATCATCCAATGTGGCAGGAAAATTATATGAAGTCATGGCCATGAGAAAGACTGTGTCCCACTCAAGACCTTTAGCCTTGTGGTAGGTAGACACTGTCACTTCACCTGGTTCAGGTTCAAAACCCCGCATATCATACACTATATTAGCAAAATAGTTGTAGGAGTTTTCAATATTTTTGAGTTCTTGCGCGAGATCCATGAGAGACCAACTCGGATTTAAAGAAACTAGATATCTAATATCGCTAGCTATCTTCTGAGCAATAGCCATCTTATCCCAATCGAAGTTTAACCTCTCGGCTATGTGTAATACCAAATATTCTGGCATCTCACTTGACATCTCTAAAAACTCCTTCAATAGGGGAATTATACCCTCAAACCTATCCCAGATACCTGTCTCTATGAGTTCATCTGGTATATCATCTCTATCAATTCGCCCATATAGGGGATATAATAGTTCTTCGACAGGCACCTTTGCTAGATAGTCACATAACTTTTCCAAATTCTCTTTTTCTTCATCTTGTAGCATATACTCTACAACTTCTATAAGGCACCTGTTCTTATAGGGAAATACAATAAAATCTAGAACCGCACCTATCACATTTGCAGCATATGCCCTCTCCCTTGGGAATCTTGTTATCTCCTTAAATGGTACATGTCTCTTTTCTAGTTCATCTATGAGTTCATTTGCTACCCAGTTAGTAGGCACAAGTACGGCAATTGTCTTATCTGGTTGACTCTCCATATGTCCCTTACACCTATCGGCTATGAATTGAAGCTCTTCATGCTTGGTCTTAAATTCCTTAAAATACACCGAACATTCATCTATGACAGGATTGGGATGTGGGTCATCTCCATCAACTTCCTCTATATACTGAGGCTCTAAACTCTCTCTACAGTCTATGCAAGGATGAAAGCTTCTTACCCAGTCTACAAAAAAGTTAGATATATCTATTATATGGTTACAGCTCCTACTGGCTACATTTATGGATTGGACATCTGTAAAAGGATTTCTGCAAAATTCTCTAAATAATTTTGGATCCGAAACTGTAAAAGTAGACATGATCGCCTGGTTGCTGTCCCCTACTCTAAGGAGATTACCAGACTTCTCTGATAACATTGTAAGTATCTCCTGCTGGATAATATTACTGTCTTGGGCTTCATCTTCAAATATAAAAGTGTATCTATCTTGATATCTCTCCAGTAGTTCCCCATCCTCTCTGAGAAGTTCTAGAGCCCCTACCAATATATCATCAAAATCTATAAGACCTCGTATCCTAAGAGCTGACTCATATTCCCTATATAGTTCTATGAGCCACTTTAGTGGTATCATCCCAGGCCTTGACCCTATTTTATCTGTCAACATCTCGCAGTCATACCCCTGAACTTTAAAATAGGAAAAGCTCCCCAATGCAATACGATAAAAGTCCTTCTCCCACTTGTCGCCCATCCTAACCAGTTGCTGATGATAGTATCTCTTTGTGTCTATGAGATCATGAAGCTGCTTTCTATTTCTAGATATCCATTTTGAAAATATCTCCCTAAATAATTCTGTCCGTTTCGTATCGTCGAGTATTACAAATTCATCGCTGACTAAGAGCTTATCCGGCTTTTCTCTTATTATCTTCATAGCTAATGTATGTAAAGTCATGACCTCATAGCCCTCCATAGGATTCAAATCTCTATCCTTTAAGAGTTTGTATAGTCTCTGTTTAAAATTTGCAACAGCGCTATTCATATATGTAACTATGAGTATCTTGCCGGGTCTTTGCATACCTTCTTCTATAAGTTTTGCCGCCAATTGGGTAAGTACAAATGTCTTGCCGGCGCCAGGTACACTAGGCACTGCCATATATCCACCGTTGTACTCCATGACCTTATCTTGTCCCTTACGAAAAACTATTTCAGCCATCAGCCTCACCCCCTGACCTATTCTCTAGTGCACTACTCCACAGATTTGCCAATATCCCTTCATCTTCATATCCTTGACTACTATAATGGCTAGATGTGAGTATTACCTTCTCACTACAACGTTTTAACAAGCAGTTCACTATTGTAGCCAATTTATCTCTCATAAACCTCTCCTCATCCTCTTCCGTTATGGGATTGACTCCGTCCCATAGATTAGAGAGGATATAGGGATTTGTAAATACTTTTATATCTCTAGGCGTCCAGTTAGTACTTCGAATGTCACACCATACCTGCACCTTCTTATGCCTAGATGTCGATAGATATTGCATAGGTGTAGTAAGTAATATACCTTTGTCATGTAGGGTAGCTTCTACATCTATCATACTCTCAGATTGTTTTGCCCCCTCCATGAACATAATTACAAACTCCCTCCCCATATCGATATGACTACCAAATGAGGTCAGGCTATTTATGAAGGCTTCAGCCACATCTATGAGCTGATTACAGGCAACAAGATTTTCATGAACTGTAGGCAGTGTTATGAGTATCTCCAAAAACACCCTCCTGAAGAAATGATCTATTGGCATAGGTGGGCTATTTATATACTCAAGCAACCAATTCCTTATATATTCATATCTCTCCGAATTACTAAAACCTATGCGCTCGCGCCAGTCTACATCATCTATTGCAGGAAACATATATGGTTTTTTTGCAACTACCTGCCTTGCAACCAAACTACTGCGTACAGGATCCATATCTAATATTAAAGATATTGTATCTGCGATGTCCTTTTGACTTGGTAAGACTCCGTATGAAGGATGGGAAAGACAAGCAAGGACTATCATGGCATTTGTATATGGATTGTCCATGGCCCGCCTTTTTCTTGAAGTATTTACTAGTTCTATTCCCCTGTCAGTAAAAAAACTTATCAGGCTACCCTCCAATACCGTATCTATAAAGGGAGCGATTATAGCAATATCTTCAGGTAATATTCCCTTATTTTCTATGAGGAACCACACCCTCCTCTTTAGTTCATCTATCATTTGGCTCCTGAGTGGAACATCTATATCCCACTCAATATCCAAGCCGTCAGGCACCCGAGGAATCAAATCATCATGATCTCCCGCATTTATTATGGAGGTAGCAAATCTATCCGCAAACTTCGCCATTTCCCTGCTACATGTATAACTATAGAAAAGTTCTATCTTAGTACAGTGTGGTTCTATCTTTGAGAGGGCATAGACTGGATCGGCTCCATAAAATCTACTATATCCACCATCAGTGCAAAAACACAAGAGAGCACCCTTTACTCCTCCAAGTAGTATCTGCACAAGATTCACAGCCACAGGTGCCATCTCTTCTAAGTTGTCTACTAGAAGTATTGGATATTCACCTCTAAGTGCCTCTACATAATCGTCATCTCTTAGAAGTCCCTCACAGTATAAGATTGTCGCAAGCCCATAATCTAAACAGCCTTTTTCAAGGCATATTGACACATATTCCCTTAGCACCATATCCATCTCATCATATATACCTTTATCAATCAAATTATCTAGTCTATTACCCTGCTTTAGCCTACTTCCTATCTGGGTATAGGGAATGCCTGCCAAGGCTGCCCGAGATAAGGTAGCCGTAAGCTCAATGGCTATACGATCAGATGGGATAGATGCATCCATGAAAAAATTCATTTCCCTACGCCTATTGTCAACACACTCTCCCATAAGATATTGGGAGGCCTCAAATGATAGAAAAGTAGGCTCTAGAGTTTTTTCATCGATCTCAGGATAGAGTTCTAAAATTAAAGGCCAATATTTTCTAAGTTGTTGTTGAACAAAACCAAAGAATGATGTCCTTACAATCCCTCCTGGCACCTTTTTATCAACTTCACTTCGCCAGATAAATGACTGGGACCTGTTCATTACAAGTATGAGTATATTAGAGCTATCCCACCCTTCTTTTATATAGTCTAAATATCTCTGTTTTAAAAAAGTAGTCTTACCTGAACCCACAGGACCTACTATGAGTGCCCTTCCCTCCAATGGTATAGTGTCCATGCCAATCCCCCTAATCTACAAGACTTCACATATCTCTTTTAACTCAAAATCTAGATAGTCACAAGATACTAGATGATAATCAATCCCCTCTAAATGCCCTTCTTTTACATTTTTAAGGCTGTCTGCATGCAGATGACCAAAGACCACATGTTCTACTCTATAATTTCTTAGTATCTCTATAAATTGTGTATTCTCCCCTCTATCATTAAATGGGGGATAATGTAATAAAACAACTATAGGGGCATCATCCTCTACAGACTCTAAGGAGAGCTCTAACCTTATAAGTTCTCTATTGAATACCTTCTCATCATGATCGCTGTACTCTCTAGAACCTGGCGAAGGCCAACCTCTAGTTCCGCAGAACCATATACTGCCGTATTTTATACTATCATTCTGTATCGGAAATATGCTAGAGTCAACTGCCTCCCTTACTCTCGATATGGAAGACCACCAATAATCATGATTTCCTCTTATCATTACCTTCTTTCCTGGTAGCTCTCCTATCTCTTTGAGATCTATAAGAGCCTCATCTAAAGTCATTGCCCAACTTATATCGCCAGGTATTAATACCACATCATCTTCCGTTACCTTATCTTGCCAGCTATCTCTTATCTTATCCCAATGTCCTTCCCAATGTTCCCCAAATACACTCATTGGCTTAGGAGTATATCCAGATAGGTGTAAGTCACTTATTGCAAATATCTTCATAGTTAAAACTCCTTATGAAAAACCGTGGGCTACTTGAGCGTCACGGTTTTTCCATCTATATCTATATTATATCTATTTTCTTTAATTGATCCAATATAATCTGTTGAACTTCCTCTGGACTCTTGTCCACATCACATATTTCTACTTTAATATATGGGGCCCCGCTTGCTGTGTAATAATCTTTCAAAGGAGCCGTCTTTTCCTTATACTCTTTAAAACGTTTCTCTATAACTTGTTCATTGTCATCATCTCGAATTATCAATCCCACATTACAGTCTGGACAAATGTCTATTCCATCTTTTACGCTAAATATCCGCTTGCACTTCGGACAAACTCGTCTTCCAAGAAGCCTTTTAAATAAGACCCCCTTTTCTACATCTAAGTCTATCACCACATCTATACCCTTGTCTAGATTGGCCAATATTCCATCGAGGGCCTCAGCCTGTGATACAGTACGGGGATAACCATCCAATATGGCGCCAGATTTAAATCTTTCGCTAGTGAGACCATCCTCAACTACCTTATTGACTACATCATCAGATACCAATTTACCCTCCTTAACCACTTGAACCTCTCCATATAGAGGATGGGATTCATCTGCAAGTATCGCCCTAAACAGTTCACCTGTCGAGAGATGTACTATATTAAATTCCCTCTCTAATAATTTTGCCTGTGTCCCCTTACCTGAGCCAGGGGCACCCAATAATACTATGTACATTACTTGTCCTCCTTGAAAAATTTAAATTTGATAGTCCTACTGAACTATTTGCCAGTATGCTTTCAGCTATGATATTACAGATAGTTCTGGGCTTCTATCCATCATTCTATACTGACCATATTTAATACTTTCTATCAGAAAATATTAAATATGGCACCTTCAAATTCAGTTTTTCCCTATTACCTATCAAATTTTACTAGATAATCAGTTAAAATACAAGGAGATAAATTGATTTGCTTATTACCATTATCAATAGATACTAATCAGTTGGCAGAGGAATTACGCTACAGTTAAAGTCATTTGCTTATTAGCATTATCAATAGATACCCTTAAATTTTTGTACAAGTTTTCCCTCTGCCTCATCAAGATCAATCGGGGTTCCCATATCATAGCCTCTTTTTGATAGACGTCTAAAGAGCTCCATAAGTATAGGGGGCTCCAAACTAGCCCTCTTAAGTACATCAGTATTAGAAAACACCTCGATAGGATTGCCTCTCAAGACTATATTCCCTCCTGTCAGCACATAGACCGTATCGGCTATTTGAGGTACCAAGTCTATATCATGGGTAGTGGTTATAAGAGTCATACCCCTCTCCCTATTTAGTAGATTTAGATAGTCTATTATCTCCTGCTTAGATTTAGGATCTAAACCATCAAAAGGTTCATCCATTATAAGGATTTTCGGCCTATTGACCAGTGCTCCTGCAAGGGCAACTTTCTTTTTTTGTCCTCCACTGAGATAATGAGGTATCTTATCTAGTAGAGCTCCTATCCTTAATTCTTCCGAGATATCCCTAACTAGTTTATCAATCTCTTCCCTACTCTTTCCGTCATTTAATGGAGTAAAAGCAATATCATCATATACCCTAGGTCCTATTATCTGTTCATCTACATTTTGAAACACAACCCCTATCTGACGCCGAAGCCTTTTAAAATCTCTATAGGGTTTCATACCCAATACCTCTATCTCACCTTCAGCCGGGGACAAGAGCCCCAATATATGAAATAATAATGTTGTCTTACCAGCCCCATTAGGACCAAGTATTACAACTCGTTCCCCTTCTTCTACAGAAAAATCTAAGCCACATATACTCACCTCTGTCTTATCTGGGTATACATGTTTTATACATCTAACCCTCACCACAGACTTCATAAAATGATCACTCCCACTAAAATCATTGCACAAAATGTAAGGAATAAAATATCGGTGATAGTAACTTTACTCCTTTTTCTCATCATATTGATCTTTCCATCATATCCCCTCAAGGTATATATCATATACATCCGCTCACTCATCTCTATGGAGTGGATTATGAGCACACCTAAGGTAGATGCCATATTTTTTATGTTTAAAGATATCTTTCTCCTATGATAGCCTCCCTTTAACTTTACACTTCTCAGCATATTTCCTATCTGATCTACCAATATAAAAAATGCTCTATAGGTAAATATAAATATATCTACCAAAAGAGGAGGCATAAATTTTGAGAAAGTCGCCATTATCTCGTTATAGGGAGTAGTGCTTATTAAAAAAAGCATAGATAGGGCTGCAAGTACCGAACGGGCTACTATGAGTAAACCATCTTGCCACGAACTGAATAGCTTGATGAGGGCAAACAATAGGCTGAAAAAAGCAGGATATAACGCCAAATGTCCTACAGCATCTAAGGGCACCTTGCCTATTACAAAGAATGCTATTAAGATGCCAAATAATAGGATCACTCCCATCAATGTATCAACCAATATAACTGATACAAAAAGTAATCCTATTGCTAGTATTTTTATTATAGAATTCATATCATGCACTGGACTAGTCCCATTATTCGATATATTGTCTAAAAGGGCTAAGTACAACTCCATCACCACTTCCCTATATTGTATTAAGATCTATCTATGAGTTCTGGCTTTACTTTTGATAAAAAAGTTACTATTAAAGACGTTATCATACTCTCCAATATTATACCTATGAGCATTATTATGAAAATAGCTATCCAACCACTATATCCTAAAAAACGAACTGTCTCACCACCATGATGCCCATGGAGAATTGCATCACTACTTCCGGTTATGATAAAAATTATGCTGAAAGTTATAGCTGTAGAGAGAATTAATGCAATAAAAGTAGCCAAGGCAGATGAGAAGTTTTCTTTGATTCGCCTTTTAAACACACCATAGAGCTTGCTACCTACAAAAACTTCGATTCCTATTATCAAGGTATTGAGACCTACCACTGTTATGCCACCATGCCCCATAAACGCCAATATCAAATTTACTACAAAAATTGCCACAAATCCTAACCCCGGGCCTACCACTATCCCACATAGAGAAGCTAAATTGAGATGAAATGGTATAAATCCCAAGGGAACCGACATAGTTATAAGCATCAATGCCGACATTATCCCCACTAATGGCACTTTGCTACCTATCTCCTCCCTATCTAATCTCCTTAAAATAAAGAAGAGTAGCAAAAAAGTTATGACATATCCAATTATTAGAAGCCACCAAATATCTTGGGCAACTCCATCTGGTATGTGTATATGACTCATGATATTTCAACTCCTCTAATTGCATATCGTTTGCATTTCCCATTTATTTTATATTATATATTATAGGTTGTCAAACAGGTTTTAAACAAATTTCACAAAAACCACTATATCAAAATCTGTTATTCTTCCCATTATTAAATGTCCTTAAATAGAGTATAATACAATTATGCAGGATAATCTGCATAGTATATTCTATCATTATACGAACATTCAATATTAGATGGAAAAAAGGAGATAACAGTGATGGTTGCATTGGCTGAAAAAGAGGATTGGCAGTATACATCTATTGATGATGTCATAGAGATACTGAGCCGAAAAGACAAGTCAAAGAGACCTCCTGCTTTCACTTGGGGACAGGTTGCCCCCAATGTGCATCGGGAGATTTTATATAGAGTGGCTAAAGAGTTAAAGCTCTCTAGCCCACGATTTATAGCATCTAAAAATTTAGAAAAACACAGATTCAAGTTTTTAGATCATTCGCCACTCAATGGATTATATTCGTATTATAAAAATGGTGTACCTAGAAAAAAAGGAGTACATGTCATAAAAAATGTATGTGATAGACTCGACATCCCCCAAGTAAGTGCAGATGAGTGGATACACTATATAGCAAATAACAATATATTTTCATGGGGAAATGTATCTATTGAGGCAAGACGAGAAATACTCATAAGAGCTACAGATGAATTGGGCTATCCACACCCCATATTTTTAAGAAATGACGACTTCTCTGCAAAGTTTAAATTTTTAAATGGTAAAAGTCTCACTGGATTTTACACATATTACAAAAATAGATCAAAAGGAGGGCGAGGTAGTGTAATAAAAGAAATGTGTGATGCCCTCAACATAGGCATAACCTATAATCAGTGGATCACATATATAACCAATGATTCTACTACTGTTTTTTGGGATATAATACCCCAAGATGTAGTGGCAAGATTGCTATATGATGCTGCATATGAGCTAGGTTATACAAACCCTCGCATGCTCTCTACTGATGACATAAAGATAAAATTAGATTGCCTTAAGGGGATAAGTCTATATAGCTTTGTATCAAGATTCTTTGGCATTGAGAAAAAGGGAAACTCTAGCATTGACTATATATGTAATATGTATGATATCCCTCCCCTGACATTTAGAGAATGGGTTAATACCATATCTCGTAATAAAAATTACAATTGGGATAATGCATCTGATGAACATATCAGGGGACTATTATTTTTAAAGGCAAGGGAACATGGTAAAGATAATCCACGTATGCTCAAGTATGAAGACCTATGTAGACCTACTAGAGTACTTAGAGGTAAGACACTGACTAGCCTATATACCCATTTTAGTAGCCTACAAGGACTAGAGATAGTAGGAGGAGCGCCGGAGCAGGATGTAATAGAGTATATGTGTGATAAACTTCGCGTTCCCAAGCTCAATGCCGAACAATGGATAAAGATCATAAGGAGAGAAAATTCAAAAGTTGGTTGGGAAGCCATACCCACACATGTAAAAGGAGATATCTTATATAGGGCAGCATATGAATTAGGTTTCAAAAATCCTAGATTCATGGACTATAAAGACATCTGTAATACTAAATTTGATTTTCTTAATGGAAAGACTCTCTCAGGCCTCTATTACTACTATAGCCATAGAATAGCTCCTGAAAATGCTACTGTATTACAATATATGTACGACGACCTTGGGATAGAGACTCTATCTGTAAATGATTGGATAATCGCTATTGGCAAATGTAACATGTGCAGATGGGATAGTATTCCCCTCCATGTTCAACGTGAAATTGTAATTAGAGCTGCTGCTGAAATGGGACTTGCCCATCCTAGGCTCATGGGAACTAGAGAGTTTGACTCGGTGGAACTGGCATTTTTAAATAATAAGACCTTATGTGGGCTCTACTATCACTACGCTGCAAAAATCCCACATAAGGACATGCAGATAAATGAGTATATATTCAATGTACTCAATATACCTAAGCTAGATCTCCATCCTAATACTGGTCGCATAAATACCATAGATAATGAAAGACATAGAAAATATTTTGATAGTATTGCAAATATGAAGAGCTTTGTGAATAGCTATCTACATCTTTTCCCTTTGGAGACTCTGTGTCGGAAATACACCGCTATAAACAATGCAAAAAAAGCAGGTATATATATAAAAGGGCTAGTTACAGTCCTAGCCCCTTTAACCAAAGAAGAATATCTGGATTTACTATATGAAATTCTAAAGAATGTACCAAGGGACATACTAGGTCTTAGAAAACCACGAAATGGCGACTATCGTCTCCTTAGGTCTGATCTATATAAGATAGCCAAAGTAAAAGAACCAACTAGAAATGAGTTAAATAAGATTGCCTTTGCCAAGCCCCATGCGGTATCTGTTAGAGATAGACAGAATGTCATAGAATTTCTCCAAGTTTATAGGGATCTACTTAATCTAAAAATCCAAAAATTTCACGACATGGATTGTACCTTCCTAGTGACACTAGATAGTTCAGTCATATATAAGGTACCTGTTGCTCTCTTCCCCGGTGATATACTGACCGCCGAAGGTGGCCATGAATTTGAAGTCTTAGAATGCCGAGAGCGAAAAGTGAATGATGGCTATATAATAGAGCTCAAACCGTTAGACGAACCATCTGAAAAACAGCTCAGCAGTATAGATATATTTACAAGAGATTCTAACGATAGCATACTACTCGAATATATTGAAAGCATGATAGAGAGTATTGAGATGAACACTCTTAATAGACTTGCCTCAGTAGTTCTAGGGCTTGAAAAGGAAAAAACTATAGATAGAGACAATCTTAAGAGCCTAGCTGATGAAGAGTTTTTCAATAGACAAATACTAAAGAACCCCTCACAAAAGCAGGGAGTTAAGCTAGCATGTTCATTGGATGGTAGGGATAATGCCCTTGCTATAATTCAAGGTCCTCCAGGTACTGGTAAGACTACCCTAATTGAAGAAATTGCCCTTCAATATTACAGTAGGGGGAAGAATGTACTCATAATGGCCAAGACAAATATTGCAGTAGATAATATATTGGAAAAGCTAGTAAAAGACAGGATTAGAGTGCTACGAACTGGTAACAATATAGAACTGAAATCTTCCCTGCCATATGCACCCACTGTTTCGACGTCTAATTCTGAATATATGACCTTACTGGGCAATAAAAATAAAATTGTCCTTGGAACGCCAATGGGATTTTTCTTAGATAAAAATCTAGGTATAGATAAGTATGACATTATAATAATAGACGAAGCTTCCCAAATGGATATACCAGAAACACTATTTGCCCTCCATTTTGCAGATAGGTGTGTTATGATAGGGGATCATTTACAGATACCCCCCTTTCCTATTCAAAATGAAGTTCTCATGGAATATAATCCATATATGGATCTTCAAACTAGGGAAAAGCTACAAAGAAGCCTATTTGAAATGCTCATAACCGATGTCTACAGATATAATAGTGTGTTTTTGGATATAAACTATAGAACCGAGAATCCCAAAATGGTTTCACTTATCTCTGATTTAATATATGATGGTAAACTATGTCCCAACTTAGAATCAGAATACTATAAGGTTCCTAAAAGAACACGTAAAAAGTTGTTCCCAGAGAATTCTATAGAGTTGATAGATACATCAGAATTGACAGATCCTCGTACGCGAATGGAGACAGAAGTCAACTCCACCTATTATAATCTGACGGAGGCAATGCTATCTATAAAGAAGGTATTGGATCTCTTAAACGAAGGAAAAGAGTTAAATAGTATATGTATAATAACACCGTACAAAGCCCATGCTGAAAAGATAAAAGAGCTCTTTTTAACCCACTCTAAATACTTTGAAAAACATAATCAGAGCCTGGGACAATTTATCGATAAAAATATATACACAATTGACTCCTTTCAGGGTAGGGAACAAGATATTGTAATTATAAACTGGGTACGAAGTAACTATGGACTCCCTGGCTCACCTACTAAGACAGGATTTTTAAGAGATTTTAGGAGAATAAATGTAGCTCTATCTCGCGCCAAAGAAAGACTTATACTTATTGGTGACTTTGAAACCTTGACTCAATCTGACAATATGAAAGTACGTTATATCTTCTCTAAATTAAAGAAAATAAAAGAAGAAGAAAAAATTGTGTTATAAATGTTATTAAATTTAAAAAATTGGATATAATCTCTATTAAAGAATTAAAGGAGTTGATATAATGAATCGTTTAGCTCTTATTTTAGTTATTATAGGAGCTTTAAATTGGGGGCTTATAGGTCTATTTCAATTTGATCTAGTGGCATCCCTATTCGGTGGACAGACATCTATACTCAGTCGTATCATATATTCTCTAGTTGGAATAGCAGGTATTTACAGTATAGTGTTCCTCTTTAGAGAGAGTGAAACCACAGTATAAACAAATGGGTAGGAAGTAAAATATTTTACTTCCTACCCAATAGCATTATATAGCTCCTATGCCTTCTAACCATGCCTTGGCAATAAGTCCATGCCCTGCCGGGGATGGATGCACTCCATCTGGAGTCCAAACTTTTGGTTCCCTATATGTAGATGCTTGAGCAAATACTCCATCCAAGGGAATTAAAAGTGCATTGTATTCTCTGGCTAAATCTCTAACTGCCTGTATCTTTGGATCCAAATCCTCCCTCCACATACGTCTATCAGGTGGGGTGGGAAGAACAAACGGTTCACATAGTATAATCCTTGCATCTAGCTCATTTCTAGTCCTATCCAATATTGTACGATAATTTTCTACAAATTCATCTATTGATGTTGGATCATTGTTGTCATATCGACGCCAACAATCATTTATACCAATTAAAATAGATACAACTGTAGGTTCTAAATCGATACAGTCCTCTGTCCATCTCCTCCTGAGATCCACAGTTCTATTCCCATTTATTCCTCTATTCATAAACTTCACATTTATATTGGGATATAATGCATTAAATAGCCCACTGATAAAGAGAGGATAGCCCTTGCCTAGATCGTCTTGTTCCGTATATATACGGCCTACATCTGTAACACTATCACCTTGAAATAATACTATATCACTTTGCTTTAATAGCATATAAAATTCATCCCCTTAGATTTGTAAATTTCTATGCTTCAGCTATAATATTTTTAATAGCATTTATAAAATGTGGAAAAACTATTCCTGGCTCTTCGAGTTGGTAATACCATCTTCTCACCCATTCCAATGATATATACCCCTCATATCCATTATCCTTAAGTAAGGAAACTGCATCTTTGACAGGTATATCACCCTGTCCCAATAAGCAATATTCTACTTTTCCATCCCTTTCCACTGAATCTTTCACATGAACATAGCGTATATATTTCTTAAGCCTATTATATGTCTCTACCACTTCTTCACCAATATATCTATATGGGTGATGGATGTCCCACAAAACTCCCACATTATTACCATCTAATCTCTGCATAAGTTTAAGAAGTATTTTAGAGTCGGCATATACTCCATTAGTCTCAATTAAAACCATTACGCCCTTTCTAGAGCCATACTCCCCTAACTCATCAAGCATAGTTTTTACCCTATCATGATCTATATGTTCTCTAGGATATGGATTCCTATCACCTAATACCCTTATATATGGTGAATCTAGTTTTTGGGCAATATCTATATATTCCTTACCTTCATCTAGATATTTCTCTGTATTTTCCTTATATAGATAGCAGGAAGATGTGATACACGGTATTTCAAGACCCTTTTGTACAAGGAGCTCCTTTGTCTTTCCAATGTTCTCCGGTGTAAATGGATGGGCTCTAGGCACATACATTTCACTTGCAACGCCTCTTAATTCTATTCCGTCATAACCTAAGTCTTTGGCAGCCACAATAATCTCCTGCCATGACCATTCTGGACAGCCCAAAGTAGAAAAACTTATTTTCATGAGTTTCCTCCAATCCCTAGCTATTTATAAAACAACCCTATAATATAATTCTATGTTAATTCCTAAAATCCTTCATATTTTTCTATTCAAAGGGTAATATTCCTAAAGCTTCATATGTGGCCATGTCTACTACATGAGTTATGGGAAGACCATTATCTCTTTTAAAATCTATAATTGCACTTTTCATTCCCTCACCATATATCCCATCTATAGAGCTATTATAGTAGCCTAATACTTTAAGACGTCTTTGTACCTCTACTACATGGGATTTCCTAGCACCGGGTTCTAATATCTCTAGTCCACTCCCTAAATTACCAAATTGGCCTCCCTGTACCACTACTATAGTACCATTGGGGATTATATCATATAATTCTTCTACATCTGTATTATGCATCCGAAAACAACCTGCCGACGCCCTATAGCCTATAGAACCTGGTCTATTGGTTCCGTGAATTCCATATAATCCCCATGGAACATTCAACCCCATCCAACGAGAGCCAAATCCCGAACCCCAATTTCTTGCCTTATTGCCGATTCTCCATATTCCTATGGGAGATGGACTAGATGGCTTACCCTGAGCTATAACATATTTTTTTACAAGTTCATTCCCTTTAAAGAGATATAAAAGTGATTCTGTCAAATCGATATATATATTGTATTCATCATCCCCTATAATCCCACTCTCCATTTCTTGAGCTACCATTGCAGTTTCAACAATGTCACTACAAGAATAATCCCCCATTGCATTATATATGAGACATATCAATGTAAAGTAGAATACTAGTAAACTAAGAATTTGGAAATTGCGCCTGTTCAAACCCCCACCTCCACATCTATAGGATGCATCAATCTTAAATATATTCATATCACAATATATTTAGACTATTTAGATGGAATAATATTATATATAAACTCGCCCCCTTCAGCATCTACTGTTACATGACAACCTTCATATAGATCACCTTTTATTATCCTCCGACCAATATCAGTCTCTATATTATTTTCTATAAAACGCTTTATAGGCCTTGCCCCGTATACAGGATCAAATCCACCATCTACTATTAAATCCTTGGCACTATCTGTCACTTCTATGGCTATTTTCTGTTCATCTAGACGTCTATATAAATCTTTCAGCATTATATCTACTATCGCCTTCATCTCGTGCCTTTCCAAGGGCTTGAATAACACTATTTCATCAATCCTATTTAGAAACTCAGGCCTAAAGTAATTCTTAAGTTGTGAAGATACCATATTGTGGACCTTTTCATCTATATGGCCCCTCTCTTTGAGACCTTTCATTATGATATCACTACCTATATTGGAGGTCATAATTATTATGGTGTTTTTAAAGTCTACCACATGACCATGGCTATCTGTAAGCCTACCATCGTCTAATAGTTGAAGTAATATATTGAACACGTCACTATGCGCCTTCTCTATCTCATCAAATAACACTACTGAGTAGGGTTGACGCCTTACTGCTTCTGTCAATTGGCCTCCTTGTTCATAGCCCACATATCCAGGTGGCGCACCTATAAGTCTAGATACTGCGAATTTTTCCATATACTCTGACATATCAATTCTAATGAGATTCTCCTCTGTATCAAATAGAACACGCGCCAACGTCTTGGCCACCTCTGTCTTACCCACACCAGTTGGACCTAAAAATAAAAAAGTACCTACTGGTCGCCTAGGATCCTTTAAGCCTGCCCTTGCACGTATAACAGAATCTACAACTGCATTTACAGCCTCATCTTGTCCCACTACACGTTCATGTATTATATCGTCAAGGCGTAAAAGTTTTTCCCTCTCTCCCTCCATAAGACGGGATACAGGAATACCTGTCCATTGGGATATCACATCTGCTATCTCTTCTTCTGTAACTTCCTCCTTCAGTAGTCTTTCACTATAGTCTAGTGATTCGATCTTTGCATGTTCTGCTTCCAGTTCTTTTTCAAGCTTTGGAAGTACACCATATTGTAACTCGGCCATTTTATTTAAATCATATTGTCTCTCCGCCCTATCTATCTGAGCCTTAGTATCTTCTAGCTTCTCTTTTATCCCCTTAATACCCTCTATAGAACTCTTTTCATTTTCCCATTGTTCCTTCATAGTTTCAGCCTTAACTTCAAGTTTACTTATCTCGTCTTCAATACTATTTAATCTTTCCTTAGATGCTCTGTCGCCTTCCTTCTTTAGAGCTTCCCTCTCTATTTCAAGTTGCATAATACGCCTTGTAATCTCATCAAGTTCTGCTGGCATACTATCTATCTCTGTTCTAAGTGCAGATGCAGCCTCATCAATGAGATCTATAGCCTTATCTGGTAGAAATCTATCACTCACATACCTATCCGATAAGACTGCTGCAGCAATCAATGCATTGTCCTTTATTCTAACTCCGTGGTGTATTTCGTATCTCTCTTTAAGCCCTCTCAATATGGAAATTGTATCTTCCACACTTGGTTGATCTATCATAACAGGTTGAAATCGTCTCTCAAGGGCCGCATCTTTTTCTATATATTGTCTATACTCATCTAGGGTAGTTGCACCTATGCATCTTAACTCTCCCCGAGCAAGTTTTGGTTTTAAAAGATTACCTGCATCCATAGAACCTTCTGCACTGCCGGCGCCTACAATATTGTGCATCTCATCAATGAATAGAAGTATCTCGCCATTTGAATCCTCTACTTCCTTAAGTACTGCCTTTAGTCTCTCTTCAAATTCACCCCTATATTTTGCGCCGGCAACTAATGCCCCTAGATCCAACTCAAACAATTTCTTATCCTTGAGTGATTGGGGAACATCTCCACGTAATATCCTCTGCGCCAGTCCTTCGACTACAGCAGTCTTACCTACTCCTGCCTCACCTATCAACACAGGGTTATTTTTAGTACGTCTACTCAATATACGAATAACTCTACGGATTTCTTCATCTCTGCCTATGACTGGATCCAGCTTGTTTTTTGCCGCTTCCTCAACTAAATCTCTGCCAAACCGATTTAAAACATCATATGTGCTCTCAGGAGTCTGACTCGTAACACGCTGCCCTCTACGCACATCTGCCAGTGCCTTTAAGAATCTATCTTTTGTTATCCCGTATCTTTCTAAAACATCTTGATTCTTACGAGAATTATCCTCCAATATAGCTAAATATATATGTTCAACACTTATAAATTCATCATTGAATTCCTTTGCCTTCTCCTCTGCCCCTATAAGAGTTTCACTAAGCCGCCTTGTAATATAGGGCTGTACATTGCCCGAAACTTTAGGTTGTCTCTGAATTTCTTCCTCTAAAGTCTTTATATAAGCTCTAACATCTACGTCCATGTTACGTAGGAGCTTAACGATTAGACCATCTTCTTGCTTTAAAAGAGCTAAATGAAGATGCTCTACATCTATCTCTTGCTGACCATTTGCTATCACTATCTTTTGAGTATCTACAATGGCCTCTTGAGCCTTCTGTGTAAACCTATCAATATTCATCATACTCTATTCCCCCTTCCTTGAGACAATTCCTTAAGTCTTCTATATAAATCCATTTCTTCAGGAGAAATATACTTGGGTATTGCTATCATTATCTTGATATACATATCGCCTACATTACCTTTTCTATCCCTATATCCCTTACCCGGGATTCTAAGCCTTTTCCCTGATGAGGTATTTGCTGGTATTGTAATTGAAATTCGCTTGCCATCCAATGTATCCACAGTAATTTTTGTACCCAAAACTCCCTCCCAAGGCTGAATATATACTTCTTTTTCTATATCATGTCCATCTAATTTTAGTCCCTTGCTATCCTCTATATGAACAGTAACTATTAGATCCCCTCCAGATTCTCCTTGACCTTTAAGCCTTATCTTATCTCCATCTAATATCCCAGATGGAATCTTTACCTTGAGGCGTTTAATATGACCGTCAGGCCCTCTAAGCGAAAATATCCTATCTCCTCCCCTTTGGGCCAAGAATATATCTATATTTACGGTCACCTCTATATCCCTACCCTGGGTATAAAAATCTCCATATGATGGATCAGACCCAAATCCTGAATGGCCAGATTGACCAGTTGCAAAATCCCTAAATATACTATCTAAGTCTACAGCATCTTCACCAAAGAACATATTAAAGAAATCACTGAATCCTCTATCACTTGTTCTATAAGTTCGTCTAGACCAACCGTATTGGGAGGGATCAAAGTGGGTCCCATTTTGGAAATCGAAATTATTGCCAAATGCATCATACTTTTTCCGTTTTTCTTCATCTCCTAACACCTGATACGCTTCATTTATCTCCTTAAAACGTTTCTCTGCCTCTTTATTATTGGGATTTAAATCAGGATGATATTTTTTAGCCAGCTTTCTATAGGCATGCTTTATATCAGCCTGTGTAGCATCCTTTGAAACACCTAATACTTTATAATAATCCCTATATTCCATAATATCACCACCGACTAACCTTTCCTTACCTTGACTTACTTTGACTATTATAGCATATAATTATACTCTTTTCAATATTATTATAAATCAGATTCCAGATTTTAAACAAGTAAAAAGATATAGCCCAACTTTCAGGCTATATCTCAATAATTTCTAAATTATCTAGTGCTTCTTCTATAAGTGTATCTGAATCTAATAGTCCTTCGGATCTTATGACAGCATTTAACTTAGGGCGGGTCACCGGATGTTTAGGGACAAATACAGTACAGCAATCCTCATATGGCAATATAGAAATATCGTATGTGTCTATCTCTTTTGCCAGATCCATTATCTCTACTTTATCAAATCCTACAAGTGGTCTAAGTACAGGCATATCTACCGCATCATCGGTGACCACTAAGCTCTCTAGGGTTTGACTTGCCACTTGTCCCACACTCTCTCCTGTAATCAATACCTTAGCCTTTTCCCTCTTTGCAATCTCCTCAGCTATCTTCATCATAAATCGCCTCATAAGTATAGTCAACTGACCCTCAGGACAATTTATGTATATTTCTTGCTGTATCTTAGTAAATGGCACGACATATAATTTGATATTACCACTATATTCTGAAAGTGTTCGAGCAAGATCTATTACCTTTTGTTTTGCTCGCTCACTGGTATATGGAACACTGTGGTAATATACCGCCGATAGCTTAACCCCTCTCTTGGCAATCATCCATCCTGCCACAGGACTATCTATTCCCCCCGATAGGAGGAGTGTTGCCTTTCCATTAGTACCAACCGGCATTCCACCTACCCCATCTACTATTTCATGATATATATATGTCCATTCCCTTACCTCAACTGAAACTAATACCTGTGGGTTGTGTACATCTACCTTAAGAACAGGGAATTCCTTCAATAGAAAAGCTCCAAGATCCCTATTCAATTCCATGGAGTTCTTAGGAAAGGACTTATCAGACCTGCGCGACTCTACCTTAAATGTCAGTTTATCTGTGCCATGTTTTGAAATGGCATCTTGCATAATAGTTCTAACACCATCTTCTATCGATTCCATATTCTTATCTAGTTTAAGAGCAGGACTAACTGATATTATACCGAAAACCTTAGATAATCTAGATATAGCTCCTCTCATGTCCTCTACATTCTCCACATATAGTCTACCTTGCCCTTTCTTTACTTTTATATCATCAAACTCGCTAAGGGCACTTTTTACATTTTTTATGAGCATATTCTCAAAAAAAGGTCTATTGAGTCCTTTTAGATATATCTCGCCATATCTTATTAATATTACATTCTCCATTTTATATTACCTCCTCACAAATGGCTTGAGTTGTTCTAATACCTGACCGACAACCTGAGGTACCAATCTTATCTCTTCTCTAGTATTCATATATGAAAGGCTAAATCGTACAGCCCCTTCTATATCACCTTTTTGGGCACCTATAGCCTTTAACACGTGACTTGTATTCTCCCTCCTAGATGAACATGCAGAACCAGTACTTACATATATACCTCTCTCTTCTAGTGCATGGAGCATGACCTCGGCCCGTATTCCTGGAAAACTCACACTAAGTATATGTGGCGCCCCTTCAAGAGGTTGTGGTCCATTTATTGTCGCATCAGGAACCCTATCCAATATCCCCTCGACTAACATAGACTTGAGCTCATACATGGGGTTTATATCCATATCTACATATTCCTTGGCTATCATTACGGCTTCTCCCAATCCCATGATACCTGGTAGGTTTTCTGTTCCACTCCTCAACCCACCTTCTTGCCCACCACCATGCATAAACGGATGTATTAAGACATCATCCCCTATATATAATCCTCCTATACCTTTTGGACCGTGTATCTTATGTCCACTAAAGGAGAGCATGTCTATACCTTGCTCCTTAGGAAATAACTTTAGTTTACCAAATGATTGTACAGCATCTACATGAAAATATATATCCCTTGAATATTCTTTTATTATGCTACTTATATTGCCTATATCCTGGATTGTACCAATTTCATTATTTACATGCATTATACTCACCAATATGGTATCATCAGTAAGAGAAGATCTAAGCTCGTCTAAATTTACATATCCCTCATTATCTACAGAAAGATAGGTAACTGTAAAACCCATGCTCTCTAAAAACCCGAATGTAGCCAAAACTGAAGGATGTTCAATGTTAGTGGTTATAATATGATTACCATATCGTCTTCTTGACAATGCACTTCCTATTATTGAAATATTATTTGATTCGGTTCCGCCTGAAGTAAATACTATATTTTTAGGAGATACATCTAATAATTCTGCTATATTTTCCCTTGCATTCGTCATCTGAAGTTCGGCCTTTAAACCCAACCTATGCAGAGATGATGGATTCCCTACTTCATCTACCATACCCCTATATATGGTCTTCGCAACATCGGGATGTATTACGGTTGTAGCAGCATTGTCTAAATATATTATATCCATATATACCAACTCCTTGTATAGTCTATACTGAAAATATGTAAAACACAATTATGAATGACTATTAGCATCTAATAAAATTACTCAAATACATATACTAAGCTTGAATAATTTAAAATTATAATCACTATAGACATAATAATAAGATGCCCTACTATGGGATTAAAAAACCCCTAGATTTCTAGGGGTTTTTGTACATCTGTTATATCTTGATACTTCTTGGATTAAACCTTTTAAACAGATTGAGCATCTCCTCACCGGGTTCAAATACTATCATAGATTTTACTCCCTCATTATCAAAAATCCCGTAATATAAGCCTTTTCCCTTGTTCAAAAAAACATTATATCGTTTTTCTATATCTTTGTTGTTTAGCATACGTTCAAATCCAGGATCTTCAATGGGTGCAACTACTTCAAAATCCTTCACATTCATTGATAGAAGGCGTTTACGCTTTGAATTGTTTATAATCTTGGCCACATCAAATATTCCATTTGTAAATGTATAATCATATTCTACTCGCTGATTATTTCGTAATACATAGAAACCATAGGTTAATCCACCAAATATTGCAGTTAACACCAAACTATATACAATATTCTGACCAGTCACAATTGTCATAAGAAAACTAGCTGCCATAATTGCACATATTATCATAGCTAGGAAAGCCAATATATAAACAAATGTATTGAACCCTGTATTCATTTTTCTTACAGATTCTTCATGGAAAAGATCCATCCTTTTACCACCTCATCTTTTGCTAAATCTATGACTTTTCTATATTGTAACATGGTTTCTATGTTTTTTAAAGTCCTACAATTGGTATAGATAACTAAAACCAAATATATAGCACAGTATTCATAGTGCAAGCTTAAACAATTATAGCTAAAATTAAGATCAACTGGACTTTTTAATTGTCTTTCCAGTGATAATATATTATAATGCATAGGAAAGTAGCTATATTTTTTTTATGAAGGGAGTGATACAATATGAAATGTCCAATATGTGGCACGTATAATAATGACTATCATATATATTGTTATTATTGTGGCACTAAACTATTAGATAAGGTATCCACGGAGGATAAACACAAAAGTAATTACGTACAGGCGGATAGTCTTGATGACTTGAACTTAATACATAAATCATTTGAACAGATGAATCCTGATACCAATATAGAAAAAGAAATACCCATAGATGCACAGCACATAGAAAAAGAAATACCCATAGATACACAACATATGGACTATATGTTAGATGACAGCGATATAGAGTATGACCCAGATCAGCTTACTTTTCACGACAACCATATGGAAAGCTCATTAGAAGAAGCTCCCCCACTCAAGCGTAAGGCCAAAAAAGCTAAGGAAATGGAAGATAAAAGTTTGAAATTGCTAATAAAGATATGTACTACAATTATCATAATATCTATATTATTATTTGCTGGACTCATATTCTATGATAAGGTCATAAGAAGTAGGTTTCCTTCTCCTTTAGAAAATACTTCAGATATTTCAGCAAGCTACTCAGTAATACAAGATACAATAGACGGCATACCTATTCACAGGATAATAATAAAAAGTGACACAGGGGAAGAAGTAAACATATTGGATAAAACCGCTAAAATAGTTGACGGGGAGACCGAGATTATTATTGAAGATAAAGAACTTATGACAATCGCTGAAGAATTAACTTCAGATGAAGATATGAAAGTCACACTTGATGTAACTGTAACAGCAACAGGTGCCAAAACTAAACTAGATAAAATAAGCTTTCATTTGGCACCAAGGGCTGCTCCCCTCACCATGATACATCCCAAAACTGAAGAATATATAGCTGAAGATGACAGCCTTACATTGCTCATGGAGGTCACTCCAGAATCCAAAGTCTTAATAAATAATGATAATTTTAGTGACATGGTTACTAAAGAAGGTAAACTAGAAAAGACATTTGAATTATCGGAACAGCTAGAGCAGACATTTGAAATCAAAGTTGTAACTAAAGGATTTAAAGATAATATTCATACTATAACAGTAAAGAGAGCTAACAAAGACAGAGCTGGTATTCCGCTGACCATTGATCAAAAGCAACCAATTGTATCCAATGAAGAGTGGGTAAAGCTAACAGGCAACACCTCTCCAGAGGCAAAACTCAATTTAGATATAGAACTTAGGCAAGAACCCAAAATGGATAAAGAAGGGAATTTTACAATATTCGCTAAAACTGCTAATATAGGTTATACACCATGTACTTTGACATCTAGCTTAGAGAGTGGGGAAACAACCTCTTTAGAACTCATATTAGAAAGGGCTACTACTGAAGCAGAATATACAAGTAAAGCATGGGAATTTACATATAACGATATGGTAAGAGACCAATCACTACACAATGGTACAATTTTCCTATTGGCAGGCAAAATATCTGATATAATATCTCTCGATGGAAAATATGCCTTCACAATAGATATCTCGACTGATGACTCTACTGAACAACTTGTATATATAGAATACTGGGGCAACATAAAACTAGAAAAGAATCAGGCATTAAAGATATTCGGAAATAGATGGGGTAATGAAGGTGATATGCCTAAAGTTTTGGCAAAATTCATATACAAAATATAAAAGCCCGAGGCTGCCTCGGGCTTTTATTTAATCTTGCATCTGTTCTAATTTTATGGGAATTGTAAGTTCGTCACCATCTCTCCATATCTTTATCTTTAAAACATCTCCAACTTTTTGTTTTTTAATTATCGCCGATAGCTCATCAAATGTCTTGACTTCTTGATCATCTAATCCTATTATGACGTCTCCAGGAACTATTCCGGCCTTATGTGCAGGCCCATTCGATATAATCTTTACTACTCCTATACCTTGGGGATAACCCAATTCTTTAGCATACTCCTCCGGTATCTCCCGACCTAGTATTCCGATTCCCGGTCGTTCTACCATACCTTTGTCTATAAGTTCCTCGGCTATCTTAACAAAGTCATTAGATGGGATTGCAAAGCCTAGCCCCTCTGCCCCTGTATAGCTAGTATTTATCTTCAAAGTGTTCATACCTATTACTTGCCCCTTTGAGTTGACAAGAGCACCACCACTATTACCTGGGCTTATGGCTGCATCCGTCTGTATAAGTTTCATTCTCCGCCCATCATCCAATGTCAACGATCTATCCACAGCACTTATAATACCTGCTGTCACAGTTCCTGCCAGTTGATGCCCTAGAGGATTACCTATGGCAACAACAAGCTCGCCTTGTTGAACCTCGTCTGAATCGCCCAAAGTCGCCACAGATAACTCATCGGGTGCATCTATCTTTAAGACGGCAACTTCACTTTGCTTATCTCCACCAATTAAATCTGCCTCAACAGTATCCCCATTTGCAAGTATTACATAGAGTTCCTTAGCTCCTTCAATTACATGATAATTTGTAACAATATAACCATCTTCACTGATTATAATACCTGAACCATATGCCTCTTGTTCTTCTGTACGCTCCTCGAAGAAGAAATCTTGCACTCTCACTTCACTCTTATTGGTAATACCCACTACTGCTGGACTTACCTTCTGGGCTATCTCTACAACTGGGTTATCTGATGATATATATATATCACCCTTTGCACCCATATTGGGTTTATTTTCATTTTCTGGTACTTCGTCTATTACATCTTCTTTGGGCTCCAATTCATTTTCCTCATTTTTAATCACATCACCATCTTCATTGACTGATAATACATAATAAGTAATCATGGCACCAATAAGGCCAAATATTATAGCAACAGCTATATACTTCCATATATTATTTCGTTTTTTATAGTGTTCTTCATCAAATTCGTAATAATTCATAATTGTATCACCCTCCTATCAACCTCTATTAATATTATAAACTCTTTTTTTGAATAATATATGAATATTGTGTAAACATTTACCTAGTTCCATCCACTGCCAAAAGGGAAAATATAAATGCGGTCCCCTCTCCTATTTCACTATTTACCCATATTTCTTGATTATGTTCCTCTACTATCTTCTTTACTATGGATAGACCGAGACCTGTTCCACCTCTTTTAGGTGAACGCGACTTATCTATTTGATAAAATCTGTCCCATATATGAGCTATTTCACCCTTTGCTATGCCTGGTCCCCTATCCCCCACTTTTATAAATATTTTATCTCCATGCCTCCACGTCTCAATTATTAATTTACCACCTTCGGGATTGAACTTGATAGCATTGTCTATGAGATTATACAATACCTGCTGAATTCGATCCCTATCTCCTTTTACATGATAAGATTGGGCTTGGAAACCTATTACCACATCGATATCTTTATGCGTTATTCGTTCTTCTTGGGATATGAGTACCCGTCTTATGAGTTCATTTATATCGAAAGTTGTAATATGTAAGGGAAACTGTCCCGATTCTATCTGAGAGAGGTCCAATAATTCATTTATAAGCTTATTTAAGCGCCGAGTCTCATCTAAGGCAATGGATAAGTATTTATCCGATTGCTCCGGCGGAATTGTATTGTCAAGTACTCCTTGTATATATCCCATTATAGATGTTAATGGAGATCGGAGCTCATGGGATACATTAGCCACAAAGCTTCGACGCATATTCTCTAGGTTTTCAAGCGAATCTGCCATTACATTGAAATTTAATGCAAGTTGCCCTATCTCGTCTTTTGTATTTATATCTACCCTTCTTTTAAAATTACCTTTAGCAAATTCCCTTGAGATCTGGTTCATCTCTATAAGAGGCTTAGATATATGTCTTGACGTAAAAAACAGTAGTACAATAGATAAAAAACCTGAGATTATAGCTGCTAACCATATATTTTTATAAGTCTCCTGTATAGTACCCTTTATCTCTTGCACAGGAGAGTGGAGAAATATAGCTCCTCTTATCTTCCCATTTACCTTAAATGGCACTCCCACTGTAAGGACTGGCACCGGGAATCTCTCCCCAAATTTTCCCTCCTTTACTATTGTCTGACCTTTTATTACTTGCATAAATTCCTCAGCAGTTAACTTCTGCTCCTTCCATTTGTCCATCTCTTCATCAGAAGATGAATAGGATATCCAAATATATCCCAGCTCATCCACTATCCAAATAGTAGTATTTTTATATCTATCGGCAATCCTAAAGTAATTATATAAATGCCATTCATCTAAAAGACCCATTGCATACATCTCCACATATGGATTTAAATCCGTGGCCTCCCGCTTTAATTCCTCTGCCCTTCTAGCAAATATGAAATCTTCAAAAAAAGTAGATAGTAAAACACTCAGTACTATTATAGTGATCAATATAATTACAAAATAGGTCCCCACTAGACGAGAGAATAAAGATTTAAACATTCATTTCACCTCAAATTTATATCCTACACCCCATACGGTCTTTATCTGCCAAGCCTCACTTTGTTCTTGTAACTTTTCCCTCAACCTCTTTATATGAACATCCACCGTCCTTGAATCACCATAATAGTCAAAACCCCATACTTGTTCCAATAGCTGTTCCCTGGTAAAGACTTTATTAGGATGGGCAGCCAAGAAATACAAAAGCTCTAGCTCCTTTGGAGGAAGCTCGAGAGTCTTACCCCTATATACTACATTATAGTTTGAAAGATTTACAGATAGATTGGGATATTCCACCTTTTCATCAAAAGCTTTTATGGGATTTGTACGCCTTAGTACCGCCTTTACTCTAGCCACTAATTCCTTTGGGTCAAATGGTTTTACTATGTAATCATCAGCACCAAGCTCTAATCCAAGTACCTTGTCAAATGTCTCCCCTTTAGCAGTGAGCATTATTATAGGGATCTCACTGGTTTTCCTCACTTCTTTACACACATCCCATCCATCCATCCCTGGAAGCATTATATCTAATATCATTAAATGAGGAGGATTACCTCTAAATGCATTTAGAGCATCCTTCCCGTTGAGGTAGCATTCCACATTATAGCCTTCTTTTTCTAAATAAAGCTTTACAAGCTCATTTATATGTGGATCATCGTCCACAACCATTATCCTTTGAACTGATTCCATCTCATCTTCGTCCTTTCAATCATTCTAATTATATCCATTATACTAGTATTTCTACAATATTAAAAGTTCGTCATTTGATAAGAGAGTTAATTCAGACTTTTCATCAGATTATAAAATGATATAAAAGTACCATAAAAAAAGTTGTGATTAAGAAGGACTTTTGTCTATTGATGTAGAATAATCTCATTGTTGGATAATCTATCCGAATATATCCGAATATCTTAACAGCTCTAACTTCTACAATGCACACCATACATTTAAATAATATCCCAACTACGGGAACAGTAATGTTTAACAATATAAAGTTAGGAGATGACATGATGACAAAAATTAAAGATAAAAATGTGAAATCTAATAGACAAAGCAAATTTTCAGGAATTGGCTTTAAACTTATCATTGCCTTTATAGTGATGTGTATACCTATATCTGTGCTAGGATATATATCACAACAGAAGGCTACAGTTGCCCTTAGAAACTCAGCTGTCAACTCTACTATCCAAACTATGGAACAATCAGCTAAATATTTAAATCTAGTTTTTAACACTGTAACTGACACCTCTATGCAGATCATGAGCAATAAGACAGTTCAAAACTATGTCCAGTCACTAGATGGTAAAGCAGCAGCTTACGATAAACTAAAACTCAGGCAAGATACGGAAGAATTTATAAACACATATACCCACTCAAATCAGTTTATAGAAAATATTAGCGTCCTTGTGGGAGAAGGTCAATCGCTTAATACACAGTCCTTACTATCAGATGAAGATATTGATAATTTAAAGGAAACCGAGTGGTTTTCCAGTGCAATAGAGGCTGATGGTAGGGCTATATGGGTGGGATGGCATAAAGAACTAGATGAATTGGGCAATAATAACACCAATTACTCAATGGCTTGTGTTCGGTTACTCAAAAATATGAATACTGGTACTCCCATTGGACTCATTGTAATAGATATAAAAACTGAGCCTATTGAAGAACTCATGTCTGGTATTCAATTAGGTGAGTCTGGCGAGATACACCTTCTAAGCCCCGATGGCAGAGATATTGCATCTATTCATTTTATAACTGAAGAAAAAGAAGCAATGTCTCAAGAAGAGATAGATGAAAGTACCGCCAGTTTCATGAAACAGGGTTTCATATCAGACATAAAAGAATCTGAAGAATACAGTGGCAACTCAGATGTATCCTATAATGGTAAAAGTCACCTCATGGTATATAATAAATTAGAACAAAATGACTATGCTATTATTGGGCTTATTCCTACAGCAGAGCTCCTTTCAGCCGCTAGTGCCATAAAAAAGACCACCGTAGGCTTAATAATAGCTGCAATCATAGTCGCTATTGCTCTAGGTACATACATGGCCGTTGGCATGAGCTCAGCCATAGGCGAGGTAGTAAATGCCGCTAACACAGCAGCTCAGGGTAATCTCACAGTCATACCCCGTTCCAATCGAAAAGATGAGTTTGGAGTGCTCACTGATAATATAGCTTATATGATCACCAATGTAAGGCATCTTGTGGAGGAATCAGCACAAATTGCACAGACTGTATCAGATTCTGCAACTACAGTTGCAGCCACTTCCGAGGAAGTGTCTGCTTCATCTAATGAGATAGCTACCGCAATACAAGAGATTGCACGTGGAGCTGGAGAGCAAGCCGATGATGTAGAACAGAGTGTAGATAAGATACAATTCCTAGCTGAAGAAATTAATAACGTATCACAAAACGTAGACACAATACATGGAATATCTAAAAAATCTACTGAAATTACACAAAAGGGTATACTATCCATAGACAATCTCAGCAATTGTGCTCAAGAAACCACAGATATCGCAAATCTAATGCTACGCGATATGCAAGCATTGAGCCAAGAATCAAAATCCATTGGCAAGATAATAAATGTAATAGATGGAATAGCCGATCAAACAAATCTTCTCGCCTTGAATGCAGCCATAGAAGCTGCCCGTGCCGGCGATGCAGGTAAGGGCTTTGCAGTAGTTGCAAGCGAGGTAAAAAAGCTAGCAGAACAATCTATGGAAGCCACCAAGGAGATAGCTGGCATATTAAACGCCACAATCAAAAAGACAGAAGAATCTCTAAAGCAAGCTGAAGCTGCAGATGAGATAATCAGATTACAGAATCAAGCAGTAAATGCAACTGTATCTAGTTTCAATGAAATAGCCACCTCTATGGAAGAACTAGCTCAGCACTTAGATATGATATCTCAAGGTATAATCGAGATGGATAAATATAAAGATGAAGTGGTATCAGCAATGCACGATATATCTGCCGTATCTGAAGAATCTGCTGCATCATCTGAGGAAGTCACCGCTTCAACTGAAGAACAATTAGCTGGCATAGAAGAATTAACTGCATACGCACAGGATCTAAGCACAGCATCAGATCGACTATATGAAGCTATAAACAAATTTAAAATAAAATAGATATAAAAAAGGATGGCTTTTTCAGCCGTCCTTTTTTATATCTAATGAGCCCAGCGCCAACATAATAGGCACCGTTATTATGAATGTCCTAAGTATTATACTAATTATTCTTATAAGTTCTCCATTTACACCTGTAAAGTTAACCTCATTCATAATATAATATAACAAAAAACCAGGTATTTGACCTATAATTCCTACCATTAGCCCTTTAAAGAAATTAGGTCCTTTAAGCCTCATCCCAAAAGCTCTACCATATTCAAACCATATTACAAAATAGGGAATACCTATGAATAGCATGACTAGCCAAACTGGAAGGGGAATGGGTATACCTAAGCTACGGATCTTCTCTACAATCCATAAGATACCATAGGTAAATATACCTCCTATTGCTAGCATACCTAAATTAAATAGAGCAAGCCGGCCACCCTCTACTAATAAATTGTCAGTCTTCGGGAAAAATTTAGCCAGCCTATTCATTTCCTCTATGCCTCAATGCATTTAGTTCTTCTTGAATGAGCCCAATATCTTTAAAGCTATGACTCAGATCGTCATATAACCGTCTATATACTGGATAATATTTATTATATATCAGGGAGTTATCCTCTATAGGCTCTGCCCTATCCACCTTTTCTATGGTAGCAGCACACGCTTCATTCACATTTTCGTATATACCTACTCCAACACCTGCAAGAAGGGCCGCACCTAGAGCTGAACCTGCACTTGTATTTATACTCGATATAGAAACCCCAAATATATCAGCCTGCATTTGTCGCCATAACTTACTTTTCCCACCTACACCTGAGGCACGGACATCCTGTATTGGTACGTCCATATCCCTTATTATCTCTAGACAATCCCTAAGACTATATGTCACCCCTTCCATAACTGCACGTATCATATGAGAACGATTATGTTTTGCTGTAATACCGAAGAATACACCCCTAGCATAGGGATCAAGATGGGGTGTCCTCTCTCCCATCAAATAGGGAAGATATATAAGTCCCTGACAACCAGGCTCTGCCTGTTCAGCTTCCAAGGACATCAGTTCATATGGATCTAGATTCATAAATGAAGCCAACTCCCGTTCCGCTCCCCCAAAGTTGTCTCCCATCCATTGCAAAGACAGTCCGGCACTTTGAGTAACACCCATGATATGCCATGAACCTGGTATAGCATGACAGAAAGTATGAACTCTACCGTGTGGATCTATACCGACCTTATCCATGTGAGCAAATATCACACCGGATGTACCTATTGTAGAGGATATTATACCAGACTTCACAACACCATTACCTACTGCGCCGGTCGCTTGATCGCCTCCCCCGGCCACTACTGGGGTATCCATCTTAAGACCAGTAATTTGAGCTGCTCCGTGGCTTACCTTACCACTCAGCACTGGTGATTCATATAACTCTGGCATCCATTCCTTAGGTATATCTAATTTTTCAAGCACCTTGTGACTCCACTTACGATTAGGTACATCTAGAAATTGAGTGCCACTTGCATCTGATACATCTGTAGCACACTCACCAGTCAATTTAAAGCGTATATAATCCTTAGGCAGAAGTATTGTATCTATTCTATCAAATATATGAGGTTGGTTGTTTTTAACCCACATCACTTTAGATGCAGTAAAACCCGTTAAGGCCGGATTGGCAGTGACCTCTATGAGCTGTTCTTTTCCAACTCTCTCTGTTATCTCTTCACACTCCCTCTGTGTACGCTGATCACACCATATTATTGCAGGACGAAGTACATTATGTCCTTTATCTAAGAGGACCATGCCATGCATCTGTCCCGTGAGCCCAATACCCTTTATTTGATGACTATTTACACCACTTTTTGCTAACACTTCTTGTATAGTGTTCACAGTCGCGTGCCACCAATCTTCAGGGTCTTGTTCTGCCCATCCAATATGGGGTTGATGCAGAGGATAACCCTCTACAGAGCTGGCAACAATATTTCCTTTAGTATCAAAGAGAATAGTTTTAGTACTCGATGTACCAATATCGATTCCCAATAGATATTCCATAATTCACACTCTCCTGTCTTCGTATTTATACACTTCCCAATGGGCTCATATTTTAGTAAATATAATGGAACAAATCATTTACAGAGCGAGCTATGCCGGTAAAGCCAAGTTTTCAGTCCTCTTATTGGCTATTTTAAATTCACCACCGTAACACCAGTTTCTCCTTCGCCATATTCCCCTAATCTAAAAGCCTTCACATGAGGATGAGTTCGTAGATGGTCTTGTATTCTGCTCCGTAGTATACCAGTTCCCTTACCATGAATAATTGTCACCTCTCCCAGGCCTAGTAGGAAAGAATCATCTAGGAATCTATCCACCTCTAATATTGCCTCTTCTGCTCCATATCCTCTGACATCTACCTCTGTATTGACCTTCCTATCTCTTATAGATATATTCTTCTTTCTATAAGTCCGTGGCGTCCTAGGTTTTTCCTCCTCTGTTTCCCTTACATTAGATATATGTGCTGTTACTTTCATTATACCTACCTGTACCTGTAGTTCACCATCCTCATCAGGCAGTGTCAAAACTTGACCTTTTTGATCTAGATTAGTTATATATACTGTATCTCCAAGTTTCAAATTCTTAGGTGGATCCACTAGTGTATTTGACCTCATTCTCGCCGAAACCGTCTGTTTTTCTAGATCATCCACCTTCTCTTTAAGGGCTTTTCTAGCCTCCTCCGCAGCTCTTCTATCCTTTTTTTTATATGCTGTATTGGATAAGCTGTTGAGCCTTTGAATTATCCTATCTGCCTCTTCCTTAGCTTTTTTAGTAATGGCCATGGCCTCTTCTTTGGCTTTTTGCGTCATATCTTGGCGTCTGTCCAAGAAAGCCTTTTTCTCATTGTTCAGTTTTTCCCTCAGCTCTTTTACTTCTCTATATTCTCTCTCTGCCTCCCTACGCCTCTTTTTCATGACTATTCTATCGTGTTCTATATCACGTATGACATCCTCAAAACGTATATCTTCTTGTGTCAGAAAATTTTTTGCCCCGTCTATGAATACATCTGACAACCCTAATCGACTAGATATTTCAAATGCGTTACTCTTCCCTGGCATACCGATCAGTAATTTAAAGGTAGGACGAAGGGTATCTAGATCAAATTCCATAGAAGCATTTTCCATACCCTGCCTCGTCATGGCAAATATCTTAAGCTCACTATAGTGAGTAGTAGCAACTGTCTTTATATTATTTTTATTTAGGTAATCCAATATGCTCATGGCAAGAGCTGCCCCTTCTGTTGGGTCAGTACCCGCACCCAATTCATCAAACAAAGTCAAGGAACCTGCATCAGCCCTATCCAATATATCTACAATATTTGTCATATGTGAAGAGAATGTGCTCAGGTTCTGTTCTATACTCTGCTCATCTCCAATATCAGCAAATACAGATGAAAAAATCCCCATTTCTGTCCCATATCCTGCTGGAATATGAAGTCCCGATTGGGTCATGAGGACAAATAGGCCAATTGTCTTCAAGGTCACAGTCTTCCCACCTGTATTAGGTCCTGTAATAACTAAAGTATTAAAGTCATATCCCAATTCCACCGATATTGGGACCACTTCATCTTCTTTTATCATAGGATGGCGACCATTTATTATCTTGAGTTTATCCCCATCTACTATAGTGGGATGAACTGCCCTTTGAGTAATACTGAGCTTCCCTCTTGCAAATATAAAATCTAGCTGTGCAAGTATATTCATATTTTCTATTATATCGTCCGATACGGCATTCACCTTATCAGAGAGATCTGCTAGTATTCGCTCTATCTCTCGCTTTTCATCAAGCATCAGTTCCCTCAGTTCATTATTTGCCTCAACTACTGCAATGGGCTCAATAAACAAAGTAGCACCACTTGAGGATTGATCGTGAATAAGTCCAGGAACATTCCCCCTACTCTCCTGCTTTACAGGTACTACATATCTACCATCCCTTATGGTTACTATGGATTCTTGTAAGTATTTTTGATATTGGGGGGATTGAATTATCCTATCTAGTCTATCTCGTATATTTGAATGCGCCCTCTTTATGCGCCTACGTATATTACCAAGTTCAGTGCTTGCCTTATCCGATATAGTCTCCGCATCTTCTATGCAATTATATAATTCCGTATATAACCATTTGTGAGATATGAGACAAGAGGCTATGTTCGGTATGATTTGAACATCCCCTTCAAACTCCAATATTACACCTTTAACCCTATCTGCAGTTCGAAGAAGTTTTGCTATCTCTAACAATTCCTTTGGACTCAATACAACTCCTAAGTTTACCTTCTTAATATGGTCTGATACATCAGGAAATGTATCCATAACAGCTTTTTCTGACTGGACTATCATGGTTTCTGCTTCACTCGTCTGTGCTAACATATCCTCTACTTCAACTCTATCAGATGAAGGCTTAAGATGCTTTGCCATCTCCTTTCCCAAAGATGATAGGGAATGGGCTACTAACATATCTATAACTTTTTCATATTCAAGTACTCTGAGTGTTCTATCGTCCATCGTTCCTCCCTCTTTTTGCTGGACATATTTTAATATTGCTTATCTACATATAGATGACTATCTATGTTTTCATTAGTATTCTATAACAAATACAATCTTTATACAACCATTTCCCCATATTATCCCAAAAAAAAGCAGCAATCTTTGCTGCTTTTTCTATTCTACCGTTTACCTCCCTTGTTACCACGGGCAACATCGTATATAACAGGGGGGGGTTGCTTTTTAGGGGTGTTTTGTCTATTGTTTTGACGCTCTAATATCTCTTTAAGGGTTTTGTTCTCCTCTTCTAAACTCATAAGCATATCGTTTAAAATCTCGACCTCTTCTTTCAAAGTTTCTAACTCTTTATTTACCTTTTCAAGTTCGGCCTCTGATTTTAAAACCTCATCAGCCAAATTTATAGAAGTCAATACAGCAAGCATAGAAGTGCTCAGATTAAAATTGGTCTTCTCAATAGCTTTCATCTTCTTGTCCACACATATTGCTACCTTATGAAGATATTCTTCAGGTTCATTACCTTTTATGGTATATTCTAAACCTCCAATACGGACAATAGCTTTAGACATATCTTCGCCCAATATTAGCACCCCCTAAAGCCACATATTTTTATTATATTATACACTAATCAACATATATACTCAAGCAAATATGTCGAAAAGGGGCATATTCTACTATAAAAATATTTTATCTTAGCTTAGCCCCAACTTTTCTCTCTAAAGCTTTTACTATTTCTCCATGTATTACATCGACTTCTTCATCTTTGAGAGTTCTATCTGCCGCTCTATAGATAAGTGAATATGCCATACTCCTATATCCCTCTGGTATCTGGTCACCTTCGTATATATCAAATAGCTCAACTACTTCTAGTATATCTCCACCAAAATCTCGTATTATATCATATATGTCAGACGCTAGCACGTCTTTTTCTACTGTAATTGCAAGATCTCGCTCTACTGCAGGAAACTTAGGTAGTCCTTTATAGTATTTTTGCGTATCTGCTAAATCCAATATAGCATCCAAATCTAGTTCTGCTAGTAGTATTTGAGTGTTCAATCCATAATTTTCGCCAACCTTCGGATGAATTTCACCTAAAATTCCAATATGCATATTATCTATAGCCATGGCTGCAGTTCTACCAGGATGGAATGTGGTATCTGTAGTTACAGGAGTAAATTTTGTCCTCTCTAGCAATCCAAGTTCAAAGAGCATCATTTCAACTATACCCTTTAAGATATAAAAATCTACATCGTCACCATATACCCCTATACAGAGCATCTGCTTCTCCTCTGGCAATTCTTTTAAAGGCAATGATTTAGGTGTGAATATCTTTCCTATTTCAAATACCTTACAGGCCTCCACCTTCCTACTTTTATTGCGAGCTAACACCTCTAGCATACTAGGTATGAGGGTAGTACGCATTATGCTCTGATCCTCACCTAGTGGATTAGATATGGTGACCACTTCAGGCATCTTTTTATCTATCATATCATAAACTTTAGGGCTTACAAAGGAATAAGTTACAATCTCATATAGTCCACTGCCCACCAGTATATCCCTTACATAATCTAACTTTTTTTGTCTCTCTGTCTTCATACCTCTAGATACGGTTCCCTTCATGAGAGTCTTAGGTATATTGTCATAGCCATATATACGGGCAATTTCCTCTGCAATATCTTCCATGCCATTTATATCTTGCCTATATGTTGGAACCACTATATCTAGTATATCATTTCTATGGCGAACTCCAAAATTAAGTGATTTAAGTATCTCTACCATGGCCTCTGGCTCTAACTCTAAGCCCAACAGATTGTTTATATCCGTCCATCTAACTTCCAGCTCGTAAGGATTAGTATCGGCATTTAACACATCTATTACACCATCGACAACACTGCCCGCCCCCAATTCCTGAATAAGCTGAGCAGCCCTATCTATAGCTTTCCTAGGTAGATTTACATCCATTCCCTTTTCAAATCGGGCAGATGACTCACTGCGAAGTCCTAATGCCTTAGATGTAAATCGTACACAGGGCCCATCAAACTTGGCACTTTCAAGTAGCACCCAGTTGGTATCTTCAGTTATCTCGGTATTTGCACCACCCATAACACCCGCTAAACCTATTGGCTTCTTTGCATCAGCTATCACTAGCATATTAGCTTTGAGCTTCCTATCCACGTCATCAAGTGTTGTAAGGTTCTCACCTTCTTTAGCCTTCCTCACTACTACGGTCCTATCTTCAACCTTATCTAGATCAAAAGCATGCATAGGTTGCCCCATCTCTAGCATTACATAATTCGTTATGTCTACAATATTGTTTATGGGCCTTATTCCTGCATCTATCAGTCGTCTTCTCATCCATAGTGGCGATTCCTCTATTTTTATGTCCTTTACTACTCTAGCACAATACCTAGGACATAACTGTTCATCCTCAACCACTACTTTTACCTCATTATATACATTCCCAGTACATGGTGAAACCTCAATACTAGGTAGACATAGAGATGAAGCTATTGTGGTAGCTGCCTCCCTGGCAATACCTATCATACTCAAACAATCTGGCCTATCGGGAGTTATCTCGAACTCTATTACCTCATCGTTTAAGAGAAGGGCCTCTCGAATATCCATGCCTAACGTATATTCCTCCCCCAATATGAGTATCCCATCCACTTCTGAACCATGGTAATCTTCATCAGTGAGACCTAATTCTTCGCCGGAGCAGAGCATTCCTTCAGAGAGCTCTCCCCTTAGTTTACCCCTTTTAATTACAATATCTCCAGGTAGACAAGCCCCCTCTACAGCAACGGGAACTAGATCTCCTTCTGAAATATTAGGTGCACCTGTCACCACTTGGATAGTCTTATCCCCTATATCCACATTGCATATTACCAATCTATCAGCATTGGGATGTTCAGCAATGGTAAGTATCTTTCCTATTACAACACCCTCTATATTCTCACCTACACGTGTCACCATTTCCACATTAGAACCGGTCATTGTCATGCGATTGCATAACTCTTCAGTCGATACATCTATATTAACGTATTCTTTAAGCCAACTTAAAGGTACTAACATAAACACTACTCCTCTCTAGAACTGTCTTAAAAATCTCATATCGTTTTCATATAATAGCCTTATATCATCAATCCCATATTTCAGGTTGGCTATCCTATCCAGTCCCAAACCAAATGCAAAACCACTATAACTTTTAGGATCTATCCCACCATACCTAAGCACATTTGGGTGGACCATGCCAGCGCCTAATATTTCAATCCATCCTGTGTGAGAACATATCCTACAACCTTCACCTCCACAAGTCACACACGTAGCATCTACTTCCATACTAGGTTCAGTGAACGGAAAATAGTGAGGCCTAAACTTTGTCTGTGTACGCTCCCCAAATAGTTTCTTCACAAATACATCTAATACCCCTTTTAAATCCGCCATTGTAATATGCTCATCGATTACCAAACCCTCTATCTGATGAAATATTGGTGAATGGGTAGCATCCACATCATCAGATCTATATACTCTACCGGGAACTATTATCTTGATTGGAGGACTCTTCACCTCCATGGTCCTCACCTGTACAGGCGAAGTATGAGTCCTTAATAGTATCTCATCCGTTATATAAAATGTATCTTGTACATCCCGAGACGGATGACTCTTAGGTATGTTTAACGCTTCAAAGTTGTAATAATCAAGCTCTACATCCGGGCCTTCCACAATTTCAAAGCCCATACCTATAAATATATCCGATATTTCATTGCACACAGAAGTAAGAGGATGAAGGCTACCCCTCTCTACCTTTTTTCCTGGGATAGTCACATCTATTGTCTCTTTCTTTAACCTGTATTCTAGGAGCCTTTCCTCTAAATCTCGTCTGCGCTCCTCCATCTGCTCTTGTATGAGAGTTCTTACCTCATTTGCCAGTTTTCCCATGACTGGCCTCTTTTCGGCAGGTAAACCTCCCATACCCCTAAGGACCTGGGTCAGTTCACCTTTCTTTCCTAAATATTTTAGACGTAAACGTTCTAATTGTTCTAAATCTTTTGCCCTGGAAATATTCTCAATGGCTTCATCTCTTATTTTCTCCAAATTATGACGCATACCTATCTCCTTTCTTCCATAACTATTCTTCATAAATAATAAAAAACCTTCGCCCAAAATAACATTGGGACGAAGGCTCTTAGCTACGCGTTACCACCCTAATTTGTCCTTATGCTTAAGCACAAGGACCTCTCATCAAGTTATAACCGTACTTATACGGTGGAGCCTACTTAAAATTTCAACCCCAAGCTCCGAAGCGAACTTCCACCCTAAACTCCATAGAAGTGCTTTCAGCCGATGACACTCCCTCTCTAAACAGATAATATTAGGATGTACTCCTCTTCATCATAGCCTCAGTGCAATATTTTAACCCTTTTGTATAATATATATGCGGTAATCGAACCAGTTTTCTCAAATAAGTTCCACAATAAATCCTCTATCATAGCCGCCCACAGCTCCTTAAGCAGGCAATTTTGTAAATTTATTATAACATACAGACAACATATATGCAATAAACTAAATCGTTAACTTTAATTTCTCTTGCGAAAATCAAATTGTGTAAAGCCACAAGAAGATCTCAAGATATTGCAAATCATGACAAGAAGTGGCATATACGCCATAGTTCATATTATCAATAAAAGATAGAATTTTTGACATACATAATTAAATTTCCACCTTTTATAGCATCATTAAATAAATGTATGTAATAAAAAGTTTAATTAAACTTTTTTCTCATTATCTCATATATTATAATACCTGACGCTACAGATGCATTTAAAGATTCTGCACCGCCTAATATGGGAATTTTCACAAGACTAGATCCATATTGTAATAGTTCCTCTCGCACTCCTCGACCTTCATTTCCTACTATGAGGGCTACCTTACTAAAGTCTCCATTTAAGGCGAAAAGATTGTCCCCCTCAAGATGACTGATCATTATATGAGTTTTCCTATCTATGAGGTAAGAAAACAAGTATTCTTCATCTTCTATTTCACATACCGGTATTCTAAATATGGAACCCATAGTAGCTCTGAGAGATTTTGGACTATGAGGATCTGCAGACCCTCCCAATAATATTACACCACTTGCACCTGCACCATCTAATGTCCTCACTATGGTACCTACATTCCCCGGGTCTTGAACTCCATCAAGTATAGCTATAAAATAATCTCCGCACCCCAGTATATCTTCTAACTCCCAATTGTGTCTATTTATTATAGCGGCTATCCCTTGAGGCGTTTTAGTCCTTGCAATATAGTTAAATAGGGAATCTTCCAAAAAAACTATGTCAATTTCATTTCTTGATATATTATTTGCTCGCTCAAAGGTATTCCACTCAAATGTTGTAGACACCAATATACATTCAATATGGGCATCCTCAGTTATTGCCTCTTCCACTAGCTTTGTCCCCTCTATAAAAAACTGTCCATGAGCGTCCCTATGTTTTTTCTTATCTAATGACCTTATATGCTTTATTAGGGGATTTTGTCGACTTTGAATCAATTCCATACAATCACCTGATATATATTAAGATTTTTAATTTCCAGTATGCAATTCCAAATATCTGTAAGCTACCAAATATTAAGATTCTTGGCTCTCCTTTTCTATACGTGCAATATCCTCATTTTCTCCAATCACAACCAGTATATCACCCCTATCTATCATATCATCTCCACCTGGTGATATATTTATATCCTCTCCATGCTTTATAGCCATTACGTTGACCCCATACTTAACCCTAAGATCTAGTTGCTTAAGTGTTCTGCCTATCCATTTAGGGATGACCTCAATTTCAACTACACCATAATTAGGATCCAACTCTATATAGTCTAGCACATTACTAGAGACTAAATTATGCGCGACTCTCAACCCCATATCATGTTCCGGTAATATTACTTTATCAGCCCCTACCTTATAGAGGACCTTCGCATGTAGCTCATTTTGTGCTTTAGTCACCACATAATCTACACCTTGTTCCTTGCACAGTAATGTTACAAGTATACTGGCTTGAATATCTGAGCCTATAGTAACCGCAACTACATCAAAATTTCTTATACCCACTGCTTTGAGTATTGTCTCATCTGTAGCATCTGCTTGTATCGCATGGGTTACAAAGTCAGATATTGTCTGTATCTTTTCTTCATCCTTATCTATTACCAACACATCATGCCCCATAGAATATAATGTGGTAGCTATACTAGAACCAAACCTTCCAAGTCCTACCACTGCATATTGTTTCATACAACACACCTCTCCTTAACCAATCATAACCCTAGCCTCTGGATATTTCATCTCTCCCAAACTTCTAGACTGCCTCTTTGCAATTGCACTAGTCAAAGTCAGAGGGCCTACTCTACCTGCAAACATTATAATTATAACCACAACTTTACTCATTATCTTTAAAGAAGCATTATCAAATGATGACAAACCTACAGTTCCTAGGGCAGAACCTATCTCAAACATTATATCTATAAAATGGTAAGGTTCAACTATAGATAATATCATAGTGCCTCCTATAAGTATAGATGTATTGATAAACATAATAGCAAGTGCCCTATTACCTATATCCTTAGCTATTCGCTTATTAGATACTTCAATATCTTCCTTACCCTTTATAACACTTATTGTCATCAGAAATATCACAACTGCAGTAACAGTCTTTATACCACCACCTGTAGAGGCAGGAGATGCACCAATAAACATAAGCAATATGGTCATAAATTTAGATGTATCCCTTAAGTTTGACTGATCTATAGTGTTAAATCCTGCTGTCCGAGATGTCACAGATTGGAAAAAAGATGCAAGCACTTTTCCTTCCCCATTTAATCTACCTAAAGTCTGGGGATTTGTATATTCTACAGCAAGAAAAAATAGCATTCCTATCAATACAAGTGCTATGGTCATAGATACTGCCAACTTTGAATGGAGTGTCCATTTTTTATAATTAAAGTTGCTAAATATATCAAATATGACGGAAAATCCAAGACCTCCAAATATTATTAAACCCGATATTACAAAGTTTATAAGGGGATCATAGACAAAACCTGTCAAGCTACTATAGTTGCCCATAAGATCAAATCCTGCATTGCAAAATGCCGATATGGCATGAAATATACTATAATACATTCCCCTCGCCAGACCAAATATGGGTATAAACCTTATAGACAATAACAGGGCACCTAATCCCTCTATCAATACTGTAGTATATAATATCTTTTTCGTCAGTCTGACTATACCCTCTAAGCTAAATCTATTTAATGCCTCCTGCATAACAAGCCGTTCCTTGAGAGTTATCTTCTTGCCAAGTAATAAAAATATTACAGTGGCCATAGTCATAAAACCTAATCCCCCAACCTGTATAAGACTAATTATGACTATCTGACCAAATAACGTAAGTTCCGTTGCAGTATCTACCACAATCAAACCTGTAACGCACACAGCGGATGTCGCCTCAAAGAGTGCATTTAGAATCCCTATACTCTCACCTGTTACAGAAGCTATCGGTAAAGCAAGTAATATTGTTCCTATAAGTATAATTATTGCAAACCCTAGAACCAATATCTGCGTAGGCAATAGCCTAAATCTAAATCCTTTCCTCTTCTTTATCATGACTCTCTCCCTAATATATAGATTATATCTAGATATTATAGCATCTTTTTATAAAAATTAAAGTATTATGAAATATTTCGTAGTAAAATAAAAAAAGACCCCTAAACTTGAGGTCTTTCTTAGATTATGCCTGTAGCTGTTCTTTGGCCATATCCACTAGTTGGGTAAAACCCTGTTCATCATTTACAGCCATATCAGCTAATATCTTTCTATCTATTTGGACACCTGCCTGTCTCAGTCCATTTATAAATCTACTGTAACTCATGCCATTTTGCCTTGCCGCTGCATTTATTCTTGAAATCCATAATTTCCTATAGTCTCTTTTCTTTAACTTCCTACCTGTATATGAATAGGACAGAGATTTCATGACTGCCTGATTAGCAGCTTTGAATTGTTTACTCTTTGCCCCATAATAACCTTTTGCTAGTTTCAATGTCTTCTTATGTTTTTTTCTAGCATTTACTGCTCCTTTTACTCGTGCCATATTGGTACACCTCCTCTAGTTCATTTATTTGTATGGAATAAGTTGTCTGATGTTTTTGGCATCTTGTTCACATAGATATCCTGGCTTGCGTAGGTTTCTCTTTCTCTTTGAAGTTTTCTTAGTTAAAATATGGCTCTTATAGGCCTTTGACCGTTTTACTTTTCCTGATTTAGTAAGTTTAAAACGTTTAGCTGCACCACTATGCGTCTTCATTTTAGGCATTTACTAGTTCCTCCCCTCGTACGTTTTATTCGACTGGACCTAGCACCATTATCATATTTCTACCTTCCAGTCGTGGTTTAGATTCAATTACATATTCATTGGTTAGCATAGACTTAAATTGTTCCATTATTTCATATCCAATTTTCGTGTGAGCCATTTCCCTTCCTCTAAACCTTATAGATACCTTAACTTTATCACCAGATTTTAGGAATTTGTCAGCATTTCTAGCCTTCACTCCTAAATCATGCTCTTCAATGGTTGCCGACAGGCGAATTTCCTTGACATTTATGACCCTCTGCTTTTTGCGAGCTTCTTTTTGTTTTTTCTCCATGTCAAACCTATATTTCCCGTAATCCATAATCTTACATACAGGTGGTTTGGCATGAGGAGCTATCTTCACAAGATCAAGTCGCTTATCTTCGGCAACACCCAACGCACGATTAATCGGCATTATCCCCAACTGCTCTCCATTCACATCGATCACTCGAACTTCCTTATCCCTAATCTGTTCATTTATAAATAGTTCTTTATTGTTTATACTGGCCACCTCCGAAAAATTTTAAACAAAAATGGGTAGACATCAGTCTACCCACTATACGCTATTATATAATTATCTCAACAAATAAATTTACTCGCATTACCTTCCTGGCAACGCCGAAAGGTGAGAAGTGGATAGCTTCTACTTAAATCAACATTCATGTTAGCATATATTTTTTATATTGTCAAATATTTTTATTCAATTAATATAAAACTCATATCCGCAAGCAAACTCAAACTTTATGATACTTTGCATCTGTTTACGAACTAAAAAGATAGCTTTATAGTCAAAGATTATATACTATTTAAAACAATATTCTCTTTGGGAATTCTAAACTGCCTCTATATAGTTTGTAAGCAAAAGTTATATACTATTCTAAAGCTTTAGTAGATATCTCATTGATTATACTATCTATAAAATCATCTATGCCCATGGTCCCTAAGTCTCCCCTATTCCTACTACGTACAGATATATTTCCGTTTTCAACTTCTCTATCTCCAGCTATTAGCATATAGGGAACTTTCTCAAGTTGAGCTTCCCTTATCTTGTAACCTATCTTTTCATTACGAGTGTCAACCTCTACCCTGATATCTAACTCCCTAAGACTATCTGCTAGTTTCTGCACATAGTCGTTGGCCCTGTCAGTTATGGACATCACTTTAACTTGCACCGGAGATATCCACGTGGGAAATGCACCTGCAAAATGCTCTGTAAGTATCCCTATGAACCTCTCTATGCTTCCAAATATTACTCGATGTATCATGACAGGCCTATGCCTCTCTCCATCTGCACCTATATATGTGAGATCAAATCTCTCTGGCATCTGAAAATCCAATTGAATAGTACCACACTGCCATGTTCTACCTATGCAGTCCTCTAGATGAAAATCTATCTTAGGACCATAAAAGGCGCCATCGCCTTCATTTATAACATATGGTAGTTCCCTCTCCTCAAGCGCTTCTTTAAGAGCTTCTATTGCCCTATTCCAATCTTCATCAGAACCCATAGAGTCCTCCGGACGCGTAGATAGCTCAACATGATATTTAAATCCAAATATATTATAGAAATAATCTACCATATCTATTACCCCAATTATTTCATCCTTTATCTGCTCCGGCAACATGAATATATGGGCATCATCTTGAGTAAAGCATCTCACTCGCATAAGCCCATGCAGAGTACCAGATAGCTCATGACGATGCACTAATCCAAGTTCACCCATCCTCACCGGTAGATCCCTATAACTATATATACGTCTCTTATATACCAGCATACTTCCTGGGCAATTCATTGGCTTTACTGCATAATCCATACCATCAATTTCTGTAAAATACATATTCTCCTGGTAATGATCCCAATGTCCAGAGCGTATCCAAAGATCCTTGTTCAGTATCATAGGCGTTCTAATCTCTTCATACCCTGCCCTTGCATGTTCCTTTCGCCAGAAAGCCTCTAAAGTATTTCTAATAACCATTCCCTTGGGATGGAAAAATGGAAAACCTGGACCCTCATCTTGTATACTAAACAAATCTAATTCCTTGCCAAGTTTTCTGTGATCGCGTTTCTTTGCTTCCTCTAGACGTTCTAAATACTCATCTAGATGAGATTTCTTCATAAAAGAGATTCCATATATACGCTGGAGCATCTTGTTGTTCTCATCGCCTCTCCAATAGGCGCCGGCGACGCTTAAGAGCTTGAAAGCTCTCACCTTTCCAGTGGATAATATATGGGGACCTGCACATAGATCTACAAAATCACCCTGTCTATAAAATGATATATGTTCATCTTCTGGTAGATCTTCGATCAACTCTACCTTGTAGGGCTCTCCCCTCTCCTCCATAAGTTTGATGGCCTCATTCCTTGGAAGTTCAAAACGCTCTAACTTTAGATCTGCCTTTACTATCTTTCTCATCTCTTTTTCAATTGCCTCTAGATCCTCAGGGGTAAATGGTCTATCCACATCAAAGTCATAATAAAAGCCATTATCTATGGCAGGACCAATGGCAAGTTTCACATCAGGAAATAACTGCTTCACAGCCTGTGCCATTATATGGGACGAAGTATGCCAAAATGCATGTTGCCCCCCTCTATCATCGAAAGTTAAGATATTCAATTCACAGTCCCCATCTATAACAGTAGTTAAATCGACCACCTCTCCGTCTACCTCAGCGGCAAGAGCGACCCTTGCCAACCCCATACTTATATCTTTAGCAATGTCAAGCACAGTCATTCCACTTTCATATTCTGCTACAGAACCATCCTTCAATGTAATTTTGATCATTTACTATCACCCTTCCTATTTTATTTTCAAATAAAAAAAGCCCCCGTCCCATAATCAAAGGGACGAGAGGCTATAACCCGTGGTTCCACCCTTATTAGTTGCCGCAAGACAACCCATACTCAAGGCCTCTAATGGAGCAACCCACACAATACTCAAAGGTTAGTATTCAACTGACCCTAACTAAAACTGCCTCTCAGCCCAAAGCAATTCTCTCTGTACAGCGGAATTCAGCCTACTCATCCTCATCATAGTATTTTCTCTATATTTTGCTTAACCAAAAGTATAAACTGTAGTTCAAAAAAAGTCAATACTTTATCGCCTTCTCCTCGCCCATTCAGGGTATCTAGGAGTTGGCACCCTATATCGTCTCTTCCTAAATAGATTCTGAAGCAACATACCTGCTATAAAACCTCCAATATGCCCCCACCATGCTACTCCTCCTGCCATACTGCCAATAAACCAATTCACAGTACCTGAAAACACCTGACTTAAAAACCAGAAGAATAGAAATATGAATGCAGGAATGGGAATAAACATGGGTAAAATAAAGAAGGTCGGTACAAGCGTAATTATCTTTGCATGGGGATAAAGTATAAAATAAGCCCCCATAACTCCTGCTACAGCTCCTGATGCACCTATAGTAGGAAGTTTAGAATGCATATTAAAGAGGACATGAGTATATCCAGATATTGCACCACATAGAAGATAGAATAGCAAAAATCTAAAATGCCCCATTGAATCCTCTACATTATCTCCATATAACCAAAGTGACCACATATTTCCAAGCAAATGTAGCCAACTACCATGCAAAAACGTACTGGTAACCAAATTTATATAGTTGCCCTTAAGCTGGGTAGGTATGAGAGCAAAGTTATATATAAAATTTGCAAGATGTCCCTCTGGTAGAATCGCTTGAAATATGAATATTATGGTGTTTACCGCAATTAAAAGCTTAGTTATTATAGGTGGTTCTCGGCTTGGTATCGTATCTTTTATTGGAATCATAATGCTCCCACCTCCATAAATTACTTAATTTATACTGTTCACAATCTCTATTCCATTTATGAGCATTATATATAGTGCCATAGTATGTAGTATATCACCGTCATGTTCATCTGCATCATATGTATCTACACCATCTATGGGAACAATTACCCTTCGATTTTGGTTCTTCATATTGAAATAAGCTTTGAGAGTGGTTGTAAACTGTAATATACATATATCGGTGCAATCACCTACCACTAAAAAGTTCTCTACATGACCATTTTCATCGAGCCATCTTTGAAACTCTGGTTCTATAAAACCATTGGTAGAATTTTTGGCGATATATCTATATCCTCCTAGCTCCTTTATCTCATCTACAACTTCGCTCTCCCATGTATCTACCATACAGTGCACGGGATAAGAATCGAATTCGGGAGAATTTTCTGTATGACTATCGCCGAAGAATAGTTTTTGTATCCCCAATTTATCTACCTTTTTTATAATACCCACTATATTGGGCACTATACCTGTTATTCTAGGACTACTCATTGGTCCCTCTTTTGCAAAGCCATTGACCACGTCAATTATTATAAGAACAGTTTTATTGGGATCCAATGACTTTAAATCGAGGGCATCCTTAGCTTTTAATATATTTTCTATCCCTTTGATTCCAACCATTTTTACACCTCCAAATCAATTATAACACAATAAATATATCAAACTAACCTTCCATAAAGTCACAATAATTATACCACATAAAACATCTAACTAACATATAAAAAGTATCGCATTTACTTTTTATATATAATACCCTCCCTTAGCTACTAAAATATGGCTCTGTGCCTTTCTTTAATCCAAGTTATAATCTTTCTCTTGTTTAGACGCTTCATAATGCTATTATTTTCTATAGGTATTGGAACCTTATTAAATATAATATCTACTCCATCTGAAATAGCAATTATATTTCCACTCTTATCTGTCCTATATACATTGGTCCCTATGCTGTATAGATTATCTAAAGTCACCTTATCTGGATGTCCATAGAAACTTCTGCGCCCAGTACTGAGTACTGCATGTTCTGGTGATACAGCTCTTAAAAATTGAAGACTACTCGATGTACTACTGCCATGATGTCCTATCTTTAGCACATCAGCCCTCACATCCAGTCGCGCCATCAACATCTCATACTCTGATAGCTTCTCAGCATCACCAGTAAATAGAAATGAAGTATTACCAAATATGAGCTTAATGACCACAGAATAGTTATTTAACCTTGCATATTCCCTGCTATTTGGCGCAAGTATCTCAAAATGACCGCTGCCAAAATTATAACAATTACCTGGTATGGGATATATCATGTCTATCTGCTTCTCATATATTGCATGCATTACCTCTCTATAGTTATTCCTTGTATATTCTATGCATGGCATTATCAATTTATCTACTTCAAAAGCTCGTAGTATATCTGTCAAACCACCTATGTGATCCGGATGGGGATGAGTGACAATTATGTAGTCAAATCTATCTATTCCATGATTTTTTATATATTTTACGATGGACTTCCCATTCATCCTATAACCCGCATCTATGAGAATTGAATGGTGTCCTTGCTGTATAAGTATACAATCCCCTTGCCCTATTCCAAGAAAGTGAACCTTTAAAATAGCATTGAAATCTTCATCTACTGATACTACAAAAGGCTGTGAGCCTTTATTTACATGCCTATTAAAAAATGAACGATAGACACTATAGCCACCTATGCACATTGCCATGACAGAGAGTATAAACACAATGGCATCTCCATTAAAAGATAGTAAAGATTGATTTGATTTTAGCATTGTAGATAGAGAGAATACAGCAAATGGGGTAGCTAAAAAGAATATCAACATTCCCAAGCTATGTATACACGAATATAGTATGAATATATAGTATATAGATGCTACTACCTTTTTCCACAATACTCCACTTCTAAAACCTGGAATGTACATTTCCCTCACCCCGTTGCGTTCCATATGTGCTAGTTCATTATTTATAGTATATCATATTCCAATGCTTTGCCAAAAGAAAGAGAATACACAAAATTTATTACAGGCTCTAATCGTATTATAGCTACTTCTTCCAAAACCCTTTTTTATATAAAACGCATGTAACAACTCATGAGAAACTACATCTTCATTCAGGCTATCCTCTCTTATCGCTATTTCTATATAAGGCACATTATCACTATCTCTTTTAAAAGTGCAAAGACCTGCATCATGCATTTTATCAGTTCTAATTAATTCAAATTTAATGTCTAACTTTTGACCCGTATTACAAACTAAACCATATATATCATTTAATCTTTCTGTAAATAAAAAAATGTTAATCCCCCCTTGCTTATTAACTCCATCTAAAAATCACAAGTTTAGTTCCATCCTTGAAGTAGAATATTATATTATTATCAATAACTACCTTATTTATAGTAGATGTCCATAAAGCTTCATCAAAATCTGTTAAAATTGTCTCTTGACTTTTAAGTCTGTCTATAAAGGTATCTATACTGTCTTTTCTAACTTTGTTTTCCTGCTGCTTTTCTTCAATTTCATTTAATTCATCTTGGGCCTTTTTATATCTTTCAACTAACTCATTATATTTTTTTGTATATTTCTTCTTTATTTTCTATTAAGCTATTGAAAGCATTGTAAAAATATTTTCTTTCTCGAAGTATGCTTCAACTCCATTTTCTTTTAATTTCCTTACAGTAGTTAAAGTATCTACCGTATTCCTAACAAATCTAGATACAGATTTAGTTATTATAAGGTCAATCTTCCCATCCATTGCATCTTTAATCAAATACCTAGGGCTTATTAATTTGGTCTTTGTCATGAGTTCTGGCATTATTTGCATAAGGTATTAATTCATCTATGTCAATTAGTTTTAATCCCTCAGTTGTTTTCAATCTTTACTCACCTCTTTATTTTTTATTGAATTTTCTTTGTTTCCTTGTTATAATGTTTATAGGGATACAAAGATATAGGTATTATATTTATGAATTTAGCATATACTATAAAGGAGGC
>CALKWW010000052.1 GCA_938003945.1 uncultured Bacillota bacterium | reverse complement strand
TCACTATAGCCTTGCTATCAGAGTTATGACCTATCTCGTCAGTCTTTGCTATTGGAACCTTTCTATCTTTAGTAAGCTCCAATATATACTCTTTCACAATGGGAAACTCATAATGTTCCTCTAGCTCTGTAAACGTGCCTAGTATGATTCCTGCACACTTATCAAAGCAGCCAATGTGTGACCATTGGGTCATAAGAGAAGTCAACCTATTGGCTCTTCCACTTAAGCTCTCTAGCAAGATGACCTTGTCTCTAAAGTCCGGGAAATATTCTGTTCCAACCAACTTTAGGGAACATCGCAAATTGCCACCAAGAACTTGCCCCTCTAGCTTCTCTCCTTGAATCCAATAATAGCTAAAGTCAAATAGATCGCTCTTTCCTTCAAAAATAGAATTGTAGAAATTTTTCCTCTGCTCAGCTTTATATTCCCGAACTAAGTTCATAATATAGTAGTGATATGTGTTCATATTGGACTTTGTATATAGTGAATTTAATATTACAGATAGATCACTCAATCCAAAAAACGGCTTGGGATTAGCCTTTATCATTTCGAAATCTATATATGGTAGCATATGGTTGGCAGAATCTCCCCCTGAAACATCAAATATTGCTTTAATGTTATCATCAGCAAATAATCTATTGAGCTCATCTGCCCGCTCTCTAGGAGGTCCACTAAAAAAGCTATTTCTCCTATATATTGTCGTCGCTACATCTACTTCTAAGTCCCATGCATTGAATACTGAAATTAATTCTTCAATCTTTGCCCTCTGGCCATACTCTATTCCATCAGAACAGGCAATTATGCCGACTGTATCTCCTTCTTTCAGTAAAGGTAATGTAAACATCCATAGTTCCCTCCATACTAGTAAGCTCTATATGACATTTGAAAATTTTTAAAACCAATTCCATTATAGTTGCTTATCTTTATTATTCAGTCTTTCTATATATTCCTGCTTAGAAAATACACAGCCACAATAGTTTTGCCTATATAGATTATATTCCTTTGATAGCTCCACAGAGCGTTTATAGCCATCGTTCTTCTTAAAGTCAGAATTTAAAAATTTGATACCATATTCTTCCCCTAATCTCTGCCCTATTTCATTTAGCTTTGCTGCATCTTTCAGGGGACTTATTGTCAATGTAGTGGTAAAATAGTCAAAGTCATTTGACTTTGCATATCGAGCAGTCCTATCTAGCCTAAGTTCAAAACAGCGATGACAGCGCTCACTGCCTTCACCCAGCTTTTCATAGCCCTTTACCGCATCATAAAACATATGGTTCTCATGTTGTGTACCTACTACCTTGTAGTTTAAACCCATTTCATATATGAGTCTAATTTGCTCTTCTAACCTCTTTTTGTATTCAGCTTCCGGATAGATATTAGGATTAAAAAAGAAAACTTCTATATCAAAATATTCAGCCAAAAATTCCAGCACATAAGAGCTACAAGGTGCACAACAGCTGTGCAGCAGAAGCCTTGGATGTCTATCTTGGCTGATAATATTCTCTATTTCACTTAGCATTATCTTATGATAATTCTGTCTCATCTCTTTCCCTCCACTAAGGATATATTGCTCTATGAGCGCAAATCATACCTATATTATAGCATAAAAAGCAAAGACATAGACATATAATAGAAAAGCTCATAGCGCTTTAATAGAGGCTATGAGCTCCAACTTATTTAGTTTAGGATACATCTATCAAATATCTAACTATTTCTCTTAACATCATGTATCAAAGATAATAAAAACGATATGGTAAGTAATACTATCGCCACAATCAGCATTGGGCGATTGTTCTCTATGGGACAGACTCCAGGTGGTAATTCCCTATTATTTACATAAACTTTATATAAGGCATATATCGCCGCTAAGAACCCTGCGTAAAATGTATAATTGCTCAGCTTTTCTAAATTTCTCTTCATTTGACTTTGCTACACCACCCTCTCCTAGGTCATTCCCTAATAGAGTGAGCTATTCGACTGGCTGCTGCAGCTGCGATCGCAGCAACTAGATCATCTAAAAATGTATTTACACTCTCGCCCTTCTCTTCATCTAATTCCTTTATTATACCTATCTTCTCTTTGTCTAAATAGCCATAGTTTGTAAGGCCTATGGTCCCATAGACATTCACTATGGATAGGGGAATAATCTCATCTATACCGTATAGTGGCTCATCTGATTCTACAATACTTTGAAGTGGCTCAGGTAAAAGTTTCTTCTCGGCTAATTCATCAAGGGCTATACCTGTCAAAATTGCATGTATTATTTCCCTCTTCCTAAGTACTGCCTCTACATTCTCTATACAGGTCTCTAGGGTTAGGTCATCATAGTATCTCTTTTGAAGATCCATCACTAATCTACCTATATCTTCTACGGTTACTCCCCTTCGTTCAAGCATCTCAATTGTCATCTTGTTTAACTCTTCCATATTATATCTTTTCATAATGTATCTTGCCTCTTTCTCTTACTATAATAATATCCGTATCTTAACACATATGCTTTATATATACCCAATATTTCAGCCTTTAAGCCTATTTTCCATATATCTGCCTACACCTATAAGATAAGTAAGAAAAGGCACCCAGCCTTTAAGCTGAATGCCTTTTCTTATTGGACGCACCAATTTCCCCAGTGCCTATACTAGTTTTTTTACCTCTGCTATAGCTCTATCATAGTCTGGATGTTCTCCCACTTCCCTTACGTACTCCACATACTTTACTTCATTGTCTCTATCTAATATAACTATCCCTCGACTAAGAAGCCTTGACTCCTCCATGACAAATCCATAGTTGAGCCCAAAAGATAGATCCTTATGATCTGATAGAGTTATCACCTTATCAATTCCCTTGGCCCCACAAAATCGTTTCTGCGCAAAGGGCAAATCTACACTTATAGTCAATATTACTACGTCTCCTAGATCTGCTGCTACTTTATTGAATTTAACAGTTTGAAACTCACATACTCCAGTGTCTAGTGAGGGTACTACGCTAATTATCTTTACCTTATCTCCTGCATCTTTTAGAGAATATGACTTTAGATCCGTTGTGAGAGCCGTAAAATCTGGTCCTATATCCCCTACCTCTATCTCTTTTCCGACCAAGGTTACTGGGTTTCCTCCCATTGTTACAACGCCTGTCCTCTTATCCATTCTTTTTCTCGCTCCTCTCTTGATTAAATATAGCTTGTGGTTATATAGAAATCAACTTTAAATGAACTTACTTTCTTATATGACTTATATATACCCTATATATGGAGCATGAATCTTGTTTTCTGCAATGTACCTAATCCTTTTCTATATATTTAGTCTTTTATTCCTTCGCATCTTAAGCTTTCAATGCCAATTACAATATGATATAATTTACATATAAAACCAAGTAATTTTCATATACATCTAAGCCATATTGATACAAAACTTCACTTTAAAGACTATCCCATTATAGGATTTTAAACACATTATATAGGAGGCTTTATCATGGAAAAATTAATTTCTTCATTTGACAACACAAAATTGTATCTTAACAAAGAAGTGCCGGACAATTGTAAGGCTGTGGCAGTAGTTGTACACGGATTATGTGAACACCAAGGTCGATATGATTATTTTGCAAACCTTTTCCATGAAGCTGGCATTGGAACCTATCGTTTTGACCATCGCGGCCATGGCCGCTCTGAAGGAGAACATACCTATTATAGTGATTTTAATGAATTGCTAGACGATACAAATGTGATTGTGGATATGGCAATTGCAGAAAATCCAGATATCCCAGTGTTTCTTATTGGACACAGTATGGGAGGCTTTACTGTAGCCCTCTATGGTTCTAAATATCCCAATAAAGATATACGCGGTATTGTAACCAGCGGCGCCCTTACAAAGGATAACAAACGCCTAATTCTAGATGTCCCAAAGGGAATGGATCCTCACGACAAACTTCCTAATGAGCTAGGCTCCGGCGTGTGTTCTGTGCCAGAAGTAGTGGACTGGTATGGGAAAGATCCATATAATAGAAAGACCTTTACTGCCGGGCTTTGCTACGCAATATCTGACGGCCTTAAATGGTTTACAGATAAAGTCAAAGAATTTAAATACCCAGTCTTAATGCTTCATGGGGAGAAAGATGGGATTGTCAGTGTTCAAGACACCTATGATTTCTTTGAAGAGGCAGCTTCCACAGATAAACAAATGAAAATCTATGGAGGTCTGTTCCATGAGATTTTTAATGAATATTCTAAAGATGAAGTAATTGGAGATGCCATACACTGGATATTAAATCGTATCTAAAGAAAGAGAAAAAAGGTGTGGTATTGAAAACATTAGTTCAGCATAATAGATTTAAGCCAAGAAAATTCAATAAAGATTAAAACACATCAAATCTCAGTCGAGATATGATGTGTTTTTCTATGGTCTCATAAAAAAACTAAAGGCTTCTTTAGCCGCGCCATCAATCTCATCTGGACTCTTTATGTTTCTTATATGATATATCCTACCCTCATAGTCCTTTGCCTGATTATCACATATATAGGCATAGTCATAACTACCCTGGTCAACCCATTCCATAAATATATAGGCATGTGTAGGAGTGCCATTTTTATTACCCATTGCATCTGTAGTAAATACTATATCCCCCGGTTTTAAATTTTTGTAGTTTTTGTCCTTCTTCCATCGTCTCTCTTTTAGTACTGATATTAATTGAGAGGTGTTACAAGTAGCTTCTGAGACAGGAACATCATTTCTTCTCAATGCCTCTGATACAAAATACACACATGTATTCGCCGTTTTACCTCCATTTAATGCTACTGCTGTATTGAATACTTGGCTTTGGTTTTCTTCTTCTAACATATATTGGTAGAGCTGTTCCCTCAGCCGAGCTCCTCGTTGTGGTTTTATAAATTGTCTATCCAGTACTAAAAAAACTATGAATAATAAAATTATAAATCTTAGTGCTTTTCTTATTCTTTTCATGAGGTGTCTCCTCCTTGCCATTGTGTTACAAAACAATTATATAGAATATTTCTAACAACTAATAGTCCTAATCCTTACAAATTTCTTAACTTTCTAACCCCAATCCACTTTCTTTTTTCTATCAATAGATCCTTGGTATACCTACTCTCATTTTTTCAACAAAGTTTCCCGCTAGTTGACTTTTGTAGTAAATATTAACTATACCTCCATTGTATTTTGGCTTTTTGATTAGTAAAATAATATTGAGGTGATAATATGTCTGAATTAAAGATTGGAAGTGTGATTTCTACTCAGCGAAGAAATAGAGGTATTACCCAGGAAGAATTAGCTCAATATATAGGCGTTTCAAAAGCATCTGTCTCTAAATGGGAGACAGGACAAAGCTACCCAGATATTGTGTTCTTGCCCCAATTGGCAACATATTTTAACATTAGTATCGATGAGCTATTAGGCTATTCTCCACAGATGACAAGTGAAGATATTAGAAGACTGTATCAGCAGTTAGCCAATGCCTTTAGCATAAAGTCCTTCAGTGAAGTATATATGGAATGCGAATATATAATTAAAAAATATTATTCCTGCTTCCCTCTTTTGCTTCAAATGTCTGTATTATTGTTAAATCACTATACGCTTGCAGAAAATCTAGAGATGCAAAGGGACGTTCTCCAAACAGTTATAAAACTAAGCCAAAAGATCAAATCAGAAAGTGAAGATGTGTGGATTTCTAAGCAGGCCAACTCCATAGAGGCCGTCTGTAGACTTTTGTTGGATAATCCAGAAGAGGTTTTAGAACTATTGGAAGGAACCATACGACCTTATCTAGGAGACGAAATTCTATTGGCCAATGCATATCAGATGACAGGTCAATTGGAAAAATCAAAAGAAGTCCTACAGATAAGTCTATATCAGCATTTAATAGCCATGATTGGTATAGCTCCATCCTACTTAACACTGTATATGAAAGAGCCAGAACGATTTGAAGTCTTTGCTCACAGAATCATAACTGTCGTGGAAACTTTCAGCATAGAAAAGTTACATCCTAATACTACACTAGCTTTATACTTGACATTGGCACAGGGATATGAACTTCAGGGCAATAGACAAAAAGCCCTTGATGCATTGGAAAAATATACAGATATTTGTATGGAGCTTGTATTCCCCATGGAATTACACGGTGACAATTTTTTTGACAAAATTGACGATTGGTTTGAGACAAAACTTGATCTAGGCACCCATATCCCACGGGATGAAAAGACAGTCAAGGCAAGCCTATTAAATGCCATATTAGACAATCCTACTTTTGTAGAGATGGAGAATGAACCTAGGTTTATAAATATTATAGATAGATTAAAGAGAAAGTTAGGAGTTGATTGAGTTGGATCAATATATAGAATATCTCCCAGTTATTATCCCATTGTTCATTATTCAGATAATTCTATCAATTACTGCTGTCATTCACGTCATAAGGCATCCCAATTATCGCTTTGGAAAAAAACGAGTTTGGATTCCGGTAGTGTTATTCATTGGATTTATTGGACCTTTTATCTATTTTATATTTGGGCGAGGTGATGACTGATGAATATACTGACTATAGAGAATCTCAGCAAGAGTTTTGGAGATAATCTTGTAATAGATCAAATGTCTTTTTCTGTACCAAAGGGATCCATATTCGGCTTTATTGGAAAAAACGGTAGTGGGAAGACCACTACCATGAAGATGATCTTAGGATTATTAAAGCCATCTAGAGGTACAATCGAAGTCTGTGGTGAAAGAGTAAAATATGGTCAGACAGACACCAATCGTTTCATTGGATATCTTCCAGATGTTCCTGAGTTTTATAACTATATGACTGCATACGAATATTTAAAATTATGCGGGGAAATTACAGGGCTTTCTAAGAAGACAATTAAAGACCGAAGTATAGAACTACTTGGCTTGGTGGGCCTAGATCACAACAATAAACGGATTGGCACCTTTTCGCGGGGAATGAAGCAGCGTCTTGGTATCGCTCAAGCTCTTCTTCATGAGCCTAAGCTTCTCATATGTGATGAACCTACCTCCGCTCTGGATCCAATTGGCAGAAAAGAAATTTTAGATATATTGGCCACAGTAAGAGGTAAGACCACCGTTATATTTTCTACCCATATTCTCTCTGATGTAGAGCGAATCTGTGATCATATTGGTATTTTGCACCACGGTAAAATCATATTGTCGGGCACAATGCAAGAGATAAAAAAATACTATCATCAAGATTCATGTCTCATTGAATTTTCTAATAGCCATGACAGAGATAGGTTTCTTCAAGCCACGACTATAGAAAACTTGGAAAGTAGAGAGACTACTGATGACGTAAGTGTCATTTTGAAGTCACAAGCTCTTAAGAGGATGATGCAAGAGATAATGTCTGAAATGATAAGACTAGATATAGTTCCCGTGAAATTAGAAATACTAGACCCTACATTAGAAAATTTATTTTTGGAGGTGGTGAAATGAGATCCTATATTGTATTTACTAAAAAAGAATTGATTGAATATGGCAGGACTTATAAGTTTTTTATTCTATTTACTATATTTATAGCCCTAGGGTTTATGAATCCACTTACAGCAAAGTTCATGCCTAAGATATTAGAGTCCTTTATGCCGGAAGAAATAGAAATCCAGTTGCCACCCCCAAGCAGCTTAGACTCATGGGCTCAGTTTTTTAAAAATGTCACTCAAACAGGGCTTTTTGTAGCCATTATCATATTCAGTGGGATGATGTCCAGAGAATACGAAAAGGGCACACTGGTAAATATGATCACTAAAGGACTACCACGCCAGACAGTGATTCTATCTAAGTTTACAGCTTCTACTCTATTGTGGACATTGAGCTATTGGACTTGTTTTGTTATCACCCATATCTATACAATGTATTTCTGGAAAGGAGAAACTGTATTAGAGTTAGCTACATCCACACTTTTTCTATATTTGTTTGGGATCATGCTTATATCTGTATTATTGATAGGCAGTACATTGTTCAAAAATAGCTATGGAGGACTCCTCTTTACAGGAGGTTTTATTGCCATATTGTTTTTATTGAAACTATCACATAAAATAGATAACTACAATCCATTACAATTGGCTAACCAAAACATCAACTTATTAAGTGGAAACCTACACCCTTCAGAGCTTAAATCTCCCTTATTTGTCTGCTGCACCGTTATTATCCTATCTATCATATCTTCAATACTGATATTTGACAAAAAACAAATTTAAAAAGGGAGTGGCCCATCTTCACGGGCTACTCCCTCTATTTTAATCTATATCACACATATTTCTTTCGCTCTACATAGTGAGTATGGAGTATCTCATGTGCCTTCTCACTATTTGGCTCTCCGAAGTATTCCTCATATACCTTATTCACAGATGGGTTCTCATGGGACTTTCTAATTGGAAGATTTCTATCTTCCTCATAGATAGCATTTGCCCTAAGCTGCCAGACATCCTTTTCCATCTTTGTCTTGGCATCTACTATAGGCTGACCTCCACCTGTTATGCAACCACCTGGACAGCCCATCACTTCTATAAAGTGATATTCCTTCTCCCCAGACTTGACCTGTTCAAGTAGGGCCTTTGCGTTGGCAGTACCATGTGCTACTGCGGCCTTTACCACCATGTCTCCAAGTGGAATGTTGGCCTCTTTTACGCCATCTAAGCCTCTCACTGCAGTGACCTCTATGTCTTCCATAGGCTCTCCGGTTACAAGCTCTGCCACTGTTCTAAGGGCTGCTTCCATAACGCCTCCAGTTGCACCAAATATGACA
>CALKWW010000051.1 GCA_938003945.1 uncultured Bacillota bacterium | reverse complement strand
ATCTCACAGGCTGCCTCTACTGCCAGCCTTGCTCTCACATCACTGGGTAATACTTTTTCTTTGTATTCTTCTGACTGCTCTTCAAATAACTCCCATGAGGGCATGCTCACAACTCGCGCATCTATACCCTTGTCTTTTAGCACTTTGTGGGCCTTGTATATAAGCTCCACTTCAGAACCTGAGGCCATGAGGATAATGTCTGGCGTATCTCCTTCTGAATCCAATAGTATATATCCGCCCTTTAGAGCATCCTTACCCGATTCATCATATAGTGGAAGATTTTGACGCGTAAGCACAAGAGAAGTAGGACTATTTCCCCTTGTAAGTGCTGCATACCAACCAGCAGCCGTCTCCTTTGAATCAGCTGGTCTAAACACTGTCATATTTGGCATACTTCTAAGTGCTGCCAATTGCTCTATAGGTTGATGAGTAGGTCCATCTTCTCCAACTCCAATACTATCGTGTGTTAACACATAGACAAGGGGTAATTCCATAAGAGCAGATAGTCTCATACTGCCTTTCATATAGTCGCTAAAGACGAAGAAAGTAGACACATATGGTCTCAATCCACCATGTACAGCCATACCATTACCAATAGCTGCCATTGCATGTTCTCTCACACCAAAATGCATGTTCGAACCTGCTCTATCTTCTGCAGAAAATGATCCTCTGTCATTCATGATAGTCTTAGTGGATGGAGCAAGGTCAGCAGAACCACCCATTAGATTAGGGATAACCTTAGATAGCCTGTTTATAATCTCTCCCGATGAAGCTCTAGTTGCCATATCGCCTTCAAACTTCCAAAACTCCTCATCATTTAATAGATCCACAGGGAGCTCTTCACAGTGCCACATCTCCCATTCTTTGGCCAGATCAGGATATTCGCTACTATAGGCTTTCCACAGTTCATTCCACTGTCCTTCTAATTCTTTGCCCTTTTGTTTTATACCTGCCATATGCTCTCTTACCTCAGTTGGAACATAAAATGGTTCATCCCACTCCCAACCAAGGTACTTTTTAGTTTCCTTTATGTTTTCCTCGCCTAATGGCTCACCGTGGGCTGAAGCTGTTCCCTGTCTCTCCGGACAGCCATAACCTATCTCTGTTTTGACCTCTATCATAGTTGGTCTTCTCTTCTCTGCCTTTGCCTCTTCTATTGCTCTGCCTATAGCTTCTATATCGTTACCGTCTTCTACTACTAGGACTTGCCAATCGTAGGCTTCAAATCTCTTTGCCACATCTTCTCTAAATGCAATATCCGTATTACCCTCTATAGAAATTTGGTTTGAATCATATAGTACTATCAGCTTTGACAGCTCTAATGTACCTGCAAGGGATGCTGCTTCAGAGGTTATCCCCTCCATCATACATCCATCTCCTGCCAATACATATGTATAGTGGTCTACTATATCATAACCAGGCTTA
>CALKWW010000050.1 GCA_938003945.1 uncultured Bacillota bacterium | reverse complement strand
CTTGTCAAAATACACATCTAATATATGGATTTGGGGATCCTATACGTTTTTAAAACACAGATATAGTACTTTTTTGAGGGCCTCCCCCACCCTCACATCTCTATCTACACGGTATAACTCAGTATATGCCTCGATTATGTGGAGCAAAGTATTCATGGTTTTATCTGCATGAAATCCATCTTCAGAAAGCTTGTCATTATCAATTGGATGCCATGTCCTATCGAATGCCTCAATGTAGCCATATTCATCTATGCACCTATCTTCTATTAGAGCAAATATGGAATTTGCAAGTTCTAGCGCATGGGGGTTTTTAGATGCATCATAGTATGAAGATAGACCATATATGGCAAAGGCCTGATTATATGTATGCTTTATATCATCGCAGGACGTTCCATCTGCATCTAACATCCAATAGACCCCACCATAACTCTTATCTAAACAATATTTTATCAAAAAATCAAATGCATGATCTGCTAATTCCAATGCATCTTTCTGCCCTGTAATTAGATATATATTAGAGTAAAACCATAGAATACGGCTATTTAGAATAACCCCTTTAATGGCATCTTTATCTATCTGTAAGTTAAAATCTACATATCCATAAAATCCTCCTCGTGGATCCCTGAGTTGAGTCCAAAAAGGCATAATATGCTCAAATAGCTCCACTTTCACCTCATTACGCAAGGAATTCAATCTCTCCATAAACAGTCTCCTATATTCGCCCATCGGTTCCATCCAATCCTACTAATTCATTGTGTAATTTTATGAATGCAATTGCCTCATTGACTGTGGTATAGGCCAATGCTACATAGCTATCTGCTGCACCATAATAAATTGCAATTCTGCCCGTATCGGCATCACATAATGCCGCACATGGGAATATTACATTAGGTACAAATCCCCTCTCTTCATACCATTCCTCTGGTGTGAGCATAAAGCTTCCCGAACGATATTTTACGATTGCTGGATTGTCAATATCGAGTATTGCTCCACCCATGGAATAGACATATCCATTGCATGTTTCCGTTACACCATGGTAGAAAATCAACCATCCTTCGTCAGTCTCAATAGGTGCTGGGCCACAACCTATCTTCACCGACTGCCACCAACCATGACCTCCCTTTTGCATAACAAGACGATGTTCACCCCAATACTTGAGATCTGGACTTTGACTCAACATAATATCTCCAAAAGGCGTATGTCCACCATCACTTGGCCTAGATAGCATGACATACTTCCCATTTACCTTCCTTGGAAATAGTACACCATTTCGATTAAAGGGTAAAAAAGGATTTTCCAATCTCACGAATGTCTTAAAATCGTCAGTCTTGGCAAGCCCTATAGATGCCCCATCAAAATCGCCACACCATATAATGTAATAACTATCTTCTATCTTTAATAATCTGGGATCATATGCATAGAGAGGCTGATATAGAATGCCATGTTCATCTATAAACCGGATCCTCTCCCTATCGAATGACCAATGTATTCCATCAATACTACGGCCTAAATAGATATGGGGTCTACCATTTATGGTCTCTCCCCGAAATACACCAATGAAGCCATCTTCAAATGGACATACTGCACTATTGAATATCCTAGCTACCCCTTCTACGGGATTGCGTCCTATAATTGGATTCTTATCGTGTCGCCAAACTGGACCTTTTGCATCTTGTGGCCTTTCTTGCCATGGAATATTGGGTAAAGCATTTCCTAGTATTTTGCTCATAGTATATAAAACCTCCTTGTATAATTTTTATCCCTTTACAGAACCCACCACTAAACCATTATATATATACTTTTGCAGTGCTATGAAGGCAATTAAAGTAGGAATAATAATGACAATGACCCCAGCTGAAATGATCTGCCAATTAGCACCATATGGCCCCTTAAACTTAAATAGAGTAGTGGATACTGTAAGCAAACTATCCTTTGGTGTATATAAAAATGGAATATAAAAATCGTTATATATACCTATACCCTTTGTAATTAAAACTGTCACAGCTGCAGGTGATAAAAGAGGAAATATGATCTTGAAAAATATCTGCAAATAATTGGCACCATCGATTATAGCCGACTCATCCAATGACTCAGAAATATTATCTAAAAATTGCAAGAAGATATATATAGACATAATATCCGTGCCAAAATACAATACAATTGGCGCCATTCTTGTATTAAATAGACCTAAAGCATGTATAATTTGAAATGTAGCGACCTGAGTTGTTATAGACGGTATCATAACAGCGATTAAAAACAATCCATTTACAAAGGAGCTTATCTTTGACTTAAATCTGCTAAAAATAAACGCAGCCATAGAACCACACAATACAGAGCCAGCCAAAGAAAACACCATAATTATAATTGTATTTTTAAAACCATTTAACATCTTGCCCTTCACAAATACTATTTTGAAATTTTCAAAATTCAAAAAACTTCTTGGTAATTCTAATACACTAGTAGACGCATATTCCTCTTGCGTCTTGAAGGCAGCAAAGAGTACAGTTACCACAGGAATCAAAACTACCAGCACTAAAAAAATAAGTACTACATATTTGATCATGCCACATACAATATCCTTAGAACTGGCGTTTTTATATTTTCTCATTTGATTCATATCCTCTCGCCTCCTTTTATCTTCTTAGATATAACTTTTTGGACAACTGTAGCCAGAATACAAATTACAAGCAAAATTATACCCA
>CALKWW010000049.1 GCA_938003945.1 uncultured Bacillota bacterium | reverse complement strand
ATACCATCCCGAAGACACTGTGGAAAGATATGGTCTGATCATTTTTGGAAAGTGGAAGATGTGTTTTTAAAGAACGATGTAATGTATATGGGGAAATTTGGTGATGCGAAGGTTCGCATATGTGATACGGTTAGTATGACAAAACTTCTATTTCATATGCTAAGTCTTGATCCAGATCTCTTTTCAGACAATGAGCCCTTAGATGAGGAGTTCGCCAGTCAGTTTATGAAAGTTTGATATATAGACTGACTTACTTATGAGCTAGTTGTCTGATGACAACTAGCTCCATTTAATTCTGTAAGAATGCTTTTATATTACTTGCAAAAAGGGGATAATATACTATTGTGAAATACATGTCTATATGGTATCATTTAGAAAAGTGTGTAAAATTCGGATTTCACGCGTTCTGTTAAATGACTTTCTGAGTGCACGCAGAAGCAGTAGACTTACATATTGGAAACTAAAATAAAGAGGTGAAATATGACAGTATGAAGTGGATAGATAGATTGGAGAGAAAATTTGGACGTTATGCAATAAAAAATCTTATGACATATATTGTAATACTCAATGCAGTGGTATATATGCTCATGATGATACCAGGAACTAATTTATTAAGTAAGTTTGTGCTAGAGCCATCTTTGGTACTCAAAGGCGAAATATGGCGACTGATCACATATATATTTATTCCTCCATCGACTTCGCCCATATTCATAATATTCGTCCTATATTTTTACTATATGATTGGTAGTAACTTGGAAAATGAGTGGGGGAGTTTCAGGTTTAATCTATATTATTTTTTAGGTATGCTTGGAACCACAATAGCTACTTTTATAACTGGAGGTGGAGCTACGCCATTATATATAAATCTATCTCTCTTTTTGGCGTTTGCTCATCTTTACCCTAACTTCGAAGTACTTTTATTGTTTATAATACCTATAAAGGTAAAATATTTGGCGTTGATAAACTGGATAGTTATAGCATGGAGTGTGATTTTTGAGCCTGTTCCCTACAAGATAGCAGCTGTGGTTTCAGTGGTAAACTTTTTGATATTCTTTGGTCCAGATATAGTAGATAATATAAAACTTAAGCGCCAAGTCCGTAAAAATAGAAAGAGATTTTTCAGTGAGATAGAGAAAAGCAGGAGAGATTGAAAGACTACTAAGGTAAAACATTATCCCTTGAGTTTACCTTAGTAGTTTTTTATGTCACTATTAATCAGAAATATTATATATAGTAACCCTTTAATAGGATTAGTATGACACAATATATTTAGTAGATGGCAGATATTTTTCAGGGTATATAGGGGATATCATACAATATGGAGATATAGATGATATAATCTAAACACCTTTTGTGAAGATAACTCTATCTTCAACATGTTTAGTGGAAGTGAAATTGATAGTATTGAGTAGACTCATATGATGGACAATGACAGACTACGCTAACGACTCTGTAATGGAAGTATTAGAATCGTTAGCATAGCCTGTCAATAGACAGTAAAAGCATTCATCAGAGCATCTCGTATATGGACAGTATCTTCATTGTATGTGATGCTGATAACGATCATCCTATCGCCTTGTTTTCTCAAAAACTGATCTTGTATAATGGTTAATCCATCAACTAAAAAAACACATGTGAGTTTAGAATATTCCTCTCCGACAATTTCTTCAGTGGTGATGTCATATGGGAAATGGATTTCGAGATTGGTATCCTTTAGAAGTTCTCTACAGTTTTCTATATATGTTTCCATTGTAATATTCTTTAGTGCTAATTTTTCTGTGATAATTAACAAGCTGGATGCATTATTTAGATCTACTGCCGCCATTTCATATACTAAATTTGTTTTACTACGATCTAGAGCTTTTTGCTTATTTTCATCGACCATTATTTCCATACTTGAATCTACTAGGGAATCAAGCTCATCCTCTGTTGCCATGGTTATACCATCAGGTAGTGACCACCTTAAGTTTAGCCATTTGCTTTCAAAACCAGTTTCTGTTATCTTTCCCCTTGTGTATTTGGCAGGGGATGATGATGACTTTAATGAGCAAGAGCAGATTAAAATGGAGAGCAATGCTATTATGAGAAGTGTTAAAATTAAGAGGGTAGTTTTCTTTCGGTTTTGCATTTGAAATCCTCCTTAAAAATATTGGGGAAAAGTTCTTATGTTTGACAATGAATCTCTCATATATAGTTATATAGAATGTTTATTATAAATGGCACCTAGAATTCTAAGATATATTAACTAATATATAGTATATATAATATCATATACCATGTCAATACATTCCAACGGGGCCAATAAAACACAATCATAGTCTTTTATTAGGGCATATTACAAAAAGAGACAGTGATTTTTTATTATATACCATATAAAAGATCTGTGTATATAGGTTTACTATATATTCTATGTACTGTATAATAATTCTAGTAGAGGTTATATTAATCTACGGATGTGGGGAGGTATGAATTGTGAAGTTTAAATATAGGTATATTATGTTGTTCGTACTCTTGATGGTAGTGACATTTCTTATTACAGGATGTGTTCCAGGCGATGGACATAATACCAAGGATAACCCAGCTGGATTCTTTTGGGGCGTTTGGCATGGTTGGATTGCTCCACTATCCCTGATAATAGAGTTATTTGATGGGAATATACGGGTCTATGAGATGTATAACAAGGGTTGGTGGTATGACCTTGGTTTTTACATGGCTATTATAAGTGGTTTTGGGGGTATATCACTGTTTAGAAAAAAGAGAAAGAGAAGATTGTAAGCTTTCACTCATAAGCGAGCCTCCATATCAGAAATTTACGATATGGAGATTTTTTATGACCATTTATGAAAATAATCTACATAAATAACAGACTAACTTGAAAACCATTTACATATATGCTATAATCAAAATACACAAGATAGTTATAAATTGATTAAAGGATGGACTGACATGAGAAATGTTTTATTTAATATCGTTGAGCTCAAGGAATCTCTTAGACCTTCAGAAAAGAAGATAGCCCAATATGTACTAGATAATCCAAAACAAGTAGTGGATATGACAATAACAGAACTGGCAATAGCCTGTCAAACCAGTGAGGCGAGTATAGTTAGATTTTGTAAGACTTTGAAGCTGAAAGGTTTTCAAGATTTAAAAGTGAAGATAGCTGCATCGCTGGCTGTGAAACATAGGACATTAGACGGAGGCATTGATAAGGATGATTCCATAGCTGATATTGTACAAAAGATTGTAGATTTCAATAAAGAGGCTATAGAACAGACTTCCCATATTATAGATTTGCACGATTTAGAACGTGCTGTAGATGTATTGTCAAATGCTAAGAGGATAGATTTTTCTGGTATGGGCGCCTCAGGTATAGTGGCGTATGACGCTATGACAAAATTTATGAGGATAAATATACCTTGTAATTATTATCAAGACAGCCATTTGCAGCTTACATCAGCAGCAAATCTATCTGAAGATGACGTGGCAGTTGGTATTTCATATTCGGGGGCAACTAGGGAAGTAGTTGAGGTGTTGAAGGCAGCAAAAGAGAATGGTGCTTCCACTATTAGCATAACTAAGGTGGGCAATTCACCTTTAGTTGAAGTAGCGGATATAAATTTATTTGTATCATCTCAAGAAGCTATTTTTAGAATGGGGGCCATGGCCTCTAGAATAGCTCAGTTAAATTTAATAGATATATTGTTTGTAAGTGTGGCAATTAAAAAATATGATGCAGTATTTGAATATTTGGAGAACACTAGTGGTGCCACTTCTATTAGAAAAATTTAAGACAGGGGATGTTGATATATGGATGATGTATTTGATTCTTTGATAACGGAACAACAAAACGAAAATAGTAAAGATATTGATACTATGGATACTATAGATATCTTAAAGGTAATGAATGATGAAGATAAGAAGGTAGCATATGCAGTAGAAAAATGTTTAGAGGATATCGCCCTTGCCGTTGATGGAATAGTTGAGAGGATGGAGAAAGGTGGTCGGCTCTTGTACTTTGGTGCAGGCACAAGTGGGAGGTTAGGTATATTAGATGCAGCCGAATGTCCTCCTACATTTGGAACAGAGCCAGAGTTAGTACAAGGCATAATGGCAGGAGGAAGTGATGCTTTTAATATAGCACGTGAGGACATAGAGGACTACAAAGAAGAGGGTGCCGCAGCAGTCATAAGAAAAGAGGTAACTGAGCTTGACTCAGTTGTAGGACTGTCAGCAAGTGGAAGAGCACCTTATGTTGTAGGCGCAGTAGAGGAGGCAAAAAAGCGAGGAGCTTTCGCAGTGTCTATAACATGCAATGAAAAGTCTGTTATGGATGACATAGTAGATATACATATAAATGTAGTTGTAGGGCCAGAAGTCATAATGGGTTCTACTAGATTGAAGGCGGGAACAGCACAGAAGATGGTACTCAATATGCTAACCACAGCTAGTATGATTAAGTTAGGTAAGGTATATGGGAATTTGATGGTAGATTTAAAACCTAAAAATAAAAAACTTGTGGAAAGATCTAAGAAGATTATAATGTCGGCAACAGGCGTATCGTATGAGGCTGCAGAGAAGTACTTCAATTTGAGCAAGAAAAATCCTAAGTTAGCAATCGTTATGATAGAGACTGGAACAGATTATGAGATGGCATGTAAGTTGTTGGATGAAGGGGGTGGCTTTGTATCAAAGGCTATAGAGAGAGGAAAGTCAATTGAAGATTGTAGTAGCTCAAAAGCATAAAACTAATTGTTAAATTTTAAAATAAATTTATACAGAAAGAAGGGTAAAAATGGAGGTCACAGATACAAAGAGACAAAAAAAGACATATCGGACCAAGACAGATTCTAAGAAGGTTAGATCGAAGATATGGGCAGATCGCTATATGTATTTGATGATTTTACCTGTAGTTATATACTATATACTATTTAAATATTGGCCCATGTTATGGTTACGAATTGCGTTCTATGATTTCAAGATTTTAAAGGGTTTTGAAGGCAGTAAGTTTGTAGGTTTGAAGCATTTTAAGAATTTCATAAAAAATCCTGACTTTTTACAGATAATGTGGAACACGTTGTATATGAATATTTTAAGCATACTCTTTTGTTTTACGACACCAATTATATTTGCCCTATTACTGAACGAACTTGCAGCTGGAAAGTTTAAAAAGACGGTCCAAACTATAAGTTATCTACCACACTTTTTATCTATGGTGGTTGTAGTAAGTATGGTCAAAAATGTTCTATCCCCCTCCATAGGAGTAATCAATTCTATGAGGAAGGGTATGGGAAAAGAAGCTATTTATTTCCTAGGCGAAGCAAAATATTTTAGACCTATAATGATATTATCAGGTATTTGGCAAGAGATAGGATGGAGCTCTATTATATACTTATCTGCTCTATCTGGCATAGATCCCGAGCTATATGAAGCAGCTGTAATCGATGGCGCGGGACGCTTTAAACAGACTATATACATCACAATACCTGGTATTGCAGGGACAATAGTAGTTATGCTCATACTGAGAATTGGAACGTTGTTATCAGTAGGTTTTGAAAAAGTCTATCTACTACAAAATCCACATAATCTTGCAGTATCCGAAGTTATATCCACGTATGTATATAAAAGGGGAATGATAAATAATAATTACAGTTTTGCAACAGCGGTTGACATGTTTAACGGTATAATAAGTCTAATTCTTGTATCTTTGGCTAATAAATTGAGTAAAAAGTATACTGAGATAAGCCTTATATAGAAAGGAGATTACAGATGGCAACTCCGTGGAAGAAAACTAAAGGGGAAAGGATATTTGATGTAATAAATATAATTATTATGTGTATTTTAACAATTACATTTCTCTATCCGATATTGAATGTATTGGCCATTTCGCTGAGTGGTAGTTCACCAGTTTTAAGGGGTGAAGTGAGTTTTTTCCCTAGACAATTTACAGTCCAGGCATACGAAAATATATTTACTAATAAACACATATGGAGATCTTATGGGAATACTATCTTTGTAGCGGCTGTTGGCTGCATATTAGGATTGGCAGTGAGTTCTCTTGCTGCATATCCCATGGCATTTGGTGATTTCTATGGGAAGAAGATTTATAGTTTTATGATCTTGTTTACAATGTGGTTTAGTGGTGGTTTAATACCTACCTATTTGGTGATAAGAGAGTTAAAGCTTTTAAACTCCCATTGGGCATTGATTTTAACTTCTCTAGCTCCGGCTTATTACATCATTATATTGAGGAGCTTCTTTGTGAATATACCTGTATCGATGATTGAGTCGGCAAAGCTCGATGGTGCCAATGACTTTGTATGTATGACGAGAATTGTTCTGCCGGTATCAAAACCTGTATTGGCCACTATAGCGCTTTGGTTTATTGTCAGCCATTGGAATAGTTTCCTACCACCTTTGATGTACTTAAATGATAGGAGCAAGTATACTCTACAAATAGTTTTACACAATATTGTATTGGAGGCATCAGGTAAACTATATGAGGTTGATGCAGCAGTTCATGCTGGAGAGGGGGATATGGTTATAGCACAACAGGTACAAAATGCAGTTATCTTTGTATCTTTGATACCTATGCTTATAATTTATCCATTTCTTCAACAATATTTTGTGAAGGGTGTAATGATTGGCTCCGTAAAGGGTTGATCTTGCATATATAAATAATTAATGAATAAGAAAGGAGTATAAAAAGAACATGAATAAGACAGTAACTAAGAGAATTATAGGGTTAATGTTAGCTATCATGATCTTAGCCACGGTATTTACCGGTTGCTCATCAGGAGAAGAGGCTGATACTAAAACACCGGAAGAACCAGTGGATGAATTAGATACTGAGGAAGAAGATGAAGAAATAGATGAAGCAGAAGGCGATACTCTATTTGATGAGACCTTAGAATTTAGTTACATGAGTAGTATTTGGGGTGATCACCCAGAATATCCGGAAGAGGAAAATGTTATACTCGATGAATTGATGAAGAGAACTAACACAGAAATAGAGTTTAGATGGTATCCAGTAGAGCAATATGAGGATAAGGTAACTGTGACATTAGCATCCGATGATATACCAGATATGATTGCTCAGGCATCTATTTCTACATTGATAGACGAGGGAGCAGTAATTCCTCTAGATGATTTGCTTGAAGAACATGGACAAAACATTCTAGCTCATCTAGAAGAAGATGACTATCCTTATATGCGTGAAGCAGTGGATGGAAATATCTATGCGGTACCATTTATACTTGATTTTCCACCTGCATATGCTATGCAGATTCGTAAAGATTGGTTAGATAACGTAGGAATTGATAAAATACCTGAGACATGGGATGAGTGGAAGGAAGCATGGCAAGCATTCAAAGACGAAGATGCAAACGGTGATGGAGATCCTACAAATGAGATTCCATATGCAGGAGATGTTTATGGGTTATTGCCAGCATTTGGGATAAATGTAGCTAATAGCGTTGGTTTTACAGAAGATGCCGATGGGAATTATACACTCATGTATGAGCTACCTGAATTTAAGCCATTCTTAGAAGAAATGCGTTCTATGTATAAAGAGGGACTACTTGATAAGGAATTTGCCACGCGAGGAACATTTATCGATAATCCCGAATTAGAGAAAGTGTGCGATGCAAACTTAGCAGGTTCTGTGATGACATGGGCCGCTAATACAAGACGAACTACAGAAGTTCTTCAGGAAGTTGATCCAGATGCAGCAATGATTGGAGTAAAGCCTATCCAAGGTCCTGATGGTAAACAAGGAATACCATCTAGGGTAAGAGTTACTCCCACTGGTGCAATTACAATAGCAGGAGAAGATAAGGCAGAAGATATAATTAAATTCTTTAATTATGTATTTAGTGATGAAGGAATTAATTTAATGTCGTATGGAATTGAAGGAGAGCATTATGAGATGGAAGGTTCTGAACCTGTACTGAAGTCTCCCTATGTAGATTCTTTTGAAGAAGCTAGAGCAGCAGGGCTTAATCTTACACCATTTCCACATCTATTTACTGAAGATGCCTTTATGCAGGTAACAGTGGGTGGTATGGAATATGAAGAACTTCCAGAACCAATGCAGTTTTTCTATGATGCATTGTATGAAGGAGAGGATTATTTCTTTACACCAACGCCTATCTTGAATACTGAAGCATATACAGAAAAACAAGGAGAAATTTTCCCACAAATAGAAGCTCTGTTGGCACAGTGTGTAACAGGAGAAATTTCCATAGATGATTTTTATGACGAATATGAAAAGCTTAAGTCGGTAGGATTACAAGAGATAATAGACCAGGGTAATGAAGCATGGCAGATGATAAGTGAATAGTAAACCTACTATAGTCCATTGAAATTAGGAGGCAATTGATATATCAATTGCCTCCTAATAATATCACTTTATATACATAATTTAAAAAGAGATTAATATCTATATCTTTATAAATATTATAGACAGATTAATATATTGATATTGCAGGTGTTTTATATGTTGGTCAAACATTTTAAAGATAAACATATTCCAGGAGTAGTGGCTTTGTGGAATAGAAATTGTGACACAGAGCTACCATATAAACTATTTACCGAGGAAAGTTTTAAAGACAAATTTACAAGAAATCCCCATTTTAGCTACGCCGGTACATTTGTAGGCATGGAAGATGAAGAAGTGATTGCGTTTGCAAATGGAATAATTAAAAAAGAATTATTACCAGGCGAAAGCTATCAAAACACACCGGGATATCTTACATTTGTTTTAGTGGATGAAGCTCATAGGCGAAAAGGCTATGGAAGTGAGATGTTAAAGGTTGTAGAAAACTATTTTAGGGATAATGACAAAGAGGAGATACAGATTATATTCTTTAATCCTATAAATCTGGAATGGAATATTCCTGGGACAGATGGGCATGACCATCCAAATACTCCTGGGGTTGATGTAGACGGTCCAGGTTACCCCTTTTTTAAGGCACGTGGATATGAGGAGCGAACACGAGAGGCATCAATGTATCTAGAACTATCTAAATTTGAACTTCCAAAAGGAATTATATCTAAATTAGATGAGTTAGAGTCTAGGGGAATCGTCATAGAGTATTATGATCCTCAAAAGCATCCAGATGGATTCGAACAACTCTTTGACAATTTGAAAAATGAACATTGGAGACAAGATATAAGTGATAATCTAGAGCGCGAGGAGCCATATCCTGTATTGGTAGCAAGCGATGAGGGTAGAATTTGTGGTTTTGCAGGGCCAATTGCTGTACAAAAAAGTGGCAGGGGTTGGTT
>CALKWW010000048.1 GCA_938003945.1 uncultured Bacillota bacterium | reverse complement strand
TGATAGTAGATAAGATTACAAAAATACCGATTGATTTCAATCGGTATTTTTATATCTCAGCCCATATTCCGAATTGGTCTATTTATCAAGTCCTAATTTCTGCAGATGTTTGCCAATATGCGCTATTAAGAGATTTGCATATTCTTCTTCATAGGTATTCCATATATCATAGAGCTTATCTTTGAATAAATAATCGCCATCTTCATCTTTTGCCTGGAGTATAAGTCCATATGTTATGTGAATCACCTGTCTGCTATCTGGCATATCAAATAGACTGGGCAGTTCTCCATCAGTTAAGTTATCTATATCAGGTATATTGTCAATTTCGGCACTTACATGATAGTATGCTTTAGCTTCGTCCATATTATCTAGGGCAAACTTGTGTATTTCTCTATATAGCTTTGGCGCCTTTTGTGCTACAAGTCTCATGGCCTCGAGCCAGTTTGTTCCTGCCGTCTTGAGGTGATATCGTCCTTCAGTGATTTCACCTACAATGGGGAATATGCTAAATTTATCACTGCCCGAATGGATACTTATCTTATAGCCAAAATGCTCTGAGATATCAAAGTGTGAAGTGAATTCTCTTTTAAATTGAGCTATATCGCCTATATAGTCAATACCTTTTTGAAATTCCCCACAAAATCGAGGGGCTAGGCTTGTAATCTCTACCCCACCATCTATAAGCTCTCTAGCGACGAAATAGTGAGCTTCAGGGGAGGTGGGAGTTAAGGTTTCATCTATTGACATCTCAAAATCGATCTCTCGCTCTAGAGACTCTATGTGTTCTTTATATATATCTATAGTAAAGCCGATTGCATCTAAATATATCAGTACTATTTGTTTGAATATTTTACTATTAAAATTTAAATGGCATCTAGGACTTATATCAAATGTCTTATTTAAATACTTATTTTCTAGTTTAGCGCGAATATCTTTGGGGATTTTATCATAGCGATTTTGGACTTCATCTAAAGAGGCATCTAATACATTATTGTCTATGTAATCAGAGCAGTCCAAAGTTATCATTGTGTATCCATATCCTAAAGCCATATCAACTTCGTCATGTGTCTTTAGATGATCGCCGTCAGCTCCAAATCCATCTTTATAGCCCTCTTGAAAGACAGCCCAGGAGGCGGCATCTAATACATCTTCATATGTCCTGCCAGTTAAATTCAGCTCTCTTATGGATTGTTGCGCTAATACAGGAAATACTGGATAGTTCTTAATTAGTTGTATGTGTCCTGGAGAGGCAATTCCAAGCCTATCACCTAAACCTACAGTTATATCGTGCCTTTTGTGTGAAGTAGGCGCGGTATAGGGAAAAAGTTTCCTCAGTATATCACTATTTGTTTTATTTAACGGGCACTTTTTTACTCCTTCTTTAACTACCTCTTCGCCTTCAAAGGCATCATATACAGGGCCTTTGTGTATTATAATCATATGTTTCCCATCGCTATCGTGGGAAAGAAATAGTATTGAATCTTCTTTTTCTTGGATTGAACGGGGGTATATTCCTAGCTCATCTGCACGTTCTTTCAAAGTATCTACATTCAGGTATACATTAAATAATTCAGTATATATCTTTTTTGTATTCATTGGGGAACCTCCTTCATTATATGTAAGCGCTTACATATAAGTATAGTGGTTTTCATAAATAAAATCAAGCTTAAAACCTATAAAACTGACAATATGTGTAGTGGTATAAAGCTTATGTCTGTTTATGAGATAAGACAGTCTATGTGGCAATTGGGTAGAGGTAACAAAGAGGTATAAAGCTTATGCCTGTTTATGAGATAAGCTTTATACCATTTACACTTTACAGAATTGTTAGTTATCATTTAAAGCGCTTCACAATATCTAATCATCAAGTTCTCGTTTCATTTTACATAGTTCATCCTCTAATTCTATGATCCTCAGTTTGATGGTATTTTTCTTATCATCTGCCTGCGACTGTAAATTTTGTTCTTGTAGCTCTAGTAGGGTCAATATAAAGGCAAGAAAATCCCCTGTGAGAGTCAAAAAGGCAGCTATTACTGCCAATTTAGATAAATTTATGTCATTGCAAGAATTATCATCGTCTCTTCCTATACCTATTGTCATCACTCCTTTCGAGGTGATGGTGATACTATAATATATTATTCATTGAGGATTCGATTAGTTCTACGTAGAGGTTTAATCTAGCCTTGGATCATTTGAAGTTTCTAAATGAAATTTAGGTATTTTGAGTATATTCCATTTCTATAGAAGAAGATCATATCAAGGTTATAATTTTGAAGATTATATGTGATAATGAAACATATAAAAGGAGGATCTGCGATATAAATAATTGTTGTAAACATAGGAATATTGAAAAAGTTTTCAGAAGGGTATATAATGATACTGTAAGCGCTTACATAATCAAAGAGGTGAATCGATGAATATATATGAGATTGCAAAGAGGGCAGGCGTCTCTATAGCTACAGTCTCTAGGGTAATAAACAATAATCCCAATGTTCGTGAGGAGACTAGAGCAAAGGTGGAGGCTGCTATACGAGAGGCTAATTACACAGTAAATGATATTGCAAGGAGTTTAGCAGTAAATACCACCCACACAATAGGGGTTATGACAAGTGATGTTAGGGATAGTTACTATGCAAATGCCATATATACAATTGAACAAGAATTCAGGAATCGTGGTTATAATGTAATACTATGTAATACTGGAAGGGAACTTGGGAAAAAGAAGAAATATCTAAAGGTACTCTTGGAAAAAAAGGTAGATGGTATAATACTTGTGGGCTCAATATTTAAGGAACCTACTGACAACAGTCATATAATCGATACTTCTAAGAAAGTTCCCATTGTAATGCTCAATAGTCATATAGAAGGTAATAATATATATTCCATAGTATGCGATGATGCAAGGGCAACTTTTAATATAGTAGAATATCTTCATAAAAAGGGTCATAGACATATAAGATATATATACGATGTGGATAGTTTCAGTGGGTTGGCTAAGATAGAGGGGTTTAAGGAGGGTATGTCTTACTTTAAACTTCCCATTGATAAAAACACACTAGTCCGTGTCGAATCAGGGCTAGAAGGTGGGATGGAAGCTGTAAGGAAATTAGGGGAGCAAGGTTCTTCCTATACTGCTTTGGTTGCAAGCGAGGATTTGATTGCTGCAGGTATCATGAAGGCTCTACGTACGACTGAGAAAAAGATTCCACAGGATGTATCGGTAATTGGCTTTAATAATTCTAACATCTCTTTGTGTACATATCCTGAGCTCTCTAGTGTAGATAATAAGGTTGAGGATATGGCAAGGGGAGCAGTTAAGACATTATACGATGTATTGCAGAGCCAAGATGTGGATAGCAAAAAGGTGGTAGTTCCAGAGCTCATACTGCGTGGTAGTTGTTGACTGTAATATAGAGTAAAGTAGAAAAATTTACAGCTCATAAAATTAGTCAGAGTTCTATGGCCTTGACTAATTTTATGGAGAATATCATATATACCATTTTAAATAGCTGAATTATACTTATTTAATTTTAATACTAAACATATCAGTCAAGTTTATTGACTGATATGTTTAGTGTCAATAATGTTTATCCATATAATTAGATAAAAATAAGGGGAGGTAGCATTATATGATAAAATCTGATATGGAGTTAAGAAAGATTGTAGACAAGGCGATGAATGAGGTTAAGATCACTGATGTTCACACCCATCTCTATACTCCTTGCTTCAAAGATCTACTTCTTTGGGGTGTAGACGAGCTTGTGACATATCACTATCTTATTGCAGAGACATTCAGGTGGTTAGATATTCCATATGAAGACTTTTGGAATATGGACAAGGAAAGCCAATCGGATTTAGTATGGAACAAATTATTTGTGGAGAACAGTCCATATAGTGAAGCATGTAGGGGAGTATTGACTGTCTTAAATAAGTTAGGATTGGATATCAAAAAAGACGGACTTCCACAGTATAGGAAGTTTTTCGAAAATAAGACAGTCGATGAATATGTAGACATGGTATTTGATATGTCGGGGGTTAAAGAAGTTGTGATGACAAATGATCCCTTTGACGATGCAGAACGAGAGATTTGGCTAAATAGTTACAAAGAGGATGAACGATTTAAAGCTGCCCTACGTATAGATCCCCTATTAAATGGTGGTGAGGATGTTCTACGTCAGTTAATGGATTGGGGCTATGACGTGGACACCGAATTAAACGAAAAGACATATGGCGAAATACGGAGGTTTTTAAGTGAATGGGTAGATAGAATGGATGCTGTATATATGGCAGTGTCTCTCCCTCCCACATTTGAATTTCCAGAGGATTCCATGCGGGCAAAACTCATAGAAAACTGTATATTACCTGTGTGCAGGGAGTATAATATTCCCTTTGCATTGATGATAGGTGTGAAAAAGCTAGTAAATCCCGATCTTAAGTTGGCGGGAGATTCTGTGGGTAAGTCAAGTATAGAAGCAGTAGAATATCTATGTGCCAATTATCCTCATAATAAATTTATGGTGACAATGCTTGCCAAAGAAAATCAGCATGAGCTATGTGTTGCGGCACGTAAATTCAGAAATCTATTAGTATTTGGTTGCTGGTGGTTTTTGAATAATCCAAGTCTCATAGATGAGATTACACGTATGAGATTTGAATTGTTGGGTGTAAGTGTGGTACCCCAGCACTCAGATGCAAGGGTATTAGATCAGCTCATATATAAATGGGCTCACTCAAGGAAGATAATAGCTGATGTACTCTATGATAAATATAAGGACCTCATGGCTACAGGCTGGCCTCTTGCTGAAGAAGATATAGTAAGGGATGTGGAGAAGCTTATGAGTGGTAACTTCTGGGAGTTCATAGAGAGGGAACTTTAAATTACGATTTTATAAAATTTCAAAGCTCCATATAACTTTATAATTTTTATAACCGAAAAATATGACTTCATTGTCACAACTTTATTTTGTAATAGAGTAGATTATAGTTTCAAATGTGTAGTAGCAGACAAAAAAAGGCGAGTATATCTATTAGAAAGCCTTTTTTTGTTTTTGGAGATAATAAGGCATAAAAAGGGTAGATTAAATAATAGGGTGCGTAAACAGATTTAAATAGTTTTCTTGCATGTTGACTCTGAAAAGCTCAACTGATACGATATATTGTATACGATAGTTTCTTACATACAATATGCGCTGTCTATACAGTATAAAAAGCAATTTTATGAAACAAATTTAGCATATAGAAAATATTATCTCATCCAAATTTAGCAATTATAAAGTGTATGTGGATATTTATATGGAAATAAGGTTATATAAGGAGGAAATCATATGGGAAAACTGACGGATAATGCCATTAAAGTGTTAGAGAGAAGATATTTGGCTAAAAATGAAAAAGGGGAGTTACTTGAGACTCCTGAGGATATGTTTAGACGGGTGGCTAGAGCAGTGGCCCAAGCGGATACTAACTATGATAGCGATACCGATATAGCTGCCATAGAACAAGAATTTTTTGAGCTCATGTCAAACTTGGAATTTATGCCAAACTCTCCTACACTCATGAATGCCGGTCGTCCCCTTGGGCAACTATCGGCCTGTTTTGTACTACCAGTGGAGGATTCTATGGAGGGAATATTTGATGCTGTTAAGAATGCTGCTCTCATACATAAAAGTGGCGGTGGAACTGGCTTTAGCTTTTCAAGGCTTAGGGGAAAGGGTTCTACTGTAAGATCTACTGGTGGAGTGGCCAGTGGACCAGTGAGTTTTATGAAAGTCTTTAATGCAGCTACAGAGGCAGTTAAACAAGGAGGTACAAGGCGAGGAGCCAATATGGGCATACTCAGGGTAGATCACCCTGATATATTGGAGTTTGTGGATTGCAAAAAGGATAGTGAAGAGATAACCAATTTTAATATCAGTGTAGGTATTACTGAGGACTTTATGCAGGCTGTGGAAACTGATTCGAATTATAATCTCATAGATCCTCGAACTGGAAGACCTTGTGGACAATTAAATGCGCGAGAGGTGTTTGACCTCATTGTGAACAATGCTTGGAACAATGGAGAACCTGGTATAATATTTTTAGATAGGATAAACGCTGATAATGTATTGCCTGAAATAGGAGATATAGAGAGTACAAATCCATGTGGTGAGCAACCACTCTTGCCTTTTGAGAGTTGTAATCTAGGCTCAATAAACCTCTCTAAGATGCTCAAGGTAGATGTAAATGGCAAATATTCTATAGACTATGAGAAACTTGCAAGAGTTGTGGACTCGTCAGTTCATTTCTTAGATAATGTCATAGATATAAACAAATATCCACTACCCGAAATAGAGGAGATGACAAAGGGGAGCCGTAAGATAGGCCTAGGCGTAATGGGTTTCGCCGATATGCTGTTTAAATTAGGAGTGTCCTATAATAGTGAAGAGGCGATTCAGATAGCAGAAGATATCATGGGATTTATACAAGAGCGTTCTAAGAAGGCTTCCGTGGCATTGGCAACGGAACGGGGAGTATTTCCATACTATGACAAGAGTATATGGAAAGGTAAGGGTCTAAAACTTAGAAATGCCACAACTACCACAATTGCTCCTACAGGTACCATAAGTATAATATGTGGGACAAGCAGTGGCGTAGAACCACTGTTTGCCATATCTTTTGTGCGGAATGTAATGGACAATGATGAGTTATTGGAGGTTCATCCATATTTTAAAGAGATTGCAATTGAGCGTGGTTTTTATTCTGAGTCCTTAATGCGAGATATAGCAGCTCTTGGTTCTATAAAGGATATTGATGTTATACCAACAGATGTACGGGAGTGTTTTGTATGTGCCCATGATGTATCGCCAGAGTATCATATAAAGATGCAGGCGGCATTCCAAAGACATACTGATAATGCAGTATCAAAGACAGTAAACTTCCCCAATAGTGCAACTAAGAAAGATGTGAGGGAGGTATATTGGCTTGCATACGAGCTTGGCTGTAAAGGTGTTACTATCTATAGAGATGGCAGCAGAGATGGGCAGGTTCTATCCGTAAAACCTAAGGGAAAGAAGACTTTGGGCAATGAGATAGAACAGAGGATTTCAGAAGGTGCAGAGGTTAGACAAGGTAAGATTGTTCCACGTACACGCCCAGATGTCACAATGGGAATAACCGAAAAGGTAAAAATAGGGTGTGGGAATCTATATATAACGGTCAACTATGATGAACAAGGGATATGTGAAGTGTTTGCCAATCTAGGCAGGGCAGGTGGCTGTCCGTCTCAATCAGAGGCCACTAGTCGTCTTATATCTCTAGCACTGCGCTCTGGAATAGATGTGGAGACTATAATTGAGCAGTTAAAGGGAATAAGATGCCATTCAACCCTCAGACAAAATGGGCTTAAAGTACTATCTTGTCCCGATGCTATAGGTAGGGTATTAGAAAAAGTGGCAATGCTTCAATTAGATGACGGATTAAATGAGGCAAGCTATATAGACATAGGTAGCAATAATATGATAGACAGACATTCATGTCTTGGGAATTGTTCTCTGTGCTCACTACGGGATGTGTGTCAAAACCCCCAGAGGAAAAATGGTGGTATATATCTAGGTGTGAGTGCAGATAAGGAACGAAAATTAAACGGTATATGTCCTGAATGTGGTGCTATAATGGAACATGAAGGTGGCTGTGTGGTATGTAGATCATGTGGCTATTCAAAGTGCAATTAAAAATAGGGGTTGCCAGTCGGCAACCCCTATTTTTAAAGTATTGGTGATAATAATCTAGATATTGATTCTTTAAATTTGATCCATCCAGATCGCTGTGCATATAGCTCTTTGGTTATAAGAGTGCTACATTCAAGGTCTTGCATAAAAATATGTTCAAACTCTGTTGCCACTTCCTTATCATATATGAAAGCATTTAGTTCAAAGCTCAATTTAAAACTTCTAATATCCATATTAGCACTGCCCATGGAGACGATTTCTCCATCGACTGTTAATAGCTTACTGTGCAAAAAGCCGTTATCATAGGTATATATTTTAACTCCTGCATCTATAAGTTCACCTGCATAGGATGTAGATGCCCAATATACAAATGGGTGATCAGGCTTACAGGGTATTATTATTCGTACATCTACTCCCCCTAGAGCAGCGATCTTAAGTGCCTCTAGTATACTATCATCAGGTATGAGATAGGGAGTTTGTAGATATACATTCTTTTTTGCTTTGGTTATCATTTTCAGATATCCTTGGTGGACTGCAGCCCATGTAGAGTCGGGTCCACTGGATACCACTTGTACTCCTGTATTGCCTATCATTGGTTTAGGCGGGAAATACCGTTGGTCAAAGGGGAGTCTTTCACCATAGGCGAAATGCCAATCTACCATAAATCGCATTTGAAAATAGTCTACTGATTCTCCCTCTAGCATGGAATGGGTATCTCTCCAAAAACCATATTTTTTAACTAATCCCTTATACTCATCACCTATATTCAATCCTCCAGTAAAAGCCTTTTCTCCATCTATAATTGCAATTTTTCTATGATTACGATAGTTTATTCGAAAATTTACATAGGGAAGTGTTGGAGGGTAGAATTCCGCAACTTGTACCCCTGCCTTACTCATCTTTGAGAAATATCTCCGAGGTACTCTTATACATCCCATTCCATCGTATAAAAGTCGCACTTCAACCCCTTCTCTGGCCTTCTCTATGAGTAACTGTTGTAGCATCTTACCTAGGTTGTCATTTCGTATTATATAGTATTCAAGATGCACATGATCCTTTGCTTCCCTGATTGCCTTAAATAGTGCAGGGAACTTTTCATCTCCATTGTTGAGTATTGTAACTCTATTGTTCTGTGTATATACAGACTGGCTATTATGCAGTTGTAGTTGTATTATATCGCTATGTTTTTGAGCAATAGGCCTGATTTTATCTAGCGTTCTATTTTTTATGAGGGCCGATTGCCGATTTGCAATACTCTTTAGATCAACTTCCTCCTTTTTAGCAAACAATTTCTTCTTACGCATATCCTGCCCTATAAATAAATATAGGATAAATCCTACTATGGGTATGAACATGAGCACAAATAGCCATGTCCAAGTAACCGCTGGATTACGCCTCTCTAAAAAGACAATTATGAATGCAAAACCAATATTGATTAGCATTATAAGGAGGGTAATATTTATATTTAACTCTAATACAGGCATATATTCCTCCCCTTGTTAATATATTTATAACTATATCTATATAAACCAAATTTAAGGTATTAAAACGTATTTTATAGCTGACTTGGTTTTAAGCTTTATAGATAATTGACCCTAAAAATCTGGTTATTCATAGACAAAATAAGACATTACTTGTATAGTAATGTATATCTATGATATTGAGATAACTGGGCAAATTATCGCAAAATGCTTTGTAGTATAAAATACCTTTTTTGCTTGGATATTATATTGCAGTTTCCAAATATAGACTTCAATTTCTTTATGGCAGAGGGCGCCCCCTGCTTTTTTTGTATTACCACATATAGACAACCGTCAATATTTAGATAATTTTTGCTCTGTTCAAACAAGCTATATATAACTTTCTTACCTGCCCGTATGGGAGGATTAGTTATTATGGCATTAAATGTATCATCTATATTAGAAAACCCATCACTTACAAAAGCCCTTGCATTGTCGATATTGTTATCTATTATATTGTTCTTAGCAAGCTCTACTGCCCGAGCATTTATATCAACCATGTCTACAAAAGCATTGGCATTTAAAAAGGCCATACATATTCCAATTGGCCCATATCCACATCCTAGATCTAGGATCCTACCATCTAAATTTGGTAGGGAGTTTATGAGAAGATCTGTTCCAAAATCTACTCTGCCCTTAGAAAACACTCCTGAATCAGTTTTAAACTGTAGCGTATACTTCCCTATATTGTAGTGTATAATATCTATATTATGGGGTGTTGTGGGATTTGGTGAATAATAGTGTTCCATGCATATCTACCTTTCTAATCTACTGAAGATTTTAAAAGTTTAATTTCATATTTGGTAAGTTCCCTGGCTTCTCCTGGTGAGAGAGTTTCATCTAGCTTTAGATTGCCCATCTGTATTCGCTTTAGGTATATAACTTCTTTATTGATGTATTCAAACATACGCTTTATTTGATGGAATTTTCCCTCATATATCGTTATATATGCCCTATTAGCTCCTATTATATTGAGTCTGGCAGGTAGACTGGTATAATCCTTGCTCAGTGGTATACCCTTTTTAAATATCTCTACATCATCTTTATCTAGTATACCATCTATTATAGCAAAGTATATTTTGGGTACAAGTTTTTTCGGAGATAGTAGGTTATGAGTGAGCTTTCCATCATTGGTGAGTATAAGTAGTCCCTCAGTATCTATATCCAATCTACCTATAGGAAATAGGTCTAAGAATTTAAATCCGTCATCTAATATATCAATTACTGTGTTGTGCTGTCTATCTCGGGTTGCTGTTACGACGCCGGCAGGTTTGTTTAGCATTATATAGTGGAATTCCCTATATTCTATTTTATTTTCCCCTACTTCAATTACATCAGATTGGGGGGATACCAAAAGACCTGGTGTATCAACTATTGAACCATTTACCTTTACTACCCTTTCTCTTATTAGAGCTTTGACTTCCTTACGACTACCTACTTTACTGTTTGAAAGCAATTTATCCAGTCTCATACGTTTCAAGTACATTCACCCCAAAACTTTCTTTTACTTTATATTATATCATAATTATGCTATTCTAATGTTAGGGAAAAGGGTAGTAATATGTAGATAGGTGTAGTTTATGGACACCTAACATAATAGGGAGGATGAGGTATATAATGATAGCTATAGGAAGTGATCACGCTGGGTTTTATCTAAAAGAAGAGATAAAGCGTCACCTAGAGGATAGAGGTGTGGAATATAAGGACTTTGGCACCTATTCAAATGAGCGTGCCAACTATGCCGAATACGGTGAAAAAGTTGCCCGCGCTGTTGCAGGTGGCGAATGCGAAATGGGTATTTTAGTCTGTGGAACGGGAATAGGCATATCCATAGCTGCCAACAAAGTAAAGGGTATACGTGCAGTTGCATGTAGTGATTGCTATTCAGCCAAAATGTCAAGGAGACATAACGATGCAAATATACTTGCATTAGGTGGGCGTGTAGTTGGGCCAGGCCTTGCCATTACAATTGTAGATGCTTGGCTAGATGAGGAGTTTGAAGGTGGTAGGCACAAAGAACGAGTTGACTATATAATGGAGATCGAAGAACGTAATTGACATATATGGTAATTTATTCTGTAGATTAATGAATCCTATTTAACACAAATGGCGGCTATATATAGCCGCCATTTGTGTTGATGTTTACTTTCTATACTAAAGCTTTATTTGCCTCTTTGAGTTTTTCTATTATGGGTAGATGTTGAGGGCATGCACTTTCGCAGTTCCCACATTCTACACATTGGGAGGCATCTTTTTCTTTTTTAATAAGTTCTCCATAGCGCTTCTTGTATGTCTTAAAATCATTGAATATTGAGGCATCATTATACATAGAAAATATATCGGGTATTGCCACATCAGATGGACAGGGCATACAATAATTACAACTTGTGCAGCCAACTTTAATTTTGCCCTTGTAAAATTCTTGTACTCTTTTTACAAGTGCTAATTCTTCATCTGTCATTACATTTGGTTTTGCCTCTTCAAAAATTTTTATATTATCCTTAAGTTGCTCTACGGTACTTACACCACTTAATATTGTGGTCACTTCAGGAAAATTATATAGCCACCTAAAGGCCCATTCTACAGGGCTACGCTTTACGGGGAAGTCATTCCATATATCTATGACATCTTGAGAGAGATTTTGAGCTAGTTTACCCCCTCTTAGAGGTTCCATTATTACCACAGGGATTCCCTTAGAGCCTGCATATTTCAAGCCTTCTACTCCTGCTTGATAATGTTCATCTAAAATATTTAGCTGGATTTGGCACATGTGCCAGTCATAAGAGTCTATTATATCTTTAAATACAGGCAGCTCATCGTGGAATGAAAATCCAGGATAACGTATTTTTCCTTTTTCCATGGCCTCATCTAGAAAATCCAATACTCCTAGCTTTTGTACACGGTGCCATTGTTTTTCGTTTAAAGCGTGTAGCAAATAGAAGTCTATATGATCGGTTTTGAGCCTTCTTAGTTGTTCATCTAGTAGTTTTTCAAAATCCTCATATTTTTTGGCATGCCAAACAGGCAATTTTGTAGCTAGCTTTATCTTATCCCTATAGCCCTTTTTCAAAGCTTTGCCCACTATGACTTCGCTACGTCCTCCATGATAGGGATACGCTGTGTCTATATAGTTAACTCCGTGATCAATTGCATAGCGTATCATGTCTATGGCTGCTTTTTCATCTACTTGAGAATCATCAGTATGCCCTTTCTCCATTGGAAATCTCATACAGCCCATGCCAAATCTTGATATCTTGAAACCTAAGTTGCCAAAATCAACATAATGCATATAATTATCCCCCCATTTGTATTAGTTGTACTATCATTATAACACAGGCATGGATATATAAAAGTAGTTACATTTTAGTAACTATTGAGCAAATCTCGTTTCATAAAGGTGTTGCAGCGAAATGAATTAACAAAAATCATTGATAAAGAATGTAAATTATTGATATGGAAGTGGTATCCCATAGCTTTATATCATCTGCAACGAATAAATTATAAATAGTGATTGACAAAAAATTGTCAATTATATAGAATGGAGTTAAATATAGTTCATCTCAAGGAAGAGTAATCTCCCTCGGGGTGTACTTTAAAACCAATCCCTGACAAAAAAGAGTTATGCTCTGATTTGGAAGGTGACGGATATATAGTTTTGCCTTTTAGCGTACTAGAGGGTATGTGCTCTTATTCGTACTTTCCAAATGGAGGTGCGATTTTTTGCATTTTGGGGTCTAGAGGAGGTAATCATATGAACAAAATTGGAGTAATCAGTGCAATTTTAGAGGAGCCTGGTAAAACCCAGCAGGAGTTCAACAATATAGTTTCATCATTTAAAGGCATTGTAAAGGGACGCATGGGTATCCCGTTTGAAGAGGAACAAATTGCTGTAATTTCCCTTACAGTCGTTGGTAAGTTAGATGAGATAAATAGCTTAACTGGTAAATTAGGCAATCTACCAAATGTGCTGGTTAAGACAGCTATTTCAAAGAAAGAGATATAAATCAGGAGGTAATAATATGTTCATTGATAAGGATTATATAGAGGGACTATTAGAAGATGCAAAGAGTACAACCGATGAAGAGATCGATAGAATACTAGACAAGGCAGATGCTTTTGAAGGGCTGACTCATAGAGAGGTGGCATCACTCCTTGTTACAGATAAAAAAGAGCATATAGATAGAATCTATAATATAGCAGGCAATATAAAAAAGCATATATATGGAAATCGTATTGTGATGTTTGCGCCCTTATATGTAAGTGACTATTGTATAAATCGTTGCAAGTATTGTGGTTACAACCATGATCATGAATTTGAGCGCCGGCGTCTGACCATGGATGAAGTGCGAAATGAAGTGGCAATACTTGAGAAGATGGGACATAAACGACTTGCCCTTGAGGCAGGTGAAGATCCTAAGAACTGTAGTATTGATTATATATTAGACTGCATAAGGACCATATACGATATGAAACTAGACAATGGAGAGATCCGCCGAGTAAATGTCAATATTGCAGCCACCACTGTAGAAGATTATAAAAAGTTAAAGGAAGTTGGTATAGGCACATATGTACTATTCCAAGAGACATATCATCAGCCTACCTATGAAGAGGTACATCTATCAGGTCCTAAAAAGGACTATGAATATCATTTGACTGCTTTTGATAGGGCGATGGAGGCTGGTATAGATGATGTGGGGGGAGGCGTACTCTTTGGACTCTATGACCCATATTTCGAAGTATTAGGGCTCATGATACATAATGAGCATTTAGAAGAGGAATATGGCGTTGGATTCCATACCATATCTGTGCCCCGTATATGTAAAGCAGAAGGGGCAGCTACATCAGAGCTCAAATATCTAGTTGATGATGAGACGTTTAAGAAGATAGTGGCTATAATCCGGTTGGCTGTGCCCTTTACAGGAATGATTGTATCTACAAGGGAGAGTATGGAGATGCGAAAGGAACTTATAAATATAGGTATCTCCCAGATAAGCGCCGGCTCCACAGTGGAAGTAGGTGGCTATACTGCAAGGGAACACAGTAGCACTCAATTCAAAGTAAACGACGATAGGGACGCAATTGACATAATAAGCTGGCTAATAGATGAAGGTATGGTTCCGAGTTTCTGCACTGCATGTTATAGAAAGGGTAGGACAGGAGATAGGTTTATGTCTCTTGCAAAATCAGGCAAAATAAAAAATACATGTCATCCAAATGCACTTATGACGCTTTGGGAATATGCCCTTGACTATGGCGATTATGAGTTTCAGGTAAAGGTAGAAGGGCTCTTAAAGAGGGAGATACCCAAGATAGAAGATGAAAATATAAGGGATATAGTCTCAAACAATATAGAAAGGCTTAGATGTGGCGAGCGAGATCTATTTCTATAGGAGGTATATATATGGCCAATACACCGATTAGCTTGAGAAAGCATATCACAATATTGGGAGATACCAATGTAGGAAAATCCACACTCTTCAATAATATATTGGGTCAGGAGAGATCTATAGTATCTGAGCATAGGGGTACCACAACGGATCCTGTGATCAAGGCAATGGAGCTCATACCCTTTGGGCCCATTGCCCTAATTGATACTGGAGGTCTAGATGATGTAAGCCAAGTGGGCGAAGAGCGTGTCAAGAGGGCAATGGAGATATTAGATCGTACTGATCTTGCCATATATGCTGCAGATATAATATCATTTGATGAGATAAAATATGAAGAAGTTGTGGACAAGCTGGATAAAAAGAAAATACCGCATATATTGGTGTTTACAAAATGTGATAAGGTATCTAGGGCTGTGAAAGAGGATTTGAAAGCTAGCTATAAAAGGGCGATTTTTACGTGCAAAGAGGATAGAGAATCTATAGAAAATTTAAAATATAAAATGGCAGAAGAGCTCAAAAAAATGGGTAGTGAGGAAGATAGCTTAATAGGGGATCTCATACCTCCAAATAGCACTGTTATAGCAGTGGTATCTATAGATTCGGGGGCACCAAAGGGTCGACTAATACTTCCTCAGGTACAATTTATACGCGATTGTCTGGATCATGGTATAAAATGCCTTGTAACCAAGGAAGAAGGACTCAAAGATGCCATTTTAGAGCTTAAAGAGGTGGCACTTGTGGTAACCGACTCTCAGAATTTTAAAAATATTGACAAGTTAGTGCCAGATGGGATACCTTTGACCTCATTTTCCATGCTATTCGCAAGGCAGAAGGGGAATATGAATATACTCTTAGAGGGAGTGGAAAAGGTGGAGAACCTCTCTGAAAACGCTAGAGTGCTCATTGCTGAAGGATGCACCCACAACACCACCCACGAGGATATAGGAAGAGTAAAGATACCCAAATTATTAAAGGAGCATACGGGGGTGGATATCCAATTTGACTTCTATGGAGGGCATGACTTTCCTAAAGATTTAAGTGATTATGATATGGTGATACACTGTGGTGGATGCATGCTAAATAAGAAGGCTATGGAGACGAGGCTACTAAAATGTGCAAGTAAGGATGTTCCCGTTACCAATTATGGTATTCTCCTTGCCTATTTAAATGGCATTCTCGAGAGAAGCAGTAGGATATTTAAGATATAAGGAGGAGATCTGTTGCTTATAGATAAGCTCTATGAAACAAACTTTTTAGCTAGAGATGAACTAAAGCAGCTCCTAGAGTCAAATATGCATACTCCAGATGATAGGCTCTTTCATGCTGCACGGCTTACAAGGGAGAGGTATTATGGAAGGAGTGTATATTTTAGAGGGCTCATTGAGTTTAGTAACTACTGTAAAAATAATTGCTACTATTGTGGTATAAGGAGGGATAATAAAAAGCTAAACCGCTATCGCCTTACAAAGGAGGAGATCATAGACTGCTGCGCTAGGGGTTATGAACTTGGATTTAGAACCTTTGTATTGCAGGGAGGGGAGGATCCCTATTATACAGACGAGATAATGGTCGATATAATATGTGGTATGAGAGAAAAGTTTCCTGACTGTGCCATTACCCTTTCCATAGGGGAGAGATCCTATGATAGCTATAGAAGTTTTTGGGACGCCGGCGCTGATAGATATCTACTTAGACATGAAACGGCAAATTATACACATTATAAGCGACTTCATCCAAACGATATGAGTCTCAAGAGAAGAAAAGAGTGTCTATATAATTTAAAACAAATAGGTTTCCAGGTAGGAGCAGGTTTTATGGTGGGTTCTCCCTATCAGACACTCGACACCATTATAGATGATCTATTATTTCTAAAGGAACTAGAGCCCCATATGGTAGGGATAGGTCCATTTATACCACATAGGGATACACCTTTTGCAGATAGAAAAGGTGGAACAGTAGATATGACTCTACTCATGCTGGCATTTATAAGATTACTACTTCCCAAAGTACTTCTTCCTGCCACAACGGCTTTAGGTACTATCGACCCTTTAGGTAGGGAAAAGGGATTTAAGGCAGGGGCCAATGTGGTCATGCCAAATCTATCACCAATGGGTGTGAGGCGAGACTATTCTCTCTATAATGACAAAATATATACAGGAGCAGAGGGTGCAGAGGGTATGGAAGAGCTTAAAAGGCGAATAGTAAAAGTGGGGCTTGTACTGGATCAATCTAGAGGCGATTATTGCAATTGGGTTTAGGCGATTATTGCGATTGGGTTTCAAGGAGGAGATAGTTTTATATCCATCACCCTTTCTTTTAAAAGTATCTTTGTGATACATCTTTTCTTATATGATGTTTGGTGCTTTTTCTTGTGTAATAAAATATGAATTAGTACTTAAATTGTGTTAAAATATAGATGAGGTTTGATTTATAAAAAAACTATAGACGCAAAACAACGTCAAAGTAATATATTCCTATTTTTTGAGATGGAACAAAATTAAATACGGGGGGAGCTGAGAGTATGGATAGTATAGCTGCATTTTTTGATATAGATGGGACACTCTTTAGAAATTCCCTTATGATTGAGCATTTCAAAAAACTTATCAAGTATGAAGTGATAGATCCCTCTCTATGGTATGGACACCTCAGGGACTCTTATTCTGAGTGGGAGAGGCGATATGGAGAATTTGAGGATTATTTAGAGGAGCTAGCTGAAGTCTATCTAAAAGAGCTCAAAGGCATAAATAAGGACTATATAGAATTTATAGCCAGTCAAGTGATAAGGATAAACGGAGAGAAGGTCTATAGATATACTCGCTCTAGGATAGAATGGCACAAGTTGCAAGGGCATAAGATATTTTTCATATCCGGGGGTCCCGATTTTTTGGTAGAGAAGATGGCTGAAAAATATGGGGTGACGGAATATAGAGGTACTGAATATCTTGTAGATGATGACAATAACTTCACCGGTGAGATAGTAAAGATGTGGAATTCCGAAAATAAACAGAGGGCATTAGATGAGTTTGTAGATAGATATCGTGTAGATTTAGATTCTAGTTACTCATATGGCGATACTACAGGAGATCTATCGATGCTAAGAATGGTGGGATATCCTGTGGCCATAAATCCAAATAGGAGATTGCTGTCAGCTATCAAGGATGATAGAAAACTGCGGAGTAAGATTTCAATCATAGTGGAGAGGAAGGACTTGGTATATAGATTAAGTCCTGACGTGGAGATTTTAGATATTTAAAAACCCAGTAAAAGTAGATATGTGAGGGAGATCATTTAAATGCTTTGATGTCCCAAGTTTAAAGCTGAATATGAAGAGGGAGTTACCCATTGCAGTGATTGTAATGTAAAACTCTTAGATAAAGCGCAAGAGCCCCAAAGGGGTTCAACTCAAAAGGATATAGAATAGATATTTTGGAGGAATTTTAGCGAATCAGAATTAATGATCATTGAAGAGCTCTTAGTAGAACTAGAACACTTGACTTTTAGGAATTTTATGTTAAACTCAGATACAAGAGTCGACAGAAGTCGATATAAGATTACATGAAAAGACAACTATATTGATAACCATACCATGAAGGTAATTGCTTTCTGAAGAAGGCAGAATCATGGTATTTTTTTATTTGGAGGGGAAGATATGGAGAAGACAACGAGAAAATTAGTGCTTGCAGGGCTATTTATTGCAATAGGACTTGTATTACCTTTTATAACGGGGCAAATTCCAGAGATAGGTAAACAGCTATTGCCCATGCATATTCCAGTTCTAATAGCTGGATTCGTAATAGGTTGGAAATATGGCTTGGTAGTCGGTTTTATTGTACCCATACTAAGGAGCCTGATATTTTTAATGCCACCTATGTTTCCTACTGCAGTTGCCATGAGCTTTGAGCTAGCTGCATATGGCTGTCTTACAGGACTTTTATATGATAAATTTCCTAAGGAAAATTCATATATATATATAACCCTAATACTATCAATGCTTGGTGGAAGAGTTGTGTGGGGTATTGTGAGTTTAATACTGTATGGAATCAGTGGAACTGGATTTGGTTGGGAGGCCTTTATGGCAGGTGCATTTGTAAATGCACTTCCAGGCATAATCATTCAAATAATAATCATACCTATAATAATTATGGCTTTGAAGAGGTCGAATTTAATTGAAGGTAGAGAATAAAAATGAATTAAGAGAGATACTGCTGAAGCAGTATGAGCTGCGTCCGAAGATGCAGCTTCAAGATATGATTAAACTTATATACCAGAACGAATTTGCTGGTGGACATATGATTACAGATGAAATTAGTAGTCTCAAGTACCTAAAAGCTGAATTGGATATCTTAAATAGTAATCTTTGTACTCATTTAAACCAAGCTCTGTTTGAATATATAGGCAATGACCTCTATAGGATGAATTTAGCTACTTTAAAAAATTTTAAATTGAATGTGGAAACCCTAAATAAATTCTTTGTGAACACCGCAAACTCAGTTAGAGGAAGTATTAAGAGCTTTGAACAAAAGCTAGGGATATTCGAGGAATGCTGCAAAGATGGATTGCTACCATATTCCCCAGATGAGCTACAAAACTATATAGATAATTACAAAATACAGGGATATCCACCAATTAGTCATAGTGGGATCTATAGGGAATATTATTCACCTGCATATAGAATCGTGGGTGCAAAATACAAACATTTCTTTAAAGCATTTGAATATATAGATATTTTGATGCAGTCAGATGGGATTGTTAAGGTTGCCATAGATGGAAGCGCCGGCGCAGGCAAGAGTACCCTATCTAATCTAATAGAGAGTGTATATGATTGCAATATATTCCATATGGATCACTTTTTCTTAAGGCCTGAATTAAAGACTGAGGAGAGGCTAAAAGAAGTGGGTGGGAATGTGGACTATGTCCGATTTAAACAGGAGGTAATTGAAGGATTACAAAGTGGCAGAGAATTTGAATATAGGGTATATAATTGCAAAAAGATGGCCTTGGATAAGACCATATCTGTGAAGCCAAAAAAGTTGAATATAATTGAAGGTGTATATAGTATGCACCCGACTTTAATAGATAGCTATGATTTAAAGATATTTTTAGAGATTGGCAAGGAAGAGCAGGCTGAAAGAATTTTAAAGCGGAATGGGCCGGCTATGCAGAGACGATTTTTAGATGAGTGGATACCTTTAGAAGATGAGTATTTTGATAGGATGCGTATAAAAGAACAAAGTGACATTATATTTCAAGAAAATTAAGAAATGAGCTACCTACAAGGGAGCTCATTTCTTAACTATTTACAATTTCCTTTACATGTTTGACAGCAAGTTTGACATATTCGCTGAAGGATAGCTCTTGTACGCCTACTACTGTATTATTGCATCTATTTATAGGAATTAAGATCTTCTGTGCACTGCTTTGGCCTACTGCTAAGGCCATTGATGGGGTTATCTCACCATGAAAGGAATTGGCAACGACAATTCCAAGAGGTCCTATTATTATATCAGCGCCGGCGCAGTTGAATATCACTGGATTTTCTCCGGTTGCACCAAAATCTGCTCCGGCCCTAAGCATTGCAGATGTGGCTATACTATTTGTACCAATTGCAATGAGCTTACAATCGGGTAGCTCTTGTTTGAGCTGTTCCACTAGTGTTTGACCTATTTTACCACCTTGACCATCTATTACAACTATTTTCAAATCTATATCCCCCTAATATAATAAACTTTATTATCTATTATTATACATGAAAAGTATTTTGACTGCATTTCTAAAATAAGGAGTTTGAATAATATATTAATCTTTATAGTGGGTGAGCTATGTCTTAGAAAGACCAGTCTATATTTCTATCCATAGGCTATTCCACCTGTCGTTGGGTGTCATGTTCACAAAGGCAGTACCATGAAGCACGATAAAGTCAATGATTGTAGAGATTATATGGAGATATCAAAAGTAAGTATATACACTATGCGCCATATAGGTATAAAAAAGTGAAGGTTTAGTCATCTTCACTTTTTTGATTGATAACTTTTTGGTTTTTATTGTTATAAATTCGATAAGATGATATAATCTTACATATAATATAGGGATACTTAAGTGTAAGTTGCGAGGCCCTTACTATTTTTTTTCTTCTACCCTTATTATTGTGAATAGGGAGAGGGGAAACTTTAGAGGTATATACAGAGGAAAAGGGGTGGTAAGGTGAGTAGCGATAAGATGAACATAATCTTTACAATATGTGTTATTGCTATTATCGCTTGTGTCGCCATATTTGGAATGGTTGCTTTGCTCATATACTTCTCTGATAAGAGAATTAAAGTAAAGTGGCAATCCAAGGCGCAAAGGCCAAATGCGAACGCAGAGACTAGTATAGATATTGATGCAAACAAGACAAAAGGAAATGACAGGTGAGCTCCTAAACGCACCTGCCATTAGAAAACTTATACTCAAGTAGTATTAACCTTTAATTTTAACCTCTCTCTATTCATATTATAACATAATAACTCCAAAAGTAAACGTCAAATCAACTGATTTCTTTAAAAAGGGGAGATAAAAGTGGAAATGGCTGTAATATGGGTGGCTATTGCTGGTATTACTGCGGTGTCTACGGTGGCGATTTTGGTTATAAAAGCAATAGAGAAGATGTATGATGACCAATAAACCATAGCTATATATAGTTTGTTACGGTGTGGTACACAACTTATCCTCTTAATTGGTCGAGACTTCTTATGGAGATAGCCCTAAAGAATAATTTTGACGAACATGGTAATAGAAAAAAGTATAGCTTCATTTCATGTTACGTTTATAAGTAGAATAAGGCGAGATAAAGGTATGCATTTTTCATTATAATGGAGGTGCATTATATGAAAGAGTTAGTTTATGCCATTATGATATTATTTGTGCTTTTTGCTTGCACGCAGAGCATATCAGTTCTTCAAAAAATGGATATAACGCAAACTGAAGTCGAAAGCATAGCTCCAGCAATCAATAAAAGCACAAATGATTGTTACTATACAAAAGAGGGTTTAAGGGATTTAATGTATCGTATTTATAAGGATGGTATTAGGTTAGAAAAAGGTGCCAAAGTTTATATTTCTGAACCAGACATAGAATTTCAGGATGAAAGTAAAGTGAGTATCTGGGTAAGTAATTTAGAGGCTAATGAAAATCAGAAAATTATGGACTATATTTATCCATGGGATATTTCTTTCATTGCAGATAAATCGGGAGCATATATGATTTATGCAATAATTGAAAATAAGGACTCAATATCATATTCGGATTTGACAAAACAAGAAACAATAGAAATCAGTATAGATAGTGATAATACATATGGAATAACGCCATTAAAGCAATTATAATTAATGCATATATAATTTGGAGCGATCATTATTATATATTTTTGCGAAGATGCCGAGCACACTCGTGCCTTTAACCTTGAGATGAATCGGTCTAAAATATCACTGGGATTGATGGAACTCGGCATACTACGCATTAGTAGAATTATGTGTAACAGTAAGGAGGCTATATTTTGAGGAAAAGATTTGTATGGTTATCTTTGGTAATTATGATAATTATGATTCTTGCTGGTCTTATATTAATTCTTTTTTCTAATACAATAGGTCGAATAATTGGGACTGATTATGTTCAAGAAGGAAATTTGGTAACAATTACTGAAAACCCAGTATTTGTTGAAGCGAATACATGTAATTTGAGAATAGTTGGTTCTATATTATCCTTAATTGGAGGTTTTGGGATGCTATTGAGCGGATTTGCTTTATACAAAGAATTATAATGTCAAAGTGGATTTTTTTACTGCATAATATTTATATAATGTGTAATAATCATAGAACATTGCGAGGTAGTTAAACAATTTCATGAGTAATTCGGGAGGATATAATATGGCAAGAAAAAAGTGCTTGCGCTATTAATCACATTTGTATTGATATTTGTTGTGGGATGTTGTCTGCAGGGCAAAGCGAAAGGACTGAAGATAGGAAAATATATTTTGCAAGATACTGGAGTAGAAGGTTGGGTGTAGGTCCTACTTAAAAGTGAAAATGCGATATACAAGTTCGGAGCTGATGGGGAAAATTTGTTTTTTAAGAGCGGTGGTCTTTCTGAAGATTTGATTTTCAGGGAAGGTGCAATTTTTAAGTTGGCGGAGAATAAACAATATAGTGTAGGTAATTAAATATCTATACCACATTTTTGTTGTACTAAATAGGGATACATGGATAGGGGGACAGCCCTTTAGGGTATAATACTAGAAATGTATTATGAAGGGACTGTAAATTAATGAACAGTGTAGATAAAACCCAAAATAGGCTAATCCACGAGAAATCTCCATACCTATTGCAGCATGCCCACAATCCTGTAGATTGGTATCCATGGGGAGAAGAGGCATTTGATAGAGCAAAGGTAGAGGATAAACCCATATTTCTATCTATCGGATATTCAAGTTGTCATTGGTGTCATGTGCTTCGAGAGGAGAGCTTTGAAGATGATGAGGTGGCAGAGCTACTCAATGAAAACTATGTCTCTATAAAAGTAGATAGGGAAGAGCGGCCAGATATAGATCATATATATATGACCTACTGCCAGGCAATGACGGGCAGTGGTGGATGGCCATTGACTATAATAATGGGATATGATCAAAGGCCTTTTTTTGCTGGCACGTACTTCCCCAAAAATCCCCAAATGGGAATGCCTGGACTCATAGATATATTGTATGAGATAGCCTCTATATGGAAAAGTGATAGACAGAGATTATATGATATAAAAGACGAGGCAGATCGTGCAATAACTCCTGCATTTATAGTTCCAGATTCGGGAGATACATTATCTGAAGATATCATATACGCCACATTTAGAGACTTAGATAGGTCATATGATGAGAAATATGGTGGATTTGGAAATGCGCCTAAATTTCCCATGGCAAATCATATAATGTTCCTCCTTCGATACTATAAATATACTGGTGAAGAGGATGCACTAAAGATGGTAGAAGGCAGTTTGAAAGGTATGTATAGGGGAGGTATTTTTGACCATGTAGGTGGAGGATTTTGTAGGTATTCTACAGATAGACAGTGGCTTGTACCCCATTTTGAAAAGATGCTATATGACAATGCTCTCCTTGCCACATGTTATCTTGAGTCCTACTTAGTGACAAAAGATGAGTTCTATGCATATGTTGCACGGAGAATTTTTAACTATGTCAAGAGTTATCTGTCTCACCATGAAGGAGGGTTTTACACGGCAGAAGATGCGGACTCAGAAGGAGAGGAGGGAAAGTTCTACCTATTTGATAAAGTGGATATAGGAGGGATATTAGAGTATGAAGAGGTAGAAAAGTTTTGCGCATTTTATAATATAGATTTGGAGGGTAATTTTGAGGGGAAAAGCATACCAAACAGATTAGAGGAAAAGGAAGCACAAAAACCAGATACCTATATAACAGGCCTCCAAGAAAAGGTACTTAGGAGGCGTGATGAACGGATAAGACCTTTTAGAGATGACAAAATATTGCTGGGATGGAATGGGCTTATGATCGGTGCATTAGCTTTAGGTGCTCGTGTGTTAAGAGATTATGGGTTGCTTGTAGATGCTATTAGGGCCACAGATTTTATACTAGAGAATCTTCAGGATAAACAGGGACGGTTATATGGTAGCTACAGAGATGGAAGGACATCTAATAAGGCGTATGCTCATGATTATAGCTATTTTATATGGGGACTTATAGAGTTATATGAGAGCTCATATAACTCAGATTACCTAGAGTTGGCTATAGGATTTATGAAAGATATGATAGAGCTATTTTATGATGAGGATGGGGGAGGATTTTTTCTCTATGGAATTGATGGAGAGGAGCTGATCCAACGTCCTAAGGATATATATGATGGGGCACTCCCATCATCTAATTCGATTGCCACTTTAAATCTATTGAGGCTTGCAAGTTTTACAGGAAATAGCGAATTCCACCAAAAGGCATTGGTGCAATTTAATACATTTGAAGCGATAATTCGGGAAAATCCAGATGGATATACGGCCTTTTTGATGTCTTTGATGTTTGAGCTGTTTCCATCTTCTCAAATCGTATTTGTAGGAAAAAGGAATGATGAACTTTTAAATCAAATGATAAAGGAACTCCATGGTCATTTTACACCAAATACCGCAAGTTTGGCACTGTTTACTGATACAAATAATGATAAAATCATGGGTGTGGCGCCATTTCTTAGAGACTATGGAGTCGGTCAAGGAAGCAGTGCTGCCTATGTGTGCAAAGACCATGCATGTCAGTCTCCAATAACTCAAATAGAGCTATTTACTGAGACAATATATAATCTCTAGCGAAAGTCAGATGGGGTTTTGCCTGTGATATTCTTAAATGCCTTATAGAAATTAGCAGTGTTATTATAGCCGCATAGGCTCGCTATTTCGATTACTGTCTTGTTGGTGTTTTCAAGATACTCCTGTGCCTTAGCTATCCGTTTTCGGGAGATATATTGAGTAGGGCTAATACCGTTATAATTTTTAAAAACTGTAGAGAAATATGATGGACTCATGTATGCGATATCAGCTAAATCTTTTAGGCGTATATCCTGATCTAGATGGGTATTTATATATTCTATAACTTTGTTCATGGCCTTGAGATCCTTTTTTGTCTTAGATGCTATATGTGACTTTTCCTGTGTATAGCCATAATGTCTGAGCAGAGCAACTAATATATTTAATAGCTTTACTTTTATCATGAGTTCATATTCTGGTTTCTTTTCATAGAACTCGCGTTCTATTTCGAGGAATAATCGTCTGATTTCTTTAGTTGCAGGATTATTTCTGTCTAATCGATTTTCGAAGTTTTCGTTTCTATTGTAGAAAATATTGAGATATCTGGCATCGAAAAGATTACCACCAATATTCCAAATTAGTTGGGGATCAAAATGTATTACCATATTTACCAATTTGTCAGGGGGATATACTCCTATTGCGTGTGTTTCAATATTGTTAAATATGAATATATCTCCTGGCTGAATATCATATACCCTATCATCTACTACGTATTCGCCCTCGCCTGTTTTTATACAAGAGAGTTCAAGGTTAGTATGAGAATGGAGATAAGGTTTGGCTGGACGGGGCTGTAAGTGGTGATTATCTAATGTAAGCAAGTATTTGCCATCAAATTCAATATGTTCATGGAGAACTTCCACTCAAATCCCTCCCTCTATCTATATTGCACTATCCGCAGGTAAGATACTTTAGTTTGCAAAGCATAGTTAAATTAAAAGTACCATATTAGATGGATTGTATCTACAGATATTATATAGCACAGTTAAATGTAAATCAAAAGAAAGTTGATACAAGACTAAAAAAAGTTGATGAGAAGATTTATCTATTGGGTAAAATAATATATAGGTAGAAAATATTAAGTTGGGAAGGGAGCCTAGATATGTCTAACAAAAAGGTCAATGATAAACTGCGAATTGGCATAATTGGATGTGGAGGTATTGCCAATGGCAAACATATGCCGAGTTTGACAAAATTGCATGATATAGAGATGGTTGCTTTTTGCGATATAGTGGAAGAGAGGGCAAAAAAGGCTGCAGCGGATTATGGTGTTCAAGGTTCTAAAATATATGTAGACTATAGAGAGCTTTTAGAGGATAATTCTATAGATATAGTGCATGTATGTACCCCTAATAGATCACATAGTCAAATAACAGTTGATGCCCTAGAAGCTGGTAAGCATGTCATGTGTGAAAAACCAATGGCAAAGACCTCAGCTGAGGCTAAGAAGATGGTAGAGGCTGCGAGACGAACGGGACAGAAGCTTTCCATAGGTTACCAGAATAGATTTAGGTCAGATTCTAAATATTTGTACAGATTGTGTAGACGTGGCGATCTAGGAGAGATATATTTTGCAAAGGCACACGCAATAAGGAGAAGAGCTGTTCCAACATGGGGTGTATTTTTAAATGAAGAGGAACAAGGTGGAGGACCTCTAATAGACATTGGAACACATGCCCTAGATTTAACCTTATGGATGATGGATAATTATACTCCAAAGTATGTAGTTGGTACTGCATATCACAAGCTTGCAGAACGGGAAAATGCGGCAAATGCTTGGGGTCCATGGGATCCAGAGGAATTTACTGTTGAGGATTCTGCATTTGGATTTATAGTTATGGAGGACGGAGCTACTATTGTGCTAGAGAGTAGTTGGGCTATCAATATGCTTCAGGTTGGAGAGGCTAAGACTACTCTATGTGGTACAGAAGGTGGCGCCGATATGTGGGATGGCCTTACTATAAATGGTGAACAGTTTGGAAAGTTATATACATTTAAACCAGAGTTTGCAGCTGGTGGTGTGGATTTCTATGAGGGCGATACTGAGAATCCCAATATACTAGAGGCAAGGACTTGGATAGATAGTATAAAAAATGATACAGAACCAGTGGTGAAGCCGGAGCAGGCATTAGTAGTAACGGAGATATTAGAGGCAATATATGAGTCGGCTAGGACGGGGAAACCAGTTTATTTTTAATTATTTAAATAGTTATTGTGGTATCTAGGGAGGAATGGGATATGAAAAACTATAGAGTAGGCATTATAGGTTGTGGTAATATATTTCCTATGCATGCAGTATCCATAAGAGAAATTGATAATGCAGAATTGGTTGCTGTCTGTGATATAAAGGAGGACAGGGCCAAAAAGCGAAGTGAAGAGATGGGGTGCAAATATTATACTGATTACAAAGAGATGATAGAAGAGGAAGATCTAGACGTTGTGCACATATGTACGCCTCACTATCTTCATCCACCCATGGCTATATATGCAGCCAATAGAGGCATAAATGTATTTACTGAAAAGCCCATGTCCATAAAATTAGAAGATGGACAGGCCATGGTGGAGGCTGCCAAAACCAATGGAATAACATTAGGGGTTGTGTTCCAAAACCACTATAATCCAGGTTCGATACTTATAAAGGAAATGTTAGAATCGGGAGAACTAGGACAGATATTGGCAGCTAAAGCAATAGTTACGTGGGATCGCTCCGACGAGTACTATTCAAAGAGTGATTGGAAGGGCACTTGGGCCAAAGAGGGTGGAGGTGTCATAATCGATCAAGCCATACACACATTAGATCTCATGCGCTGGTTCATAGATGATGAGATAGAGTATATCGATGCCAATATAGGCAATAGAGGGCATGCTCAGATAGAGGTAGAGGACGTTGCAGAAGGTGTGATCAAATATAAAAACGGAATAATCACAGGCTTTTTCGCTATGAATTATTACTCGTATGATGCTCCTGTGGAGATAGAGCTCCACTGTGAGAGGGGAATTGCTAGGATGGTAGCCGATGAGGCTCGAGTGTCTTTAGATGATGGAAGGGAATTTATAGCGAGGCCCAATCCAAATGAAACAATTGAATATGGGAATGTAAAATCTTATTGGGGTACTAGCCATGTGAAACAGATAAGGCAATATTATAGTGCCCTTGATAGGGGTGTGACACCTAAGATAGATGGTGAGTATGCCCTTGAGACGCAGAAGATGATATGTAGCATATATGAGTCAGGCAAGGAGAGGAAGAGAATTTACTTTTAAATTTAAAAATTGAAGTTCTATTTTTGAAGAGGCAATCCATTGCCTCTTTTTACTTTATTTATTTGTTTTTTTGTGATACATTAGAATGTATACAATATGTCTATGGAATAGAAGGAGAAGATATGAACGAAATATTAAAATATATAGAGACAAAACACGGGAGAAAGTTTACAAGACAACAGATAGACATGCTGAGTCCACTTGTACTTGCCTATATAGGGGACACAATATATGATCTGTTCGTCCGGACTTATATTATTGCAATGGAAGATGGAACGGTTCATAGATTAAATAGCATGGCTATAGAGTATGTAAATGCAGCTTCACAATGTTGTGCCCTCCATAGTATAGAGGCTGAATTGACGGACGAAGAAAAGGGCATAGTGCGTAGGGGACGGAATGTAAAGTCGGGTACAGTTCCTAAAAATGCTGATGTTGGTGAATATAGGTGGGCAACGGGCTTAGAGGCCCTTTTGGGTTATCTATATTTAACTGGGCAAAACGAACGATTGTTCTATATAATGGAGCTAATATTGAATAGGGAGAAGGGGGATGAATGTGGGAACAACTAATATGAAAGTGGAACTTATAAGATATACAGATAATCCTGAGGAGGCGGTGGCAATGGCTGCTAAGCTATGCTATTCCCCAGTGGGTTTAGCGCAGCTTAGGGCAGGAATTGAAGAAAAGGATCAATCTAAATTTATAGATAGGCTAATAGATATGGGGCATCTATCCCCTATAGAACATGTGAGTTTTACATTTGCCATTGAAGGGGTATCTAGGAGTCTGCTAGCCCAGATAACCAGACATAGGATAGCAAGCTTTAGCGTTCAATCTCAAAGATATGTTAGGGCAAAGTCTGGGGGAGAGGATGGAGATACATTTAACTATATAATTCCCCCAAGCATAGAGGCCTTAGGGGCTGAGTTTATCGAGAGATACAATAGCCAAATGTCTATCATACAGAGCTGGTATGATGAATGGGTGGAAGCGCTGGGTGGCGAAGGTGAGGGAGTATATCAGGATGCAAGGTTTATACTACCCAATGCAGCTGAGACGAAGATGGTGGTTACCATGAATGGCAGAGAGCTTCTACACTTTTTCAATCTGAGATGTTGCAATAGGGCTCAATGGGAGATACGAGAGCTTGCAACGCAGATGCTATGCCTAGTCAAAGAGGTGGCGCCTAATATATTTAAAAATGCTGGACCTTCCTGTATCAGTGGCAAATGCCCAGAGGGTAAAATGACTTGTGGTAAAATAGATGAAGTGAGAGAAAAGTTTAAAGAGCTTTAACTTGAAAGGAGTGGACACATGTGCGAGAGATATGCTCAAGATAGGGGAGTTAAAAGTCAGATAGAGGGAAAAAATCCTGTGCTTGAAGCATTGCACTCAGATAGAACCATAGAAAAGATATTTATTGCAAATGGGAATAGGGATAAAAAGAGTCGGGAGATAATAAAGAATGCGAAAAATAAGAATATTACAGTACAAGAGATAGATAGAAAAAGACTTGAGGGATTGGCTAAGACATCTGCTCATCAAGGTATAGTTGCCATTGTAACTCCCTATAGGTACGCAGATATAAGAGATATACTTACATTGGCTCAGTCATCAGGTGAGTCCCCCTTTATATTGATATTGGATCACATAAGTGATCCTCATAATTTTGGTGCTATAATACGAACTGCAGAAGCTTGTGGGGTACATGGTATTATAATTCCCAACAGGCGAGCAGTGGATGTTACACCTGTTGTAGCGAAGGCGTCGGCGGGTGCGGTTGAACATATGCTAATTGCAAAAGTCGCCAATATAGCCAATACTATAGATAGACTAAAGGAGATGGGACTTTGGATAGCAGGAGCCAGTATGGAAGGTATTGTCTATACGGAACATGACTTTAAAGGTCCTTTAGGTATTGTAATAGGTAGCGAAGGAGAAGGTATAGCTCGTCTCGTAAAAGAAAAATGTGATTTTCTATTGAGCATACCTATGAAGGGGCAGATAAAATCTTTAAATGCATCTGTTGCAGCCTCTGTATTAATGTATGAAGCAGTTAGACAGAGGGGATAGAGGGTGGCTGGTTGTAATGATTTTTTATTGGTAGATGGTTATAACATAATAAATGCATGGCAAAACTTAAGAAGGATATCAAAGGATAGCCTAGAAGATGCGAGGGATGCTCTCATAGAAATACTTCGTGATTATCAAGGCTATAAGGGTATAAAGGTAATAATCGTATTTGATGCACATCTGATAGAAGGTGGTACTGAAATACACGAGTATTATGGTGATGTAGAGGTAGTGTATACAAAAGAGGGCGAAATAGCAGATCAATATATAGAGCGCTGGGTCAATCATATGGGTAGGGATTACAATGTCAAAGTGGCTACATCCGATTATGTGGAACAGACTATAGTCCTCTCAAGGGGGGCCACGCGAATGTCGGCCCGTGAGCTCTATATGGAGGTCAAGGTAGCTGAGAGGCAAAGAAATGATAGATATATATATAATAAGAAGTCGGGTAATAATTTTCTCTCGGATAATGTGACAGAGGATGTACTTAAAAAACTGGAGAGGATTAGAAGGCAAAGATAGCTTGACTTATAGGGTTTGTCTAATGTATAATCATGGATAAGGTGTATATAGCTAAAAGATGAAGGCTTTTGTTGGGGGAGATATAAATTGGAAGCCAATGCAATAGTGGAACGAACCAATCGTTTCCATATGATGACCGATGAGGAGATTGTGGACGTGGCAAGGGCGGGAGATAATGAAGCCCTCGAGTTTCTTATGCAGAAATACAAAAATTTCGTACGTGCAAAGTCTAGGTCATACTTTCTTATAGGCGCTGATAGAGAGGATATTATACAAGAGGGGATGATAGGACTTTATAAGGCTATTAGAGATTATAGGGCAGACAAGTTATCGTCATTCAGAGCTTTTGCAGAGCTATGTATTACTAGGCAGATAATTACAGCTATAAAGACGGCGACTCGGCAAAAACATATACCACTTAATTCTTATGTATCTTTGAACAAACCGATATATGATATAGACTCAGATAGGACCTTATTAGACGTATTATCTGCTACAAAGATATGTGATCCAGAGGAGTTGGTTATAAGTCAAGAGGAGTATAAGAGAATAGAAAGTGACATGGGAGAACTACTTAGCAATCTAGAATGGGATGTTCTCATGGCATATCTGCAAGGGAAATCATACCAGGAAATTGCCATAGAACTTAATAGACATGTAAAATCAGTGGACAATGCACTTCAGCGTGTCAAGAGAAAACTTGAAAGATATCTCGAAGGAAAAGAAAACATATAAAAATACGGTTGACAAAATGGGATTATGGGATTAAAATATAGATTGTTATTTATTAAGAATACTTTTTATGTATATATGCGGGTGTAACTCAGTGGTAGAGTGCCAGCTTCCCAAGCTGGTAGCGTGGGTTCGATCCCCATCACCCGCTCCACAGGGATAAGCCCATGTAGCTCAGTAGGTAGAGTGCCGCCATGGTAAGGCGGAGGTCACCGGTTCGACCCCGGTCGTGGGCTCCATATTTGATTTTCTATATTATGAGACACCAGGCAGTGTTGTCTAGGAATTGGTAAAAAGTTCTCTCAACTTCAAACGAGAGATTAAAAAAGCTTATCTACATAAGTGTGTTAAGGAGGAAAAGGGATATGTCAAAAGAAAAATTTGAAAGAAACAAACCACATATAAACATTGGAACCATAGGTCACGTAGACCATGGTAAGACTACTTTAACAGCAGCTATAACAACCGTTTTATCTCAGCGGGGCCAGGCTGCAGCCACTAAATATGATGAGATAGACAAGGCACCTGAGGAGAAGGAAAGGGGCATAACAATAAATACATCACACGTAGAGTATGAGACAGAGAATAAACACTATGCTCACGTTGACTGCCCAGGTCACGCTGACTATGTAAAGAACATGATAACAGGTGCAGCTCAGATGGACGGTGCCATATTGGTAGTTTCAGCAGCAGATGGTCCAATGCCCCAGACAAGGGAGCATATACTACTTGCAAGGCAGGTAGGAGTGCCATATATAGTTGTATTTTTGAACAAGATGGATATGGTAGACGACGAAGAACTGCTAGAGCTAGTTGAGATGGAGGTAAGGGAGCTACTCAGTGAGTATGAATTCCCAGGAGATGATATTCCAATAGTAAAGGGTTCAGCTCTTAAGGCGCTAGAGGCAGTTCAGGCAGGCGAAGATGTAGAGACAAACGAATGGTGTAAGCCAATAATAGAGCTTATGGAAGAAGTAGATAAATATATACCAACTCCAGAGAGGGATGTAGACAAACCTTTCTTGATGCCAGTTGAGGACGTATTCACAATCACAGGTCGTGGAACCGTTGCAACAGGTAGGGTAGAGAGGGGCGAGTTGAAGGTATCAGATCCTGTAGAAATAGTAGGTATGGCAGATGAGCCAAAGCAGACAGTTGTTACAGGAGTAGAGATGTTTAGAAAGCTTCTTGATAAGGCAGAAGCAGGTGACAACATAGGTGCACTCTTGAGGGGAATCCAAAGAGAGGATATAGAGCGAGGTCAAGTACTTGCAAAGCCAGGTACAATACATCCCCATACAAAGTTTAAGGCAGAGGTATATGTATTGACCAAAGAGGAAGGTGGAAGACACACACCATTTTTCAATGGATATAGACCTCAGTTTTACTTTAGAACCACAGACGTTACAGGTGTTATAGATCTACCAGAAGGAGTAGAGATGGTAATGCCTGGGGACAATATAACTATGACAGTGGAGCTTATAACTCCGATAGCAATAGAAGAAGGTTTAAGATTTGCCATTCGAGAAGGTGGCAAGACAGTCGGTGCCGGAGTTGTCTCTGACATTATTGAATAACTATTTAGCATCCTTCAGATATTTCTCTGGAGGATGCTTATTTTTAAGATATAAAAAGTTTAGGGTGCAAGCAGAATAAGGGTTAAAACTTTATCATTGACACATAAAATGAGATATGATAAATTATATTAGTGCCAGTATGGAATTTAGCATATTTTCCAAATAAATTATTATCCAGCGTGTTAAGCGAGGTGTAGAGCATGAGGACTAAGGTTGTTTTAGAATGTGAAGAATGTAAGCAGCGCAACTACAATACTATGAAAAATAAGCAAAATGACCCTGATAGGCTTGAACTTAAGAAATACTGTAAATTTTGCAAAAAACATACTGTTCATAAAGAGACTAGATAGTCTTGCTTAAGGTAATGAGCTTATGATAAGGATGTGAGGTGTATGGCTAAGGAAAAGCCTGTAAAGCAGGAAAAGGGTAAGGCGTCGGCTAAGAACGGGAAAGAAAAGGGTAAGGTGAGAAAATTCTTTCGAGAAGTCTCATCTGAAATGAAGAAAGTATCCTGGCCAAATAAGAAGGAGTTGGCCAACTATACAGGTGTTGTTATTGCATTTATCGCTATAGTAGCTGTTATAGTTGGTGCTATTGACTTTCTTTTAGGAAAGTTGTTAGAACTAATCATTGGATAAAGGAGGCGGGTCAGGGAAAAGGCTGACCTTTGGTGTATGTCTAATAATGAGAATGGAAATGTAGAACCAAAATGGTACGTCATACACACCTATTCTGGATATGAAAACAAAGTCAAGGTGAACTTGGATAAGACCATAGAGAATCGGAGTCTAGAGGATTTAATATTTGATGTACAAGTACCCATGGAAGATTCTATAGAAGTCAAAAATGGGAAAAAGCAAGTTATAAAGCGCAAAATTTATCCAGGTTATGTACTTGTCAAGATGATAATGACAGACGAAACATGGTATATTGTTCGAAATACTCGAGGCGTAACCGGTTTTGTAGGTCCAGGATCTAAACCTATTCCCTTGACAGATAAAGAAGTTAGGAATATGGGAGTGGAAGATATACCAATTAAACTGGATGCTGAAGTGGGAGATAATGTTCGTGTTATTTCAGGACCGCTGGAGAATTTTATAGGAGTTATAGAGGAGATCTCCTCTGAAAAGCAGAAGGTAAGGGTACTAGTTTCTATGTTTGGAAGGGATACTCCAGTTGAGCTGCAATTCGATCAGATACAGAAGATATAATATTCCAATTACTGATTATCTAATTTTTATGAGGAGGTGTTAGATAATATGGCAAAAAAAGTTGCTGGGGTCATAAAACTTCAGATTCCTGCTGGAAAAGCGACTCCTGCGCCACCTGTAGGTCCAGCTTTAGGTCAGCATGGAATAGATATAATGGGTTTTTGTAAGGATTTTAATGCGAGAACTGCTAATCAGGCAGGGCTTATAATTCCTGTGATTATCACAGTATTCCAGGATAGATCTTTTACATTTGTTACAAAGACTCCACCTGCATCGGTGCTACTTAAAAAAGCTGCAGGTATAGATAAGGCATCTGGAGAACCAGATAAGGTAAAAGTTGCTAAGGTGACAAAAGAACAGGTTCGGGAAATTGCCGAACTTAAGATGCCAGATTTAAATGCAGCTAGTGTAGAGGCTGCTATGAATATGGTGGCAGGTACGGCACGGAGTATGGGAATAACTGTGGAGCGATAGATATAAAAGTGGGAGGCCAATGGCCAATATTACCACAAGGAGGATGTAAATATGAAAAGAGGTAAGAAATATCAAGAGAGTTTGGCGCTCGTTGACCGTGACGCCTTATATGAGCCAGAGGATAGTGTAGAACTGGTTAAAAAGACGGCAAAGGCAAATTTTGATGAGACAATAGAGGCTTCTATTAAATTGAATGTAAATCCCAAACATGCAGATCAACAGGTGAGGGGTGCTGTGGTATTGCCCCATGGAACGGGTCAGACGGTTAGGGTGCTTGTATTTGCAAAGGGAGATAAGGCAACTGAGGCAGAGGAAGCCGGCGCAGATTTTGTAGGCGCAGATGACCTAGCCCAGAAGATAGAACAGGAGAATTGGCTTGATTTTGATGTATGTGTTGCAACTCCTGATATGATGGGAACTGTAGGTCGTCTAGGTAGAATACTTGGGCCACGAGGTCTTATGCCAAATCCTAAGTCGGGTACAGTGACTATGGACGTAAAAAAGGCAGTAGAAGAGATAAAAGCTGGTAAGGTAGAATATAGGGTAGACAAATCAGGTATAATACATGTACCCATTGGAAAAGCATCTTTTGAAGAGCAAGCGCTACTTGAGAACTTAAATGTGCTTATGGATGTTGTGATTAAGGCAAGGCCACAGTCCGTAAAAGGTGGCTATATAAAAAGTGTAGTTATCTCAAGTACTATGGGACCTGGAATTAAGATCAACCCCATAAGATTCTATAAATAAAAGGTATAACATAGTTGAAGTTATAATTTAATAAATACAAAAACTTATGTATTAGCCGTAGACAGTAGGTGTATACCAAAAGGTATACTTAAATCGTGAGAACCTACCGAGGTTAAGAAGGTATGGATAATTATGCCCTCTTACCTTGTATGGTGGGAGGGATTTATTAATTTTAATAGCAAAAAAGGAGGTGCTGCTTACATGTCGGTTAAGGAAGAAAAAATTCAATTAGTTGAGGAGATAAAAGAAAAATTATCTTCATCTAGTTGTGCTGTTCTAGTAGACTATAAGGGAATCACCGTTGAAGAGGCCAATAAGCTTCGAAAGGAATGTAGAGAAGCTGGAGTAGATTACAAAGTCTATAAAAACACTCTCATAACCATAGCAGCAGAAGAGTTAGGTCTAGATGGTTTAAAACCCCATCTTACAGGTCCTACAGCTATCGCCTTTGGTATGGAAGATCCAGTGGCGCCAGCTAAAGTAGTTGCTTCGAATATAGATGAATTTAAAAAGATGGAGTTTAAAGCAGGTATTTTAGAAGGTGAGTTGATAGACAAGGAAGGGATAGAAGCATTGGCAAAACTTCCATCTCAGGAAGAACTCGTTGGAAAAATGCTTGGCAGTCTCAATGCTCCTATCTATGGTTTGGCAAATGTATTGTCAGGTACAATACGTTCACTGCTCTATGCGCTCAATGCTGTCATTGAGCAGGAGGAACAGGAAGCTTAGGTTTCTCAAGTAAGGTTTAAAAATATTCAATCAAAAAATAAAATTTAATAAACTTAGGAGGTATTTTTAAAATGGAAAGACAAGAAATTTTAGATGCTATAAAAAACATGACTGTTTTAGAGTTGTCAGAACTTGTAAAGGATTTAGAAGAGGAGTTTGGAGTAAGTGCTGCTGCTCCTGTAGCTGTAGCTGCTGCTCCTGCTGAAGGTGGCGCTGCCGCAGAGGAAGAAAAGACAGAGTTCGATGTTGTATTGACAGAAGTAGGTCAAGAGAAGATCAAGGTTATCAAGACAGTGAGAGAAGTTACAAGTCTTGGACTAAAAGAGGCAAAAGAGCTAGTTGACAATGCTCCAAATGCAATAAAGGAGGCTGTCAGCAAGGAAGAGGCAGAAGAACTTAAGGCTAAATTTGAAGAGGTTGGCGCTACAATAGAACTTAAATAAACAGGCCAATAAGACAAAAAATAGAAGGGTAGGTACATGAAATGCCTACCCTTCTGTTTTTATATAAAAAAATGTTTTAAAACAGTTGACAAGTCTAAAAAATTATGTTAGTATTGTAAATTGCATTAGCATAAGTGTGCGGATGTAAAGTAAGGTCAACTTTCACAATAATATATATTGAATATAGGGTATGTTGTATATATTCTACCATAAAACATTCTACATGCAAAGGGTATAAGTCAGAAAGTATTAAAATGCCAATAAATGGGCACAATAATTTTATATCTAATACGCATACCAGTATTCCAAAAAAGCTCTGGGAATGGGGGCTTTTTGGCTTTTTTATTTATTTTAATAACTTGAGGGGTGAGTTATAGATGGTGCATCCGGTTGAGACAGAAAAGAGAGTTAGAATGAGCTATTCCAGAATAGAAGAAGTTTTGGATATGCCTAACCTCATTGAGATTCAAAAGAAATCTTACGAATGGTTTTTAGATGAAGGAATTAAGGAGGTATTCAATGACATTTCTCCTATTGCAGACTATACTGAAACTCTCGTATTAGAATTTGTTAGTTACAGACTAGAGGATGAACCTAAATATTCGGTAGCAGAAAGTAAGGAGAGAGATGTGTCGTATTCTGCACCGCTTAAGGCTCGAGTGAGGCTTATAAACAGAGACACAGGGGAAGTAAAAGAACAAGATGTCTTCATGGGAGACTTCCCACTCATGACGGAACAGGGCACCTTTATTATAAATGGTGCTGAGCGAGTTATTGTAAGTCAGCTTGTTCGCTCGCCTAGTGTGTACTATGATAAGGAAATTGACAAGACGGGTAAGACTTTATATTCAGCCACAGTTATCCCCAATAGAGGAGCTTGGCTTGAATATGAAACAGATTCAAAGGAGATAGTATATGTTCGAATTGATAGGACACGAAAATTGCCTATCACTGTATTATTACGGGCTCTTGGCTATGGGACAAATGCTCAAATAATAGATCTATTAGGCGATGATGAGAGGCTTTCTGCAACTTTGGAAAAGGACAACACTTCATCTGCAGAGGAGGGACTATTAGAAGTCTATAAGAGGCTAAGGCCGGGGGAACCTCCTACAATTGAAAGCGCAAATCAACTTATCAATACCCTGTTTTTTGATGCAAAACGTTATGATCTAGCAAGGGTAGGACGCTATAAGTTTAATAAGAAGTTGGGTATTAGCGGTAGAATAGCCAATGCTGTAGTAGCAGAAGATGTGATCGATCCCAATACAGGAGAAATTATAGTAGAAAAAGGTTCTAAGATAGATAGAGAAACTGCAAAAGATATACAAAATCGTGGAGTAAATAGTGTATCGATTGAATTAGAGGATGGAAAGATTATAAAAGTAGTAGGGAACAATTTTGTAGATGCATCCTATTACTTAGATTTTGATCCCTTAGAAGTGGGTATAAACGAAAGGGTTCATTATCCTACTTTGAGAGAGATATTGGATCAAGATCTAAAAGAGGAAGAACTGAGAGATGTATTAGAAGAAAATAGAGATAAATTGATACCTAAGCATATACTAACAGACGATATAGTAGCATCCATAAGTTATATATTCAATATTTCTCATGGAGTGGGATATACTGATGATATCGATCATTTGGGCAATAGAAGGCTTAGATCCGTAGGTGAACTTCTACAAAATCAATTTCGTATAGGGCTTTCACGTATGGAGAGGGTCGTAAAAGAGCGTATGACAATACAAGATGTAGACGTAGTAACTCCACAAGCACTTATAAATGTAAGACCTGTTGTTGCGGCCATAAAAGAGTTTTTTGGCAGCAGTCAGTTATCTCAGTTTATGGATCAGACCAATCCATTAGCTGAACTTACACATAAGAGGCGCTTAAGTGCATTGGGGCCAGGAGGACTAAGTCGTGATAGGGCAGGTTTTGAGGTCAGGGACGTTCACCATTCCCATTACGGTCGAATATGCCCCATCGAGACTCCAGAGGGTCCCAATATAGGTCTTATAAATAGTTTAAGTACCTATGCGCGCATAAATGAATATGGATTTATTGAAGCACCATATAGACGTGTTGATAAGGATAAAGGCATAGTTACAGATGAGATAGTCTATATGACAGCCGATGAAGAGGATGAATATACAATAGCCCAAGCAAATGAGCCATTAGATGAAGATGGTTGCTTTATAGATGAGAGGGTAATGGCCAGAACTAGAGACATAATACACGAAGTTCCTAGAGATAGAGTAGATTTTATGGATGTATCACCGAAACAATTGGTTTCTGTAGCCACAGCTATGATTCCTTTTCTTGAGAATGACGATGCCAATCGTGCCCTCATGGGAGCGAATATGCAAAGACAAGGTGTGCCTCTTCTAAGGGCAGAGGCTCCGATTGTGGGAACGGGTATTGAATATAAGGCAGCAAAGGATTCAGGGGTAGTAGTGCTTGCAAAAGAAAATGGTGTAGTAACCAAAGTGACATCAGATAAAATAGTTATAGAAGGTGAAGATGGAAATACTCATACCTACAAACTATCTAAGTTTTTACGTTCTAATCAGGGAACATGCATTAATCAACGCCCCATTGTAGATGAAGGGGATAAGATAAAGAAGGGTGCAATCATAGCAGATGGTCCTTCTACTGATATGGGAGAGATAGCTCTTGGGAAGAACGTACTTGTAGGTTTTTTACCTTGGGAAGGCTATAACTATGAGGACGCTATACTCATAAGTGAAAACCTAGTCAAAGAGGATGTGTTTACATCCATTCATATTGAGGAGTATGATTCTGATGCAAGGGATACTAAACTTGGGCCAGAGGAGATCACAAGAGATATACCAAATGTGGGAGAAGATGCGTTAAAGAACCTAGATGAACGAGGAATAATACGAATGGGAGCTGAGGTTAGGGCAGGCGATATATTGGTAGGCAAGGTGACACCAAAAGGTGAGACTGAACTTACTGCCGAAGAACGTCTGTTGAGGGCTATATTTGGTGAAAAGGCAAGGGAGGTTAGAGATACGTCCCTTAGAGTACCCCATGGTGAAGGGGGAATAGTTGTAGATGTCAAGGTGTTTACGAGAGAAAATGGTGATGAATTACCACCAGGAGTAAATGAACTTGTAAGAGTATATGTTGCCCAGAAGCGAAGAGTGTCAGTGGGAGATAAAATGGCAGGAAGACACGGGAATAAAGGCGTAATATCACGTATACTTCCTGAGGAGGATATGCCATTTCTACCTGATGGGACTCCCCTTGAGATAGTGCTTAATCCATTAGGTGTTCCTTCACGTATGAACTTAGGTCAGGTACTTGAAGTGCATCTAGGCCTTGCGGCAAAAGCTCTTGGTTGGCATGTGGCTACGCCGGTATTCGACGGTGCAAATGAGAAGGATATAATGGACACATTGGAAAAGGGAGGATATCCACGTACAGGTAAGACAATATTGTATGATGGGCGTACTGGAGAGACTTTCGAGAATGAAGTGACTGTAGGCTATATGTATATGTTGAAACTTGCTCACTTGGTGGATGATAAGATACACGCCAGATCTACAGGTCCTTACTCCCTCGTTACTCAACAACCACTTGGGGGGAAAGCCCAATTTGGTGGACAGAGATTTGGTGAGATGGAAGTATGGGCACTTGAGGCCTATGGTGCGGCTAATATGTTACAGGAAATGCTTACTGTTAAGTCCGACGATGTTATGGGACGAGTTAGGACATATGAGGCCATAGTCAAAGGTGAGAATATACCGGAACCAGGTGTACCAGAGTCTTTTAAAGTACTTATAAAAGAGTTACAGAGTTTAGCTCTAGACGTACAGGTATTGAGTGATGAGCAAGAAGAAATGGAGATAAAAGAGGATATCGATGAAGAAGAGGAAGAACTAGACGTAAAAATTGATGGCATGGAGTCACAAGAAGATGATAGTGAAGAAGACGCAGAATTAGAAAACTTTGACATAGATGGTATCATTGATATTCCTGGGCTCGATGGTATAGATGATCAACTTGTAGATGGGCTTGATGAGTTAGATGAAGAAGATGAAGGGAGGTAAAGCCCTTGTTTGAACTCAAAAATTTTGATTCCATGAGAATTAAATTAGCTTCCCCTGACAAGGTCAGGGAGTGGTCCAAGGGTGAAGTAAAGAAACCGGAGACTATCAATTATCGTACGCTAAAACCAGAGAAAGATGGTCTGTTCTGTGAGAAAATCTTTGGTCCTCAGAAAGATTGGGAATGTCACTGTGGAAAGTACAAGCGTATACGTTATAAGGGTATAATCTGTGATAGGTGTGGCGTAGAGGTCACGAAATCCAAGGTGAGACGAGAGCGAATGGGGCATATAGAGCTTGCAGCTCCTGTCTCACATATATGGTTTTTCAAAGGAATACCAAGCCGAATGGGGCTTCTCTTAGATATGTCCCCTAGATCCCTAGAGAAAATACTCTATTTTGCTTCCTATGTCGTGATAGATCCAGGTGATACAAACTTATCTAAGAAGCAGCTTTTAAATGAGAGAGAATATAGGGAAAACTACGAACTCTATGGTGATAGGTTTAGGGCAGGTATGGGAGCAGAGGCAGTAAAAGAGCTTCTGCAAGATCTAGATCTCGATGCCATGTCTAAGGAGCTCAGGGCAGAACTCAAAGAGGCAAAAGGACAAAAAAGGGTGCGAATAGTCAAGCGACTAGATGTGGTAGAGGCATTCAGGAATTCAGGCAATAGACCAGAATGGATGATACTCGATGTAATTCCTGTAATTCCACCTGATTTGAGGCCTATGGTACAATTGGACGGGGGCAGGTTTGCAACTTCAGATTTAAATGATCTGTACAGACGTGTTATAAATAGGAATAATAGACTTAAAAGACTTCTTGAGCTCGGTGCACCTGACATCATAGTCAGGAATGAAAAACGTATGCTTCAAGAATCGGTGGATGCTCTCATAGATAATGGTAGGCGAGGCAGAGCAGTTACAGGTCCTGGCAATAGGCCACTAAAGTCTCTAAGTGACATGTTAAAGGGTAAACAAGGTCGCTTCCGTCAAAATCTATTGGGTAAACGGGTAGACTATTCGGGACGCTCGGTCATAGTAGTAGGACCAGAGCTTGAGATGTATCAATGTGGATTACCCAAGGAGATGGCCCTTGAACTCTTTAAACCCTTTGTGATGAAGGAATTAGTAGAGCAGGACTTGGCACATAATATAAAGAGTGCAAAACGAATGGTCGAACGGGTTAAACCAGAGGTATGGGATATATTAGAAGAGGTCATAAAAGATCATCCTGTACTTTTGAATCGTGCTCCTACATTGCATAGATTGGGTATCCAGGCATTTGAACCAGTACTTGTAGAAGGTAGAGCAATAAAGATACATCCTCTTGTATGTACTGCATATAATGCTGACTTTGATGGTGATCAGATGGCGGTTCACGTACCTCTATCTGTTGAAGCTCAATCAGAAGCAAGGTTTTTAATGTTATCTTCGAATAATATTTTGAAACCTCAAGATGGGAGACCTGTGGTCAGCCCAACTCAGGATATGGTAATAGGAACTTACTACTTGACTTTGGAAAAAGAAGGAGCCAAGGGCGAGGGCAAAGTATTTATAGATGCCAATGAAGTTATAGTAGCCTATCAGTTAGGAGATGTAGATCTCCATGCAAAGGTCAAGATGCGAGTTACAAGAGAGATCGATGGTAAAAATGTAAGTAAGTTGATAGATGTGACACCGGGAAGGGTCATATTTAATGAAGCTATACCTCAAGATCTTGGCTTTAAGGATAGGACAGATGAAGATGAGATGTTTGACCTTGAGATTAATACGGTAGTAGATAAGAGCATGTTATCCGAATTGGTAGATAATTGCTATAGAAAATATGGTGCCACCCAGACATCTGTGATATTGGATAAGGTAAAGAGTTTAGGTTTCCATTATTCCACAAAGGGTGGAATTACAGTCAGTGTTTCTGATATTGTGGTACCAGATGAGAAAAAAGAGATATTAGAGCAAGCAGATGAAGAGGTAAGTGGAATTGAGCGTCAATATCGCAGGGGCTTGATATCTGACGATGAGCGCTATGAGAGATCGATTGATGTATGGAATGAGGCAACTGATGAAGTTACAAATGCCCTTCTAGATGAGCTGGATACGTTCAATCCTGTCTATATGATGTCTACTTCTGGTGCTAGGGGTAGCATAAATCAAATAAGGCAGTTGGCAGGTATGCGTGGTCTTATGGCTAATCCGTCGGGACAGATCATAGAACTTCCGATACGTGCAAACTTTAGAGAAGGTCTCACTGTCCTAGAATTCTTTATATCCACCCATGGAGCTAGAAAAGGGCTTGCAGATACTGCATTGCGTACTGCGGACTCGGGGTATCTCACAAGGAGATTGGTGGATGTAAGCCAAGATGTGACTGTGAGGGAAGAGGATTGCTTTGCTAGAACGGGTGAAAACATAAAAGGTATTTCGGTAGGTGAAATACGAGATGGATCCGAAATTGTAGAGCCGATGTTAGATAGAATAATAGGTAGATATGCAGCAGATGATATAGTGGACCCAGATACAGGTGAGATAATAGTTGGCATAGATGAACTAATAACCTATGATATAGCAAAGAGGATTGTGAATGCAGGTATTGAGAAGGTAGATATACGGTCAGTTCTTACATGTCGTACAGAGCATGGGGTGTGTGCTAAATGCTATGGTGCCAATCTAGCTACAGGTGGTCCTGTAGATGTTGGTGAGGCTGTAGGTATTATAGCTGCACAATCTATTGGTGAGCCAGGAACTCAGCTTACTATGAGAACTTTCCATACAGGAGGAGTAGCAGGCTCTGACATCACTCAAGGTCTACCAAGGGTAGAGGAACTATTTGAGGCTAGAAAGCCAAAAGGCCTAGCAGTAATAGCTGAAATATCAGGTACTGTAAAGATAAACGAGACAAAGAAGAAACGGGAAGTAGTTGTTGTGAATGATGATGGTGATACCAAGTCTTACACCATACCCTACGGCTCAAGACTTAGAGTGGAGGAAGGTCAGTGGGTGGAAGCAGGAGATGAGCTTACCGAGGGTTCAGTCAACCCACATGACATTCTAAAGATAAAGGGTATTAAAGGGGCTCAGACTTATTTACTACAAGAGGTACAGAAAGTCTACAGGTTACAGGGTGTTGACATAAACGATAAACATATAGAGATAATAATAAGGCAGATGCTCAAAAAGGTAAAAATAGAAGATGCAGGGGATACGGACTTGTTGCCAGGTGGACTTGTGGATATTTTCGAATTTGAAAGACAGAATGAAAAAGTAATGGCAGAAGGTGGTCAACCTGCTGTGGCAAAACGTGTACTTCTTGGTATAACAAAGGCATCACTTGCTACAGAATCCTTCTTATCTGCAGCATCTTTCCAAGAGACAACAAGGGTACTTACCGATGCTTCCATAAAGGGTAAAGTGGATCCTCTAGTTGGACTCAAGGAAAATGTAATAATAGGTAAGCCTATTCCTGCAGGTACAGGTATATCTCGGTATAAAAATGTGTCTATCTCTACGGAAGGACAGGAAGGATTAGAAGAACTAGAAACGACGCAGGAGATCCCTAAAGCAAAATAATATTGTTGACATCAATAATATTGAATGATAAAATATCAAAGTGCATTATTAGAGTGCTATATAAAGGCACGAAAAGTTTGGGAGGGGCCATGTTACAAGATCTCAAGAATCAAAAGATGCGTGTTGTCGGCTTGAAACAGACTTTAAAGTCTGTTCAGGCCGGGGAAGCAAAGCAGGTTTTTCTTGCGAGAGATGTGGATGAATATATAGAAGATATGGTAACAGGAGAATGCCAAAGACATGGCTTGTCGATAATTTATATAGACACTATGGAGGAATTAGGGAAAGCCTGCGGTATTAGTATTGGGGCGGCAACTGCTGCCATTTTAAAAGGATAGATGTGCTTTACTATATTGAAAGGAGGTGGAGGTATGCCAACAATTAATCAATTAATTAGGAAAAAACGTAAACAAGTTAAGTATAAGTCAGTATCGCCGGCGCTTGAAGGGAGCCCACAAAAAAGAGGCGTATGTATTGCTGTTAGAACAGCAACTCCCAAAAAGCCTAACTCTGCTCTTAGAAAAATAGCCAGGGTAAGACTCACGAATGGTATGGAGGTTACGGCATATATTCCAGGAATTGGGCATAACCTACAAGAACACTCCGTTGTACTTGTTCGTGGTGGAAGGATAAAAGACTTGCCAGGTGTTAGATATCATGTAGTGCGTGGTGCTTTAGATTCAGCTGGTGTAGCTGATCGTAAGCAAGCTCGATCAAAGTATGGTGCTAAGAAACCAAAGAATTAATATATAACCTAGATGAAGGAGGGATATAATGCCACGAAAAGGAAGTGTTCCAAAGCGGGATGTGCTCCCTGATCCTATATATAATAGGAAAGTAGTTACAAAACTCATAAATCAAGTTATGCAGGATGGTAAAAGAGAAAAGGCGCAGAAGATTTGTTATGGTGCCTTTGATATAGTATCTGAGCGAGTCGATCAAGATGTGATGGAAGTATTTGATCAGGCATTGGAAAATGTAATGCCTGTATTAGAGGTTAAGGCTCGTAGAGTGGGGGGTGCTACTTATCAGGTACCTATGGAGGTCAAGTCTGATAGGAGGCAGGCCCTAGGACTTAGGTGGTTAGTGCGTTATGCAAGAGAGCGCAATGAAAAGACTATGACAGAGAGGTTAGCTTATGAAATAATGGATGCGGCTAACAATACGGGTGGAGCTGTCAGAAAAAAAGAAGACACCCACAAGATGGCAGAGGCCAACAAGGCATTTGCTCATTATAGATGGTAATTTTATTACTGAATTTTTTTTGAGAACGTAATTAAGAGATTTGAGGAGGAACGATTGTGCCGAGGGATTTTGAACTTGAGAACATAAGAAATATAGGTATAATGGCGCATATAGACGCAGGCAAAACAACCACGACGGAACGCATACTCTACTACACTGGTATTGTCCATAAGATGGGAGAGACCCATGAGGGAACTGCAACTATGGACTGGATGGAGCAGGAGCAAGAAAGAGGAATAACTATAACCTCGGCTGCCACCACTGCTGTCTGGAGAGATCACGCTATCCATATAATAGACACACCAGGACACGTTGATTTTACAGTGGAAGTTGAAAGATCACTACGCGTTCTCGATGGTTCAGTAGCTGTTTTTTGTGCGAAGGGTGGCGTAGAACCCCAATCTGAAACGGTTTGGCGTCAAGCAGATAAATATAGGGTTCCACGTATTGCCTATGTAAACAAAATGGATATATTGGGGGCAGATTTTTATCATGTATTAGACATGATGAAGGACAGGTTAGGTGCAACTGCTGTTCCCTTACAGTTACCCATAGGTAGCGAAGATGATTTTGATGGATTAATAGATCTCATTGACAATTGTGCATATTATTTTGAAGACGAACTAGGTACATTAAGTGAACCCAAAGAGATTCCCGATGATTTGAAAGATAGAGCAGAAGAATATCGAACTAACTTGCTTGAGATGGTGGCAGAGCGGGATGATGAGTTAATGATAAAGTACCTAGAAGGTGAGGAACTTACTACTGATGAGATTAAGAAAGGTATAAGAGAGGGTACTATAGCCAATGAAATAGTTCCTGTTCTATGTGGTTCTTCATATAAAAACAAGGGTGTACAGCCACTATTAAATGCCATTATAGATTATATGCCATCACCATTAGATGTACCAGCAATAACAGGTAAAGATTTAGAGACAGATGAAGAAATTACAAGAGAGTCTAGTGATGATGAGCCATTCAGTGCATTGGCTTTTAAAGTAATGACCGATCCCTATGTGGGTAAACTCACATTTGTCAGGGTATATTCCGGACATTTAAAAGCGGGTTCATATGTATACAATGCGACAAAGGATAGACGTGAGAGGATTGGCAGAATACTTAAGATGCATGCCAATCATAGGGAAGAGATAGATGAAGTTTTTGCAGGGGACATAGTAGGAATAGTAGGATTAAAAAATACGTCTACAGGTGATACACTCTGTGATGAGGATTCTCAGGTGACACTTGAGTCTATGGAGTTTCCTGATCCTGTTATTCAAATTGCCATAGAACCCAAGACAAAGGTAGGGCAAGATAAGATGTCAGTTGCACTGCAGAAATTATCAGAAGAGGACCCAACGTTTAGGACATATACGGATGAAGAGACAGGACAGACAATAATTTCAGGCATGGGTGAACTTCACTTAGAGGTTATTGTAGACCGATTGCTTAGGGAATTTAAAGTGGAAGCAAATGTTGGAAAGCCTCAGGTTGCATATAGAGAGACTATAAAGAAGCCCGTGAAGGTGGAAGGTAAGTTTATAAGGCAATCAGGTGGTAGAGGACAATATGGTCATGTCTGGCTAGAAGTGGAGCCATTAGAGGCTGGTACCGGATATGAATTTGTCGATGAGATAGTAGGTGGCGTAGTGCCTAAAGATTATATACCTGCTGTCAACGAGGGTATTGAAGAGGCTATGCAAAGTGGTATTCTGGGAGGATATCCTGTAGTGGATATCAAGGCAACCTTATATGATGGTTCTTACCATGATGTTGACTCTTCAGAGATGGCATTCAAGATAGCCGGTTCGATGGCACTAAAACAAGCACTCAATAGGGGTGGTTCAGTCTTATTAGAACCTATGATGAAGGTAGAAGTTACTGTACCAGAGGAGTATATGGGTGATGTCATAGGTGATATAAATTCCAGGCGTGGAAGAGTAGAAGGAATGGATGCCCATGCTGGAGCACAAAATATAAGATGTATTGTGCCCCTGTCTGAGATGTTCGGATATGCTACTGATTTAAGATCTAGAACACAAGGGCGTGGTAACTACGTAATGCAATTTTCTCACTATGAGGAAGTGCCGAAAGGTATAGCAGAGAAGATTATTTCTAAATAAAAAGTCATAATAGGAGGCAAAAGGGATATGTCAAAGGAAAAATTTGAAAGAAACAAACCACATATAAACATTGGAACCATAGGTCACGTAGACCATGGTAAGACTACTTTAACAGCAGCTATAACAACCGTTTTATCTCAGCGGGGCCAGGCTGCAGCCACTAAATATGATGAGATAGACAAGGCACCTGAGGAGAAGGAAAGGGGCATAACAATAAATACATCACACGTAGAGTATGAGACAGAGAATAAACACTATGCTCACGTTGACTGCCCAGGTCACGCTGACTATGTAAAGAACATGATAACAGGTGCAGCTCAGATGGACGGTGCCATATTGGTAGTTTCAGCAGCAGATGGTCCAATGCCCCAGACAAGGGAGCATATACTACTTGCAAGGCAGGTAGGAGTGCCATATATAGTTGTATTTTTGAACAAGATGGATATGGTAGACGACGAAGAACTGCTAGAGCTAGTTGAGATGGAGGTAAGGGAGCTACTCAGTGAGTATGAATTCCCAGGAGATGATATTCCAATAGTAAAGGGTTCAGCTCTTAAGGCGCTAGAGGCAGTTCAGGCAGGCGAAGATGTAGAGACAAACGAATGGTGTAAGCCAATAATAGAGCTTATGGAAGAAGTAGATAAATATATACCAACTCCAGAGAGGGATGTAGACAAACCTTTCTTGATGCCAGTTGAGGACGTATTCACAATCACAGGTCGTGGAACCGTTGCAACAGGTAGGGTAGAGAGGGGCGAGTTGAAGGTATCAGATCCTGTAGAAATAGTAGGTATGGCAGATGAGCCAAAGCAGACAGTTGTTACAGGAGTAGAGATGTTTAGAAAGCTTCTTGATAAGGCAGAAGCAGGTGACAACATAGGTGCACTCTTGAGGGGAATCCAAAGAGAGGATATAGAGCGAGGTCAAGTACTTGCAAAGCCAGGTACAATACATCCCCATACAAAGTTTAAGGCAGAGGTATATGTATTGACCAAAGAGGAAGGTGGAAGACACACACCATTTTTCAATGGATATAGACCTCAGTTTTACTTTAGAACCACAGACGTTACAGGTGTTATAGATCTACCAGAAGGAGTAGAGATGGTAATGCCTGGGGACAATATAACTATGACAGTGGAGCTTATAACTCCGATAGCAATAGAAGAAGGTTTAAGATTTGCCATTCGAGAAGGTGGCAAGACAGTCGGTGCCGGAGTTGTCTCTGACATTATTGAATAACTATTTAGCATCCTTCAGATATTTCTCTGGAGGATGTGTGTTTTTCCCTTTGGGAACAAAAAAATACTTGCTTTTATTAGTAGATTATTATACACTATAAGAGTTGTTTTATCTGGTTATACTTGAAATCCTAATCAGATAAAAAGTAATATGGGATGAAGTAAAAGGTTGCCGGTGTAAGCCGGGGAATTTTTACGGACTATGTCCGCATCAATCGGGCGACTTGGTATTTCGCATAAAAGTCGCATAAAAAAATATAAGATGGCACGCGCGGCTGAGTGTATGCGAGGTAATTGATTGCCCCGTTTGAGCGATTATACCTGTATTAACTATGCTTACAGGTATAATAATAGCTTGAAGAGAAGGAGGGAAATCATGGCCAATCAAGATATTAGAATAAAATTAAAGGCATATGATCATACATTGATTGATCAGTCGGCAGTTAAGATTGTAGATACTGCAAAGAAGACAGGAGCTAAAGTATCAGGTCCTATTCCGTTGCCGACTGATAGGGAGATTATTACAATATTGCGTTCACCCCACATGCATAAAGATGCTCGTGAGCAATTTGAAATAAGGACCCATAAAAGATTGATAGACATATTGAACCCTACATCTAAGACTGTTGATTCACTTATGCGATTGGATCTGCCAGCAGGTGTAGATATAGAAATAAAGCTATAGAGCTAAAAAATTATAGATAGAATGGAGGTTTAAGAGATGAAAAAGGCAATACTGGGCAGGAAGCTTGGGATGACGAATATTTTCGATGAAGATGGCACAGTTATACCAGTGACTGTAGTAGAAGCTGGCCCATGTGTAGTCACACAGATAAAAACGGAAGAAAAAGATGGCTACAAGGCCTTACAGGTAGGGTTTGGAGAGATTAGGGAAAAACTCATAAACAAACCTCTGAAAGGACATTTTGATAAGGCTAAAGTTGACTCCAAGCGTTATTTAAGAGAGTTGAAACTTGACGATATAGAAAATTATAATATAGGCGATGAAATAAAGGTCGATATTTTTTCGGAAGGCGATCGCATTGATGTCGCAGGTACTACAAAGGGTAAGGGTTTTACAGGTCCAATAAAGAGATGGAATCAGGCAAGAGGCCCCATGTCTCATGGTTCTAGGTATCACAGAGGTCCTGGTTCGATGGGCGGTTCTGCCACTCCAAGTAGAGTGTTTAAGACCAAAAAATTGGCAGGAAGAATGGGTGGCGTAAGAAGGACTGTACAAAACCTTGAAGTAGTCAAAGTAGATCCAGAACGGAACTTGTTGTTGATAAAAGGTTCAGTTCCTGGGAATAAAAATGGCTTGTTATATATTAAGGAGACAGTTAAGAGATAACAAAACTTCGTATTGAAAGGAGGAAAGATAATGCCAAAGGTTGCACTATATAAAATGGACGGTAGCGTCTCAGGAGAGATAGAACTAAAAGATGAAGTATTTGGAGCGGATATAAACGAAGCTGTGATGCATCAAGTAGTAAAAATGCAACTTGCCAATAAGAGGCAGGGCACACAATCTGCACTTACAAGATCAGAAGTGAGGGGCGGAGGTGCTAAGCCTTGGAGACAAAAGGGGACTGGTCGTGCAAGACATGGTAGCATTCGTTCACCTATTTGGGTAAAGGGAGGAGTAGCATTTGCTCCTAAACCTAGGGCTTACAGCTATAAGGTACCTAGGAAGATGAGAAGGCTTGCCATTAAGAGTGCTCTATCGTCTAAGGTTGCAGGGGACAATCTCATAGTATTAGATTCAATAGAACTCTCTCAGCCAAAGACTAAAGAAATAGCAAAGATGCTTGGAAATTTAAATATAGATAAGAAAGTAGCACTTGTATTGAACGGAAAGAATGAATGGGTAGAGAGAGCAGCTAGAAATATCCCCAATCTAAAGCTTATGTACGTAAATACGTTAAACGTATACGATATTTTGAAATACGATAAATTCATAATCTTAGAGGAGGCTGTTCGCCAGATTGAGGAGGTGTATGCATGATGAAAAATCCACATGAAATCATAATAAGACCTATTTTGACAGAGAAGAGCTACGATCAACTAGCAGATAATAAGTATACATTCTTAGTAAATCCTAAGGCGAACAAAGCAGAGATAAAAAGAGCAATAGAGGAAATATTTGATGTAAAGGTCGAAAAGGTAAACACTATAAGACAGCTCGGAAAAGTAAAGAGAATGGGTATGTATTCAGGCAGAAGGCCTTCGTATAAAAAGGCAATAATAAAACTTACGCCTGATAGTAAGGGGATTGAATTCTTCGAAGGAATGGCATAGATTAAGGAGGGATGAGAGATGCCTATTAAGACATATAAAGCAACCTCCCCAGCAAAAAGACATATGAGTGTTTCTAAGTTTGAAGGGGTGACCAAGAAGAAACCGGAAAAGTCTCTTACAGCTCCTTCAAAAGGTAAGTCGGGACGAAATTACCAAGGGCGTATAACAGTACGTCATAGGGGCGGTGGCGCTAAGAGAAAATATAGGATGATTGATTTCAGACGTGATAAAGATGCTATACCTGCCAAAGTGGCAGCTATAGAATATGATCCAAATAGGAGTGCATATATAGCACTGCTCAACTACGCAGATGGGGAAAAACGTTATATAATAGCTCCCAATGGACTTAAGATAGGAGATACTGTAGAGTCCGGTGTAGATGCAGATATAAAAGTAGGTAATGCACTACCTCTTAGGAATATTCCTGTGGGAACAGTGATACACAATATTGAATTACATCCAGGTAAGGGTGGACAGATAGTGCGTTCTGCAGGGAATGCAGCTCAACTGGTGGCAAAGGAAGATAAATATGGTCATATAAAGCTTCCTTCAGGAGAAGTACGATTGGTACGTCTTGATTGTAGAGCCACTGTAGGCCAGGTAGGAAATGTAGAACATGAGAATATAGATATCGGTAAAGCAGGCAGGAAGAGACATCTAGGATTTAGGCCTACAGTTCGTGGTTCGGCTATGAATCCTGTTGACCATCCACATGGTGGTGGTGAAGGTAGAGCTCCTATCGGTATGCCGTCACCAGTTACGCCATGGGGTAAACCTACACTTGGATATAAGACTCGTAAGAGGACAAAGTATTCAGATAAGTATGTGGTAAGAAAGCGGGGTAAGTAAAAACTTACATGTTAATGAAAGGAGGCATATTAGGTGAGTAGATCGGTTAGGAAAGGGCCCTATGTGCACAAGAGTTTGACTAAAAAAGTTCGAGAAATGAATAAAAATGGGAAAAAGGCAGTTATAAAGACATGGTCCCGTGCCTCTACAATAACACCAGATATGGTGGGGCATACAATTGCAGTACATGACGGTAAGAAACATGTGCCTGTCTATATAACAGAGGATATGGTAGGACATAAATTAGGAGAATTCGCCCCAACGAGGACGTTTAGGAGACATGGTAAGGCTGGTCAATCAACGGAGGAAACAACCCAGCTTTTGTAAACCTTATGGAAGGAGGAAGTGTAAGTGGCAACTAGAATGAGAGAAAAAGCTAGAGCCCGAGAGGAAAACAGGGATAAGAGGCCATCTGCTACACTAAAGTATTTGCGAATATCTCCCACTAAGGTAAGACTTGTATTGGATGAAATACGTGGTAAAGAAGTGAATGAAGCAGTAGCCATCTTATCTCTTTCAGGGAAAGTAGCAGCAGAACCGGTTTTAAAGCTCCTTGATTCTGCGATAGCAAATGCAGAGAATAACTTAGGTATGAATCGTGACGAGTTATATGTTGCAGAGGTATATGCAAATGAAGGTCCGACACTTAAACGTATTAGACCCAGAGCTATGGGAAGGGCGACAAGGATACGAAAACGGACTAGTCACGTAACTATAATTTTAGATCAAATTGAGAAGTAAGGAGGGATAGATACGTGGGTCAGAAAATTAATCCCCATGGGTTTAGAGTAGGCGTAATCAAGGATTGGGATGCCAAATGGTATGCTTCCAAAAAGGATTTTGCCGACACTCTAATAGAAGATGTGAAGATTAGGGAATATGTTAAGGAAAAAGAATATAATGCTGGCATTTCAAGGATAGAAATTGAAAGAGCTGCGAATAGGATAAGATTGAATATATACACTGGTAAGCCTGGAATGGTAATAGGTCGAGGTGGTTCCGGTGTTGAAAAGCTTAAAAAAGATCTAGAAAAGTTGACGGATAAAAATGTAATTATTAATATAGTTGAGGTAAAGAAGCCCGATATGGATGCACAACTTGTGGCAGAGAATATAGCCTCTCAACTAGAGAGAAGGATTTCCTTCAGAAGGGCGATGAAACAGTCCATATCCAGAGCAATGAAAGCAGGTGCTCAGGGTGTAAAGACACAGGTTTCTGGTCGCTTAGGTGGTGCAGAGATTGCCAGAACTGAAGGATACCATGAGGGGACTATACCACTTCAGACATTGAGAGCCGATATAGATTATGGATTTGCTGAGGCAAATACAACCTATGGTAAGATAGGCGTCAAAGTGTGGATCTATAAGGGCGAAGTCCTTCCAACTGTTAATGACAAACAATCACAGGAAGGAGGAAGATAAAATGTTAATGCCAAAGAGGGTTAAGTATCGTAAGCAGCAGAGGGGCAGAATCAAAGGTAGGGCAACAAGGGGTAATACCCTAGCTTATGGCGAATATGGCCTACAGGCTTTAGAACCTGGTTGGATTACGAGCAATCAAATAGAGTCTGCCCGTATTGTAATGGCAAGATATGTGCGTAGAGGCGGGAAATTGTGGACTAAGATATTCCCCGATAAACCAGTCACTGAGAAACCAGCTGAGACACGTATGGGTAGTGGTAAGGGTACTCCTGAATATTGGGTAGCTGTTGTCAAACCAGGCAGAATATTATTTGAAATAGCAGGTTTACCGGAGACTCAGGCAAAGGAGGCGCTCCGCTTGGCTTCACATAAACTACCCCTTAAGTGTAAGATTGTGAAAAGAGAAGAATTGGGTGGTGAAGAAGATGAAGGCTAATGAATTGAGGGAGCTTTCAAATGAAGAGCTACAAGATAGGCTTGTTGAACTAAAGGGAGAACTTTTTAATTTGAGATTTCAATCAGCTACTGGTCAGCTAGATAATCCCATGAGAATAAAAGCAGTTAGAAAAGATATAGCTAGAGTTCATACTATTCTTCGGGAAAGGGAGCTGAAGGCTGCTGAAGTATAGTCGCTGAAAGGAGGAATGTTACGTGTCTGAGAATACAAGAGGCAACAGAAAGAGCAGAGTAGGCACTGTTGTAAGCGATAAGATGGATAAGACAGTAGTTGTTGCTGTTGAAACACGTGTTAAGCATAAGCTATACGGTAAGACTATAAAACGTACCACCAAATTTAAAGCTCATGATGAAAACAATGAATGCAGAATTGGCGATAAAGTGAGGATAATGGAAACTAGACCTCTTAGTAAGGATAAATGTTGGCGTGTCGTTAATATAATAGAGAAGGCACAATAAGCACCATATGCACGATGAGAGGAGGTTAACAAGATGGTACAGCAACAGACCCTACTTAAGGTAGCCGATAATACCGGTGCAAAAGAATTAATGTGTATTAAGGTATTAGGTGGCTCAGGGAGAAGATATGGTAATATCGGTGATGTGATAGTAGCATCTGTCAAGACGGCAATACCTGGAGGCGTTGTCAAAAAAGGCGATGTTGTGAAAGCTGTAATAGTGAGAACAAAAAAAGGACTACGAAGATCGGATGGCTCATATATAAAATTTGATGATAATGCAGCAGTCATTATAGATGATGCAAATCAACCACGTGGAACGCGTATATTTGGACCTGTTGCAAGGGAACTTAGGGGAAGAGACTATATGAGAATAATTTCACTAGCTCCTGAAGTTATATAGCAGGGAGGTGACTATATAGATGGCAGTAAAACAAAAAATTCATGTAAAAAAAGGCGATACTGTTGAAATTATAAATGGTGAGGACAAGGGCAAAAGAGGTAAAGTGTTGACTGTCCTTCCCAAAGAGGGCAGGATAATTGTTCAAGATGTAAATAAACGTACAAAACATCAAAAACCGAGGGGAATTGCTCAACCGGGTGGCATTATACATCAGGAAGGTCCTATAGATGCATCCAAAGCTATGGTTGTCTGCGATAAATGTGATGAACGGACTAGAGTAGGCAAAAAGTTTTTGGAGGATGGGTCTAAAGTGAGATTTTGTAAAAAATGCGGAGAGACATTTAACGATTAATCGCTACATGGAAGGGAGGTATTATGATGCCACGATTAAAGGATCACTATAGAGAAGAAGTGATACCTGCTCTTATGGACAAATTCCAATACAGTAATGTGATGGAAGTGCCTAAATTAGAGAAGGTAGTTGTCAACATGGGAGTAGGCGATGCTAAGGAAAATCCGAAGTTTTTAGAATCTGCGGTGAAGGATTTGGCAACTATAACAGGGCAACAGCCTGTGGTTACACAGGCAAAGAGGTCAGTTGCAGCCTTTAAGTTGAGAGAAGGCATGAAGATCGGTGCGAAGGTCACTCTTCGTGGAGATAAGATGTATGATTTTGTAGATAAATTGTTCAATATTGCCCTACCAAGGGTAAGAGACTTTAGGGGACTTTCTATCAATTCATTTGATGGAAGGGGCAATTATTCATTAGGCTTGAAGGAACAGCTAATTTTTCCTGAAATAAATTATGATGATGTAGAAAAATTACGAGGTATGGATATAGTATTCGTTACCACAGCTAAGACTGACGAGGAAGCAGCTGAATTTTTGAGACTTATGGGTATGCCATTTGCCCAAAAATAAGAGGAGGGAAGTATTTTGGCAAAGAAGTCTTTAGTTGTAAAACAGCAAAAGAAACCTAAATATAAGACTAGAGCATATACCAGATGTAGACTATGTGGGAGACCACATTCAGTATTAAAGAAATATGGTATATGTCGTGTATGTTTCAGAGAGCTTGCATATAAGGGCCAAATACCTGGAGTTAGAAAGTCTAGCTGGTAAACATAGAAGTCTGGAAGGAGGTATAATATATGGCTATGACAGATCCCATTGCCGATATGCTGACTCGTATTAGAAATGCGTTGGTTGTAAAGCAGGAATACGTTGATGTTCCAGCTTCTAATATGAAGAGAGATATTGCAAATATTCTTTTGCAAGAGGGATATATAAAAAATGTAAAAGAGATAGAAGACAATAATAAGTCAACACTGAGGTTGACTCTTAAATATGGTCCAGATAGTGAAAGGGTTATATCGGGACTCAAGAGAATAAGCAAACCAGGACTTAGGGTATATGCAAAGAGCGAGGAGGTTCCTAAAGTTTTGGGTGGCTTAGGAATTGCTATAATCTCTACTTCTAAGGGTGTTGTATCAGACAAACAGGCCCGAAAAGAGGGAGTAGGTGGCGAAGTAATCTGTTATGTGTGGTAGATATATCATACAAAAACATGGAAGGTGGTGTAAAAATGTCAAGGATAGGAAGACTTCCTATAGAGCTTCCCGATGGGGTTAGTGCAAATATAGATGATGCCAACAACACATTGACAGTGAAGGGACCGAAAGGCGAGCTTTCCAAAAAACTTCATGAGTCAATCAAGGCTACAATAGAGAACAGTACAGTAACAGTGGAAAGAATATCTGATACGAAATTTGACAAATCCCTGCATGGACTTACTCGATCCTTAATAGATAATATGGTGGTAGGAGTGACCAAGGGATTTGAAAGAGTTTTGGAGATAGAAGGCGTAGGCTATAGGGCACAAAAACAAGGTAAGAAATTGATACTCAATGTAGGCTATTCTCACCCTGTTGAGATAGAGGAAGAGCCAGGCATAGAGTTCGATGTACCTGCTCCAAATAAGATAATAATCAGAGGCATAGACAAACAAAAAGTAGGTGCCGTTGCATCGGCAATAAGAAGTATCCGAGAACCTGAACCATATAATGGTAAAGGTATAAAATTTGAAGGCGAGAGAATTATTCGAAAAGAAGGTAAGACAGGCTAATTAGGAAGGAGTGAATCAGGGTGATAAAAAAGGTAAATAGAAATGAAACCAGAAAGAAGAGACATTTGAGGATCCGAACAAAAATATCTGGTACGACCGAAAAACCCAGATTAAATGTTTATAAGAGCAATAAGCATATGTATGCACAGATAATAGATGATTTAACCGGTCATACCCTGGTATCTGCTTCCACTTTGGATCCTGAACTTAGAGATAAGGTAGATGGGATTACAAAAACAGAAGCTGCAAAAATGGTTGGAGAACTAGCAGGTAGGCGCGCCATGGAAAAGGGTATAACCGAAGTGGTATTTGATCGCAGTGGATATATCTACCATGGCAGGGTAAAAGAAGTGGCAGAAGGTGCTCGCCAAGCTGGACTTCAATTTTAAAGGAGGGTAATAGATGGAGCGTATTGATGCCAGTACTTTAGACCTTAATGAGAGAGTTGTAAGCATTAATAGGGTTGCAAAGGTTGTAAAGGGTGGTAGAAATTTTCGGTTTAATGTAGTAGTAGTAGTTGGGGATGAAAATGGCCACGTTGGAGTAGGTACAGGAAAGGCAACAGAGATTCCTAATGCCATTAGAAAAGGGATAGATGATGCGAAAAAGAATTTGATACATGTACCTATTGTGAATACAACAATTCCCCATGAGATAATTGGTATATCCGGAGCTGGAAAGGTACTCATGAAACCGGCTGAGGAAGGAACGGGTGTTATTGCTGGTGGGTCGGTTCGTGCAGTCTTAGAGCTTGCTGGAATAAGGGATATAAGGACTAAATCACTAGGATCGAGTAATACACTTAGTATGGCAAATGCTACAATAGAGGGATTAAAACAGCTCAAAACTGTTGAGCAGATGGCACGTCTGCGCAATAAGACAGTCGAAGAGATCTTAGGTTAGGAGGAAAGAGATATGGCAGAATCGAAACTAAGAGTCACACAAAGGGCCAGTACAATTGGCCGTCCTAAGGCTCAGATTGCCACTATTAAAGCTCTAGGGCTTGGAAGAATAGGGCAAACTAATACATTCGACGATAACCCTGCAATTAGGGGTATGATAGATAAAGTAAGACATTTAGTAGAGGTTGAAGAGATAAGCGAGTGAGGAGGTGAAACCCTTGAAGTTACATGATTTAAAACCAGCAAAAGGAGCAGTAACATCAAAAAGACGCAAGGGCAGAGGAGTAGGCTCGGGACTAGGTAAGACATCAGGAAGAGGTCATAAAGGACAAAGAGCCAGAAGCGGTAGTGGTGAAAGGTTAGGGTTTGAAGGTGGACAGATGCCACTTGTAAGACGATTACCTAAGCGAGGATTTACAAATATATTTGCTAGAGAATATGCAATCGTCAATATAGCTGATTTAGATATATTTGAAGATGGCACTGTTGTAACTCCTGAACTGCTTGTGGAAAAGGGTTTTATAAAGAAGTTGGAAGATGGTGTCAAAATATTAGGGGATGGTACCCTTACAAAAAAATTAACAGTTAAGGCCCATAAGTTTAGTAAAGCGGCTCAAGAAAAGATAGAGGCTGTTGGAGGAAAGGCAGAGGTGATTTAAGTGATTATAGACACCTTACGAAATGCCTGGAAAATAGAAGATATAAGGAAAAAGATAAATTTCACAATATTAATGCTATTTATATACAGAGTAGGAACATTTGTACCGATTCCAGGTATAAATAGTGATTATATAAGACAGCTCGTGGCAGATGGTGGTTTGCTAAGCTTTTTTGACATAATCACTGGAGGTGCTTTTGCAAACTTTACTATATTTGCGTTGGGTATAACGCCACATATAAATGCGTCCATAATAATGCAGCTTTTGACGGTTGCCATACCTAAGTTGGAGCAACTAGCAAAAGAGGGAGAAGAGGGAAGAAAGAAGATAGCCCAGTACACAAGGTATTTTACAATTATACTTGCTTTTGTGCAGGCTTTTGGTATAACCTATGGTTTAGCACAAGGTGCTATCAGAAATCCTGGATTTCTCAGTTATTTTGTTGTAGCCTTGACATTGACTGCTGGAACTGCATTTTTGATGTGGTTAGGTGAACAGATTACAGATAAAGGTATTGGGAACGGAATTTCTTTAATAATATTTACTAGCATTGTATCAAGACTTCCAATATCAATTATAGCGACTTACCAGAATGTATTTGTGGCTAAGACACAGAGTATCTGGAGTATACCTATAATGATAGTATTTGCAGTACTTCTTATAGCAGGTGTGATATTTATCGATATGGGAGAGAGAAGAATTCCTGTCCAATATGCCAAGAGGGTAGTGGGTAGGAAGGTATACGGAGGTCAGAGTACTCATATACCTATGAAAGTAAATTCGTCAGGGGTTTTACCTATAATATTTGCAGTATCCATATTGGCTTTTCCTCAGACAATAGCTCAGTTTTTCCCAGAGAGTGGATTTGCTATCTGGGTAGGTAAATATTTTAGTCAGGGTTCGGCTCTATATGCTGTACTCTATGGCCTATTGATCATATTCTTTACATTCTTCTATACGCAGATAACGTTTAACCCTATTGAGGTGGCCAATAATTTAAAGCAGTATGGTGGATTTGTAATGGGTATAAGGCCTGGAAGGCCTACAGCAAAGTATCTTGGGAAGATATCAAACAGACTTACATTTGTAGGTTCACTATTTTTAGCAGCGGTAGCTATAATACCTATAGCCGCTTCGGCTGCAGCTAAAATTCCCATGTATTTTGGAGGAACAGCCATACTGATAATAGTGGGTGTAGCTATGGAGACATCTAAAGAAATAGAAGCACAAATGCTTATGCGCCACTACAAGGGATTTTTGAAGTAAGGTGGGTCAGATGATCATTATTAAATCGAAAAGAGAGATAGAATTGATGAGCGAAGCAGGTAAGATAGTAGCCGGTGCCCATGAGGCAGTTAGGAAGGCTGTGGCGCCGGGTATAACCACTGCTGAGCTAGACAATATTGCAGATGAATATATAAGAAGTTGTGGTGCTTATCCATCCTTTAAAGGCTATTATGGATTCCCAGCGAGTATATGTGTATCGGTAAATGAGCAGGTAATCCACGGGATTCCAGGTAATTTGCGTTTGAAGGAAGGAGATATAGTAAGCGTCGATATAGGAGCTATATATAATGGATATCATGGAGATGCAGCAAGGACTCATCCAGTTGGAGATGTATCACCTGAGGCCCTTAACTTAATAGAGATAACGAAAGGGTCTTTCTATGAAGGAATAAAATATGCAAGTTCAGGTTATCGTCTCTCAGATATATCCCATGCTATACAGACATATGTGGAAAGTAGGGGATACTCGGTTGTAAGAGCCTATGTAGGACATGGAATTGGGCAGAGTATGCATGAGGATCCTCAAATACCTAATTATGGCCCCCCTGGAAAAGGTCCGAGACTACGTCCCGGAATGACATTGGCCATAGAACCTATGGTCAATGAGGGAACCCACAAGATAGTGACATTGGAAGATAACTGGACAGTACTTACCAAAGATGGAAAGTTATCGGCTCATTATGAAAACACAATTGCCATAACAGAAGATGGGCCTATAATTCTTACTCTTGAAGGGTAGGTGACAGCTTTGGAACAAGAGGGCTTTGAAATTGGAAGAATAGTAAAAGCTACTGCTGGTCGGGATCGGGATAAACTATTTATGATAGTGGGTATAATAGATGAAAATTATGTCTGGATAGTCAATGGCAGTAATAGAACATTGACTAAACCTAAGAAGAAAAAGATAAAACATCTAAAAGCAATGGAAGAGTTAAACTGGCAAATTAGGGAAAAGATATTAGATGGCGATCAAGTTTTTGACTCAGAGATTCGCAAGATATTGGAGGCACTGGGATACAATAATTAAGGAGGGTGAAACTGCTTGTCCAAAGAGGATGTTATTGAAGTTGAAGGTACAGTTGTAGAGGCATTGCCAAATGCCATGTTTCAGGTAGAATTAGAGAATGGGCATAAAATTTTGGCTCATATATCGGGGAAATTGCGTATGAATTTTATACGTATACTACCAGGAGATAAGGTGACGGTGGAATTATCACCATATGACTTAACCCGTGGTAGAATTACCTGGCGTGGCAAGTAATGTAAGGAGGTAGTTTGCGGTGAAGGTGAGACCGTCTGTTAAGCCTATATGCGAAAAATGTAAGGTAATAAGGCGTAAAGGGAAAGTAATGGTAATATGCGAAAATCCAAAGCATAAGCAAAAACAAGGATAATTATGAGTTTATGGAGGTGTGAAGATGGCACGTATTGCCGGTGTTGACTTGCCTCGAAATAAGCGAATTGAGATTGGACTTACCTATATATATGGGATTGGTCGTTCCAAGTCTAATGAAATTCTTGAGGCGACGGGAATAGATCCTGATATACGGGTAAATGATCTTACTGAGGAAGAGGTAAGTAAACTTAGGGATTATATAGACAAAAATGTGAAAGTAGAAGGTGACCTAAGGCGAGAGGTATCTCTGGATATCAAGAGATTGACAGAGATTGGTTGTTATAGAGGTATAAGACATAGAAGAGGACTGCCCGTGAGGGGGCAGAGTACTAAACAAAATGCTAGGACAAGAAAAGGTCCAAGGCAAGGTATTAGTGCAAGAAAGAAGAAATAAGGAGGGTAATGAATGGCAAAGCAAAAGGCACGTAGAACAAGAAGACGCCGTGAGAGAAAGAACATAGAACACGGTGCTGCATATATCCATTCCACCTTTAATAATACTATTGTAACGATAACAGATATGTCTGGAAATGCGGTTTCCTGGTCAAGTGCAGGTTCCTTAGGCTTTAAGGGCTCAAGGAAGAGTACTCCTTTTGCAGCTCAGATGACTGCTGAAACCGCTGCGAAAGGTGCTATGGAACATGGTATGAAAACTGTTGAAGTATATGTAAAAGGACCGGGTGCAGGACGAGAGGCAGCCATAAGATCGCTACAGGCAACGGGACTGGATGTCAATCTTATAAAGGATGTGACACCACTTCCCCACAATGGTTGCAGACCACCTAAGAGAAGAAGAGTTTAAATAGATGGAGGTGTTATAGATGGCAAGATATACAGGATCTGTTTGCAGATTGTGCAGAAGGGAAGGCAACAAGTTATATTTAAAGGGAGATCGTTGTTATTCAGATAAATGTGCTATAGCTAGAAGGCCAGTGGCTCCTGGGCAACATGGTCAGTCCAGGAAGAAAGTTTCCGAATATGGCCTTCAACTTCGTGAAAAACAGAAGGCTAAGAGGACATATGGTGTGATGGAAAAGCAATTTAGGAATTACTTTAAAAAGGCTGAGCAGATGAGGGGCATTACAGGTGAAAATCTCCTGCAAATGCTAGAGCGAAGACTGGATAATGTGGTATATAGACTTGGATTTGCTTCATCAAGGGCTCAAGCAAGGCAGTTTGTAAGGCATGGACATATTACAGTAGATGGAAAGCGAGTAAATATTCCATCTTATCTAGTTAATGCTGGTCAAACTGTGGCTGTTGCAGAGAAGAGTATGGAAAAAATGGAATATTTTAAGGGCATCAAGGAAGAAGGCGGAAAGACTGTTCCAGAATGGCTACAAGTGGACTTTGACAAAATGGAAGGGGTAATCTCTAGTCTTCCTGAGAGAGAAGATATAGATACACCTATTGAAGAACACTTGATAGTTGAGCTATACTCTAAGTAATATTGTCTATATGTAGAATCAGTTGCCCTCGCAAAAAAATGGTATATCAATAAGGTATGTGAGGAGGGTTATTTGAATGATTGAAATAGAAAAGCCCAAGATAGAGATTGTAGAGACAGATCAAGACGATGATAGATATGGTATGTTTGTTGTAGAACCTTTGGAGAGAGGTTTTGGATTGACTTTGGGTAATGCACTTAGGCGAGTATTGCTCTCGTCATTACCTGGTGCTGCCGCTACATCTGTAAAGATAGACGGTGTGCTCCATGAATTCTCCACGGTGCCGGGTGTGAAGGAAGATGTGGTTGAGCTCATACTGAATATCAAGGAGCTTGCCATCAAGATGGACGATGAGGAACCTAAAGTGATGACAATAAATGCTCAGGGTGCAGGAGAAGTCAAGGCTGGAGATATAATATGTGACCCTAGTATAGAGATAGTCAATCCGGATCATCATATAGCGACATTGAATGAGGATGCTAAGCTGTATATGGAGATAAATGTGGAAAAAGGTAGGGGATATGTTCCAGCAGAGCGAAATAAGCACGATGAGCAACCTATAGGAATTATTCCCATTGACTCTCTATTTTCCCCTATAAGGAGGGTGAACTATCACGTTGAAGATACGCGTGTAGGTCAGGTAACAGACTATGACAAATTGACTCTGGAGGTTTGGACTGACGGAACCATAAAACCTGATGAGGCGGCAAGCTTGGGTGCAAAGATAATGAATGAGCATTTAATGCTATTTATAGATCTAACCGAACATGTAAATGATGTAGAAATAATGGTAGAAAAAGAAGAGGATAAGAAGGAAAAAGTACTTGAAATGACAGTGGAAGAATTAGATCTTTCAGTACGCTCATATAATTGCTTAAAACGTGCAAATATAAATACTGTAGATGAGCTCATACAACGAACTGAAGAGGATATGATGAAGGTTAGAAATTTGGGTAAGAAATCCCTTGAAGAAGTAACAGGCAAATTGGCTGAATTAGGTTTGAGCCTTAAAGAGAGCGATGAATAGCAAAGGAGGGATGCGTCTATGGCAAGAAACAGAAAACTTAGTAGACCAACTGATCAAAGAAAAGCTCTGCTTCGCAATCAGGTAACTGCACTTCTTTGGCATGGCAAGATAAAGACTACTGAAGCACGAGCCAAAGAAGTGCAAAGAATTGCAGAAAAACTTATAACACTTGCTATAAAAGAATACGATAATACTGAAAAGGTGACAAAGGAAGTATTTAACGAAAAAGGACAGACAGTAACACTAGAAGTGGAAAATGATGCTCCATCAAAGCTCAAAGCTAGGAGAGAGATGATGGCGTATCTATACAATGTTAAAGATGCTAAGCGCTCAGATGAGACAGAGAGTGAATATGCAGAGCGTATACGAGAGATTAACTATCCCGTTGTGGAAAAATTATTTGGTGAGTATGGACCTAAATATAGGGAGCGCAATGAAGAAAATTCTTGCGCTGGTGGCTATACTCGTATAATTAAGTTAGGGCCTCGAAGAGGCGATGGTGCCGAAGAGGTAATGATAGAATTAGTGTAAGTGTCTATTTCTAATACTTTAATTGGTCAAGTTAAAATAAGAGGATTCTATGTATATAACTTGACCAATTTCATGGATAACTATACAAATTACACCAATGGTTATTCGTAAAAGGGATTAAGTTAAACACTTAATCCATATTTTTTATAGGGGAGACGGCTATGGAGACCATAGTAAAGGTAAGAGATGTCCACTTTGAGTATATGAATTTTGAAGAGCAGGAGATAGCAGCCCTAGATGGCGTGGATCTAGATGTGGAGAAAGGCGAGTTCATAGTAATTATAGGGCATAATGGCTCTGGAAAGTCTACTCTAGCAAAACATATAAATGCCCTATTAAGGCCAAGTCGGGGTACGGTATGGGTAAAGGGAATGGATGCAAATGATGATGAAAATTTATGGGATATAAGGCAGACAGCAGGTATGGTGTTTCAAAATCCCGATAATCAACTAGTTGCAACTATTGTAGAAGAGGATGTGGCATTTGGTCCAGAGAATTTAGGCATACTCCCCAAGGAGATCCGCAAGAGAGTGGATGGGGCGCTATCAGCTGTTGGAATGTCAGAATTTGCAGATGCAGCCCCCCATTTCTTATCGGGGGGACAGAAACAGAGGGTGGCAATAGCAGGTGTATTGGCTATGAAACCTGAGGTAATAGTGCTAGATGAACCAACGGCTATGCTCGATCCGTCAGGTAGACAGGAAGTCCTAAACACGGTGAAATATTTAAACAAACACGAAGATATAACTGTCATCCATATAACCCACTTCATGGAGGAAGCTGTAGATGCCGATAGGGTGATTGTAATGGAGGCGGGTAAGATAATATTAGACGGTACACCTAGGGAAGTATTTAAGCGAGTGGATTTACTCAAGGACATAGGACTAGATGTACCTCAGGTGACAGAATTGGCCCATGAGCTTAGGCGAGAAGGGCTGGATATTCCACCTGATGTGCTGACGGTTGAGGAGATGGTGGATTTATTATGTCAATAAGTGTACAAAACTTAACCCATATATATATGGAAAATACCCCTTTTGAAGCTGTGGCAATCAAGGATGTAAATCTTGATATAGAAGATGGGGAGTTTATAGGGCTTATAGGGCATACCGGTTCGGGAAAATCTACTTTAATACAACATTTTAATGGATTACTTAGACCAACTAGAGGTACTATTTTGATAGATGGCGTGGATATATTTAAAAAAGAGATGGAATTGAAATCTCTCCGCCAGCAGGTTGGCTTGGTATTTCAATATCCTGAGTATCAGCTATTTGAGGAGACAGTGTATAAGGATATAGCCTTTGGGCCAAAAAACCTAAAGCTCTCACAAGAAGAAATAGACGCTCGTATAAGAGAGTCTATGGAACTTGTGGGATTAGATTTTGAAAAGGTCAAGGATAGATCGCCATTTGAGCTTAGTGGTGGCCAACGTAGGCGAGTAGCAATAGCTGGAGTGCTGGCTATGAAACCTAAGGTACTTATTTTAGATGAGCCGGCGGCAGGCCTTGATCCTATGGGTAAAAGTGAGATACTGAATCAGATTAAGCTATTACATGAAGAACATAAACTAACAATAATATTGGTGTCCCATAGTATGGAGGATATTGCAAAATTAGTCGATAGGATTGTGGTCATGAATAGGGGAACCATTGCTCTCACAGGTACACCAAAGGAGGTATTCTCCCGCGGTGAGTTATTAGAGGAGATAGGTCTTGATATACCTCATATTGCAAAACTTATGCACGGACTCAAGGCTAGGGGAATGGATGTACCAGATAATATCTATACAATAGAAGAGGCAAAAGAGGCAATATTGAGGCTAAAAAAGGGGGATTATAATGCTTAAAGATATTACAATAGGTCAATACTATCCGGGAAGATCCCCTATACACCTTTTAGATCCTCGAGTGAAAATAATAATCACATTCCTATTTATATTTATAATCTTTTTTATTAAGAGCTATATAGGATATGCAGTACTATTTGTATATTTGATGGCGACCATAGTTTTATCCACTATTCCCCCTAGATTAATATTTAGAAGTCTACGGCCACTTTTATTTGTAATAATCTTGACCTTTATAATAAATATGTTTTTTACGGTGGGCGAAGATGTCCTTGTAAGTTTTTGGAGGCTTACAATAACAAAAGAAGGTTTAAATCAGGCTATATTTATGGCACTTAGGCTTGTGTTTTTAGTTATGGGTACATCTATATTGACTTTGACTACTTCTCCCATAGAGCTTACAGATGGGCTAGAGTATCTATTAAATCCCCTTAAAGTATTTAATTTTCCAGCCCATGAACTTGCCATGATGATGACAATAGCTCTTAGATTTATTCCCACCCTTATGGAGGAAACTGATAAGATAATGAAAGCGCAGATGGCCCGGGGAGCAGATTTTGAGACAGGCAATCTAGTCCAACGGGCTAAGAGCTTAGTACCTCTTTTAGTGCCCCTATTTATAAGTGCATTTAGAAGAGCTGATGAATTGGCTATGGCTATGGAGGCACGTTGCTATAGGGGTGGAGAAAATAGGACGAGAATGAAAGAACTTAAGGCAAGTAAGCGTGACTATATTGCAATCGCCTTTACATGTGCCATGATATCTATAGTTATAATTGTGCAAATTTAATATCAGACTTGAATAAGTTCTTGGACAACTATGATTGATATTGATAGTAGTTATCCATATAATCAGTCAAGTCTAGGACTAGAGTTAAAGCTTTGTGATTTTAACTAAACTTTCTTTAAAATATTTATAATCTAGATAGATATTATGTAAGAGGAATATAAAGTGAAGAATATACGGTTGAGATTAGAATATGATGGAACTTCATATTTTGGTTGGCAGCGACAAAAGAATGCCGTGTCGATACAACAAGTTATAGAAGAGGGAATTTGCAGTATAACTGGAGAAAATGTAGCGTTAATTGGTTCAGGGAGGACAGATAGTGGTGTACATGCAAGAGGACAAGTGGCCAACTTCCATACTAACTCGTCTATTCCACCAGACAAGTTTTCCTTTGCTTTAAATACTAGATTGCCTCTAGATATTAGGGTTAAGGAGTCAAAGGAAGTACCTATGGATTTTCATGCAAGGTACTGTGCCTTAGCAAAACGCTATACTTACTCTATGGTAATGGATAGACAAGGTATTGCCATAGGTAGAGATTATTATTACCATGTAAAGCAGAATCTTGACATAGATAATATGGTCAGAGGAGCTAAGATATTTCAAGGCACTCATGACTTCAAGGCATTTATGTCCAAGGGTAGTAGTGTAAAAAGTACTGTGAGGACTATATATAGTTCCCATATAATTTCAAAGCCCCCATTTCTATATTTTGATGTAATTGGAAGTGGATTTTTATATAATATGGTTAGAATAATGGTGGGTACCCTTATAGAAGTAGGTAGGGGGAAACTTACCTTTTTTGATGTGGGTAAGATAATAGAAAAGGGCTATAGGGAATTGGCAGGTCCTACCGTTCCGGCCCATGGGTTATGTCTTGAGGAAGTTTATTATACAGAAGATGAATTATTTTCAAATATATTATAAAAAAGCATTAAAAATGTCCTTTACCTATTGACAGGCATTTATAATGTGTATTAAAATTAAGGTTAGTGCAAATTAGATCCATTAGCCCCGGATCTTTAGATAAAGTACGTAAGTCCGCTGGTAATTAAAAAATTGCTATGAAATAGAGGAGGGAAAGACATGAAGACGTATATGGCTAAACCTAGTACTGTAGAGCGCGATTGGTATGTAATAGATGCTGAAGGCAAGACATTAGGTAGACTAGCTTCTCAAATAGCTCATATACTTAGGGGTAAGCATAAGCCCACATATACACCCCATGTTGACACAGGGGATTTTGTAATTGTGATAAACGCTGAAAAGATCAATGTAACAGGCAATAAGGCAGAGCAGAAGAAGTATTATAGACATTCAGGATATCCTGGTGGATTGAAAGAGCTAAACTTCAATGAGTTGATGGCAAAAGATCCTACCCGTGCTATATATATTGCAGTGAAGGGTATGTTACCTCATAACCGTCTAGGTAGGGCAATGCTCAAAAAGTTGAGGGTATATGCAGGTCCTGAACATCCACATGAAGCCCAAATGCCTAAAGAGCTAGAGATATGAGCATGAAAGGAGGAGAATTAAATGGCTAAAGTACAATATTGGGGAACAGGTAGACGGAAAAAATCTGTTGCCAGAGTTAGATTAGTTCCTGGCGATGGTAATATAACTGTTAACAATTGTGACATGGAAGATTATTTTGGCCTTGAGACATTGAAGGTGTTAGTTCGTCAGCCTCTAGCACTAACTAATACCCTTGATAAGTTTGATGTAATAGCCAGTGTCCAGGGTGGTGGCTTTACTGGTCAGGCAGGTGCTGTACGTCATGGCATAGCAAGGGCACTTGTGGAAGCTGATAGTGAGCTAAGACCTGCTCTTAAAAAGGCGGGTTTCTTGACAAGGGATCCGAGGATGAAAGAGCGCAAGAAATATGGACTTAAAGGAGCAAGGAAGGCACCACAATATTCAAAGAGATAGAGAAAACAGGCTTGTCATACATATATTGTATGGCAAGTTTTTTTATTTCACAAAA